>JAGQOW010000049.1 GCA_020427155.1 Planctomycetales bacterium | reverse complement strand
GTGCAACGTGCGCTGGACAACGGGAGTGCGCACCACGGGCGGATGCTCATCTTCGCAAGCGTAGGATGGTTGATCCAACAGAAGCAAGACCCCGAGTGCCAGGACGATGAGTCGGCTAAAGCTAGCCTGGGCTGCGAAGATACTTATTAGTTGCACCCTGCTACCTCATTTGCATGTGCTGTTCGTAGTACAAGTCTTCGAACATTGTCACACCTTGGCTAACCGTTGGCCAGTCGTTGGCCAAGCTTGGTCAAAACGGAAATCACTATCGGCAAGAACTGCTGCCGGGTGGGTCGTTGTCGCCAATTTTTGGGCGCTTGGCTCAAACAACCCAATGAGAATCTGATAGAATTGGCTTCACTCGAGTGCCGTTGGCAACTTCGCAACTGTCCGCAGGAATCTATTCATGACTTGGCAGACGAACCCTTGGGCGGGCGTTTTTGCTGCCACCCTCTGCGCATTTCGCGAGGATCAATCGATCGATGAAACCGGCTTGGCCGAGTATGTCGAGCGGCTTGTTGCGGTCGCAGGAATTCAGGGCGTCGTTTGCAATGGTCACACCGGCGAAGTGATGTCGTTGTTGCCCCGTGAGCGGATGCAAGTCACCCGGATTGTGGCTGAAAGTGTTGCTCGCTCCACCCGCCGCGTAAAGGTTACTTCGGGTGTCATGGCCGAAGGCACTGTCGAGGCCATCGAACATGCCCAAGCCGCCAAAGAAGCAGGGGCTGATTCGATCTTGCTGATGCCCCCGCACCATTGGCTGCGGTTTGGTCGCACTTCGCCGACCGCTGTCGCGTTTTGTACCGAAGTGGCAGACGCTGCAGGTATTGACATCGTCCTGCACCAGTATCCCGCTTGGACCAAGGCGAGCTATTTGCTTCCCGAAATGATCGAGATCGCCAGGCATCCGCGCGTCGTGATGATCAAAATGGGAACGCGCGACATGTCTCGCTGGCTTTACGATTACGAGCAACTCAAGCAATCGTCGCCAGAAACGACAATCGTCACCTGCCACGATGAATTCTTACTCCCCACGCTTTTGGAAGCGGCCGACGGAGCGCTCATCGGCTTTGCCGGCTTTGCTCCTCGGCTCATCGTCGAGCTTGTTCACGCGGCTCTCGACGGCGACTATGCGCGGGCGAAGCGTGCCCAAAAAACTGTGGCGCCTCTTGCCCGGCTCATCTACAACTTTGGCGAACCAGGGTGCGGTGCCCATCAACGCATGAAAGTGGCGCGGTGGCTCTTGGGACACTTTCCCAGCCCCCATTTCCGCCGACCGATTCAGCCGCTCGCAGGCAAGGAGATCAACGCCATTCGCGACGCCTTAGAAATGATTGGCCCAACGCTTACCGACGCCTTCTGACATCGCCACTGGCGATCAGAGCTTACTATCCTTGCGCTCAGGGACGGGCTCCAATTCACAGAAGTCTACTGCAATGCCAGCCGAATGCATCGACGTCTTTTGCCACTGCTTGCCTCCCAGGTACTGCGAAGCTGTGCGCCAAGCCGCTGCTGCTCCATTGCTGATGTTTGAACGCGCGGCGACGATTCGGGTAATGGTCGATCTCGAAGCCCGCCTGAGAATGCTTGACGAGTTTTCTGGATATCGGCAGCTCGTAAGTTTGGCGTCTCCGCCCGTCGAAGTGCTCGCCCCCCAGGCAGCCGTCGAGCTGGCTAGAGTGGCGAACGACGAGATGGCCCGCATGGTCGAAGCAGGGCAGGGGAGAATTCTCGGATTCATCGCTACCTTGCCGCTGAACGATCCCGCCGCTAGCGTCGTCGAAGCCAGGCGGGCCGTCGAGCAGCTCGGCGCCGTTGGCGTTCAAGTCTTTACCAGCGTGTTGGGTAAACCTTTGGACGACCGCCAGTTCGAGCCGATCTTTCGCACCATGCACCAACTCGATCGGCCGCTGTTGCTCCATCCGACGCGCGCCATGACTACTCCCGATTATCCGGGCGAGCAGTACTCGAAATACGACCTCTGGTGGGCTCTTGGTTGGCCTTACGAAACGACTCTCGCCATGGCTCGACTTGCGCTGGCTGGGATCTTCGACTCCCTGCCGAAGCTGAAGATCGTGGCCCATCATGTGGGTGGTTACATGCCGATGCTCGCCGGTCGCCTGGGGCCTGGCATGCAGCTGTTGGGCACGCGCAATCCGCCTGGCGCCGAGGCCTATGCCAGCACGACGCTTAGTGAATCGCCGGTCGCCGCGTGCAAACGGTTTTACGCCGACACGGCCTCATTCGGTTCACAAGAGGCGATCGAGTGCGGCCGAACATTCTTCGGCGCCGAGCGATTGCTCTTTGCCACCGATATGCCCTTCGATCCCGGCGGCGGCCCCGACTACATTCGTTCGACTCTCGCTGCCATCGAAGCGATGCAACTCAGCAGCACCGATCGCCAAGCAATGCTCTCAGCCAACGCTCGGAGGGTATTTCACCTGAGATGAATGACGGTGCTCAAGTTCTTGATTCTGAGCACAACAGTTGCTTGCAAGGAAGGTCCAGGCAGCGAATGAGCTAGCGTGATACTCAGCGAATACGGCCTCGACCGACATGCCCAGTGTCTGGTTTCCTAAATAGCTAATAGCCGTTGGTTTTCGACACATTTTTTACAGCAACTTTGAGAATGTGTTGCTTAGGAGAGGACGATTGATTGACTTGCGTTTTGCGTATTATTATGCTGACGTAGTAGAGTTTGACTCTTTTCTCTTGTTCTATTTCCTGTGGGGGAGACGTTTCCCATGCGTTCACTATCGGTTCTGCCATTCGTCCTTGGGCTTCTGGTTTCCACATTGTTTAGCATTGGTCATGGCCGCTCTGCGTGGGCCGTCGGTGTGCTCTACAATGACCCAGGTTGGTACTACTCCTACGATGGGAACGAAGCATTCTACAATGATCTGGACGGTCCCAATCCGGATTACATCAACGGAACAGATGCAAATAGTCCAGGCGGACAGAGTGGCACTCCTGCTCTGGTCGACCCACGTGTACTTGATCCGGGTTGCAATCCATCTCAGGCAGGCAATTGCGCTGATGCCGAATGGACATTTAAGAGTTCTCAGTGGGATGGTACGGCGCCCGGCGATCCGCTAGGTGGAGTTCCGACCGGCACGCCGCCGATCATCCCTGCCGCGCCAGGAGGCGTCGCCACCTATACCGATTCGGGAACTACCTACTTACGAGTGCAGGATCCCGGTCAGCCGCAAAGCTATGGTTGGGTCGACAAGAACGCCCAAGCTGGGCCCGGGGCGCCTAGGCAAGAAGGCAATAATCGAAAGATTCAGTTTGCTCACGATCTTACCGTCGATCCCTTGTTCAATGGTAACCACGCCATTCTCGATAATGGCGTTACTATTTCATTTCGAGCTCGTCTCGCCACGGCCGCTACCGGGCCAATCGACGACATTTTTGTCGAGGGTGGCACTACTCTAGGCGACACGCTTCCATGGCCCACCGATGGCTTCGGTTCCAGAGTTTACAACGACGGGCGAGGAATGTTTCATCTCACTCAGACCGGCGCAGGTGGCGAGCAGCAGATGGCTTTCAGTCTGATGGGCCAAAGTACGATTGATTCAGAGGGACTCACCGTCACCAAGACTGGGCTAGTGATGAATAACAATGCTCTAGACGGAGCGGATGTAGACACCAATTTTGCCACAGACGCGAACATGAATGTCGTCGAGATACCTAGCGCCGACCTCGACGAATGGCACGAATTCTGGATTACCATCCAAGCTTTGGCGGTGCCTGTGAACGGGAACACGCACGAGGTCAATGTCTACCACGATGGCGAAGTAACCACGCCTCAGACGTTCAATATCATTCTATCCGGCGAGAATGAATTCACGTCGGGTGCCTTCCTTGGCATGGGAATGTCTTCGGGATCCGCTCCGGGGGGCGTCGATATCGATTTCTACGCCTACAGCCAAGGGATACTTTCCCCAACCTTGGCTACACCAAGCGTTGACGTCGAACCTGATGGCGACGTCGACGGGTTTGATTTCCTGGCAATTCAGCGTACCGACATCTCCTTGATTCCTCTGTGGGAAAGCCAATTTGGGACCTTCCCTAGTCCCCTCGCGGCTTCGGTTGGCACCGTTCCCGAACCAGCAAGCGCCCTGCTTGCTATGACGGCTACGTTGATCCTGTTCGGTAAGCGTTCGGGGCGGCAGTCTCAATTGGTTGGATAAGCTTCCTCGGTTGCCGGCAATCTGGTGGAAAGCAGCCGCGTGCCTTTCGCAAATCGTGCTGAATGAATTGGCTTCAGAATCCTGTGGCCTTAGCAAGCGCGGTGGCAGGGAGGTGGTCCGCCAGCAAAGACAGGCTGAAGCGTTTGGCCTGGGTGTGCTCTCTGCCGCGCCGCTCAGATGGTACATCTTCGGGAGGTTTTGTTGCAGGCGGACCAAGTTTAAACATCTGATTGGTCATTTGGTCATTGCACTCGAAATGAACCCGTGCCACCGCCACAACTCGCTGTCTCCAACCAGGAAACCGATTGTGGCGGTGGCTCATTCGCCGCGCAAGGATCGATAGTGACGGCAGCGCAGTCAGAGCATCTGCGCCCCCGCAGCAAATTGCTTGCTCCCGCTAGAAATCAATGTCAACGGGGATTGTAAGCCACGTCTTGGTCGCTAGTGAGTCCAAGGCAAACCTAGGTCTATTCACCATCGACTTGAAGCAATAGAGCAGGCTGCCCACCTTCCCAATAGAATCACAGCACCAACTAGGCGAGTGTTACCTTCTCTTCCTCGGCTTGGGAGGCTCGACCACAAGATCGAAGTGGTTCTCTGACGACCCGTCGCTGGAGACAGTTATGCTGAGGGGAGAGGTCCGCTCGTTTTGGTAGATATCATCAATGACGGGCATGGGCTTCTTACTCCTGCTAGCGACGTCATCCAACGACTCCCTTGTCACAGGAGGAAATACCAGGACCTGATGGGTGCCAGCGATAGCTCCGTCGCCGACTTCGAATGTGGTGAGCACAAAATTGCCCTCCGCATCGACTTCCCCTTTGGCGGAGTACTTCGGATTCTCGTTTGGGCGCACCAGCATTTGACTCCCGCTCAAGGGACTGCCATCGGGTAGTTTGACGGTCCCTGTAACCGGGAATGTAGGCATAGGGCCACTACCAGAACAACCTACTAGAACTACCAAGAGGCACAAAGTAGACGTTCTAAGTAGAACCGGGGCGAGGCCACGGTTCAGGCCAGTCCACAACACCCACAATCTCAACATCGCCTTTTCTCACCTGGGCCGGAAGCAGCTGGTATCATAGATCGCCAAAACTGACTGAGTTACCGTCATTGCGTACGACAAGTAATCTCAAGACCAGCGGATCGATAGAATTGTTAATACTTCGAACACTCGCATCGCCCACGGAAAAGTTAACGATACCAGCATGCCAACTTCCAAAATTCGAGAACGGCGGGATCGTTTCGTCCTGCGCGTTTGCTAATGGAGCTTTCGGGCCGCCGTATCGCGAAATCGTACGATGGAAGTCGGGGTTGTAGATCGAGTTGTCGTCGAATTGTTTCTTGCCAAACCCTTGCGGGACGAGATGTTTCTCGCCGACAAACAGAGTATTGCTCAAGCCATCTTCGATGCTCTTGAAATTAGTCTGTGAAGTGTAATCTCCTTCAAAGTAAACGTCTGGATCGAACCCGTAGCACTTCCCTGCCTTTCCTACTCGGAAGGGGCCGTTCGGTGTGCTGTCCTCGGGAGCCGTTTCCTCACCACCATCCCCTGTATAACCTTCGCCGTCACCGATTGCTACAGCATAGTCTGCCAGCCCGCCGGGACGATGGGTTTGGCTGCCTCCACCTTGGCGAAAATCTCCTTCGAGACTTAGTTGTGGCGCCGACCGTCGGCTAGGGCAGAGGTAAGACGGCACCTGGACGTCTAAGTTCTCCAGCGGCTGTTTGTAGAAAGATTTATTGGGCAACCAACGTTGAGCAATGTTGTCTTGTTCGAGGTAAGGCCACAATAGGGCAGCCCACGTAGCATGATGGCAGGGCAAACGAGAGGGCGGAAGCTCGTTTCTCGTCCCGTGGTAATTCTGGATTGCCAAACCGATCTGCTTGAGGTTGTTGATGCACTGCGACCGTCGCGCAGCCTCGCGAGCTGCTTGAATCGCGGGCAACAGCAGCGCCACGAGGACGCCGATGATAGCAATTACTACCAACAACTCGACAAGTGTGAAAGCCCTGGTTCTACTGGTCGACACGGTGACACCTCCGGATTTGTCGAAACTGGGACAACTTCTCCCCCTCATATATAGACAAACCGCGTTAGAGAAAGAAAAGAACGCCAACTGACTTCAAGTTAACTCTTTGCCTATTCTGGGTCAAGTTTTTCCGGCTACTATCACGCTTCAAACTGCGAGATTGCTCAACTTGCCACCAGCACCTGCCCGAAGCACTTATCTGACTCTTACGAGCGCTTTGCAATTTAGGCCCAAGTCCTTCACAATTTGCGAAGAAGAGACTGCTATCAATTCTCAATTCTAGGTAGAGGCCAAACAAAAACCCTGGCCAACTCGGTTGGCCAGGGTGGGCGAATGAACAACGATTATGGCCTAGGATTAACGTCGGCGTCGTCGTACGCAGCCAAGCCCAACCGCACCAAGGCTCAACAAAGCCAAGCTAGTCGGTTCGGGGACCGCCACGTCAAACATGATGCCCGCGATGCTTCGATCGTTGAATCCACCAAAGCCTCGGATCTGCATGGCGAGTTCGTCACCAGCTCCCCAATTCTGCAGCAGGAAGCTATAGACGTCTGGGCTTCCATCGATATCCACGAGGTTGTTGAGCCTCATATTGATTTCGCTTCCAAACTCATCGTGGCCTCGGAATTTCAATCTCCGGTCGGTATCGTGAGCGCCGTTGGTGTTGTCCAGCACAATATGAAGCCAGAAGTTCTTGGGCGTACCGGCAGTCAAGTACATGCTTTGGAAGACATTGACTGAATCACCCGCAGAAAGCGGTGCGATTAGCGCTCCCGATTCACCTGTCAGAGGGCCAGAAGCTTCGGGCAAGGTCAGAGTGTCGTAACCCTGGCCTCCTTTAGAGTTGTCAATTCCGCCGTCGCTAGCCAATGTGCGAACGGTTGGGTCGGTCGAAGTCTTGTCGACGACTACCCAACTCGGCAAGGCTTCTACTTCGTACGCTTCGGGGGCAGAACCTGAATTCGTCGGAGCGTCAAAGTTAAAGAACCAGTATCCGGCAGTCCCGAGATTCAATCCAGAAGCGCTATAATCGCTGGCTCCACTATGAGTAGGGATAGCGTCGACAGGTACTTCCCCATCAAAAGTAGGCCCATTCGTCGCTGTCGTCGTGTTTGCACCCTGAAAGTACGTAACAGTTTCAAACTGTGCCTTGGCGCTCTGAGCACCCAACAACGCGGATACTAGCGCAGCAGCTGCCAAACATTTCACATTTCCAACCTTCATTAGTCACTCCCTCCAAAACTAAAACAGTGAAAAGATACTCAAAAAAAGTTACAGCTTCTTGCTCTCACCCCGTGAAGTGTTTCATGCACTTCGAATTCTAGTTGTTGATCGATCGAGCCGTTTACTGAAAGAACCTTTGTTATGGCGGCTCCTCCATTTCACCACCTTGCGTCTACGACTACGAACATCAGGTTAATTGTCGCGGTTCGATAACTGCAAGTGCGAATTCGACAACTGGCGGATAATCCAAACCAACCGTGTCTCATATCGCCACCGCGCATCCAAACGAAAAGTGCGGCCTGCAAAAAACAAGCACGCCCGGACCACCCGGATACTTGGCGTCACCCGTTCATCATGAAGCGCTTTGAGCAGCAGTGCAAGAAAAAACATAGGAATTTACCGATCCCACTTCGACTATTCTGCAAGATATTCCTTGGCGTTTTAGGAAACAGCAATGCTCGCTTGGCATTCTAGGACGTTAGCCCCTTTTCTCGCAGAACTACCTCTGCTTTGTGAAACCTTTGCATTAGAATGGGGCTAAATGTTGGTCGTTCACCCGAATGCAAACAGTTGCCTAAGCAGCTGATAGGAAGTTTTTCGAAGATATGTCACGCGATTCGATCACACCGGTAGTCAACGGCGATGGAGAGCAACGTCCGATTGGAGTAATCGGACTGGGGTTGCTTGGCACCGCACTTTGTGAACGCCTCTTGGGAGCCGGCTATCCGGTGCGGGTATTCAATCGCACCCGCAAGAAAGCTGATCCTCTGATCGCGCTCGGAGCTCAGTGGTGCGACAATCCGTTCGAGTCTTGTGATCGCGTAGTCGTTTGCCTTTACACAACCGACGTAGTCGAAGAAGTCCTGCATCAGATGGCCGAGGGATTGCGACCCGGGCAGGTGATCATCGACACCACGACAGGCGATCCTGATCAAACGTCGGCCCTGGGCGGACGACTGGCAAAGCTGGGTGTGGATTACCTGGAATCGCCCATTGCCGCTTCCAGCGAACAGACCCGTCGGGGCGAGGCGCTCGCGATTGTTGCCGGCCCTCAGGCTGCCTACAAGAACTGTCTTGATCTTTTCGGGTGCCTCGCGGCAAAGAGCTTTCACGTTGGCCCCTGGGGTAGCGCGGCCAAGATGAAGCTAGTGAACAACCTGGTGCTCGGGCTCAACCGCGTCGCCCTGGCCGAAGGGATGTTGTTTGCCGAGTCGATCGGCATCCCGATGTCCAAGGCACTAAGCGTCTTGAAAGAAGGCAACGCCTACTCCGTCGTGATGGATGTGAAGGGCAAGAAGATGGTCGAAGGAGATTTCTCGACCCAGGCAAAACTCTCGCAGCACAGCAAAGATGTGCGGCTCATGCTTGAGGAAGCCGCTCGAGCAGGTATTTCGCTTCCCCTATCGAGCCTTCATTTGCAACTCCTGGGGCAAGCCGAGAATCTGGGACTTGGCGATCTGGACAACAGCGCAATCATCCAGGCACTGGAACAAGGTGCACGCAGCGAGGTGGAGTTGACCAAGTGATTCCCCGCCGCGATGTGACCCTCCGTTGCGATGTCGGAACCTTCCCAGCCGCGACTTCTCGCAGAACTTTTCTTCGACAAACTGGCGCTGGTGTTGTTGCGGCAAGCCTGCCGCGGACCCTCAGAGCCGGCCAAGCCGATAATGCGCTGCGAATTGGACTCATTGGTTGTGGTCAGCGGGGGCGCTGGTTCTATGAACGGGCTAACTATGTGTGCGACCCCGATCGCCGGCGCCTGGCGATTGCCGCCGAAAAGGCGGGGGTTGATTCTGCCCATGCGACGACCGATCTGCGCCACATCCTTGACGACAAGGAGATCGATGCGGTCGTCATTGCCGCTCCAGATCATTGGCACGCACCGGCAGCCATTATGGCTTGCGAAGCCGGCAAGCACGTCTACGTAGAAAAGCCCTGTAGCCACAATTTCCGCGAAGCCCAGCTGCTGCTCGAGGCGGCTCGCCGCAACAAGGTCGTCGTCCAGCACGGTACCCAACAGCGGAGCAGGGCCTTCACGATCGAAGCCATCCAGATGCTCCGCGATGGAGTGATTGGCGACGTACTCATCGCCAAAGCCTGGAACATTCAGCAGCGCAGCAACATCGGCCATGTCCAGCCCTCGGCTCCGCCCAGCGAGGTGGATTACGACATCTGGGTTGGTCCGGCCGAAATGGTTCCCTTCCAGGCCAATCGTTTTCACGATCATTGGCACTGGTGGTACAACTTCGGTACTGGCGATATCGGAAACGACGGCGCCCACGAGCTTGATTATGCCCGTTGGGGCCTGGGAGCCGATACGCTGCCCTCGAAGGTCGTTGCCTTGGGAGGCAAGTATTTCCATGATGACGACCAGCAGTTTCCCGATACGGCCACCTGCGTCTTTGAGTATCCAGGCGACGGAGTCACGGGGAGTCAAAAACAACTGATTTTCGAAATGCGGCTCTGGTCGCGAAACTACCCGCTAAACTGTGACAGTGGAGTCGAGTTCTTTGGCACCAAAGGAAAGATGTTTCTTAGTAAACGTGGCAAGCTGCAGGTCATCGGCGAACGCAACGAGGTGATTGTGGAGAAGAAAGTCGAGAAATCGTCTCAGCCGCTTGAGCATCTCGATGATTTCCTCGATGCGATTCGCACCGGTCGCAGGCCGAACGCGGACATTTTGGAAGCTTTCCACAGCGTGGCGCCAATTCACCTGGCCAATATCGCGCTTCGAGTTGGCCGATCGCTGGAGTTCGATCCTGAAAAACAGGCGATCGTCGGCGACAGCGCAGCACAACAGTTGTTATCGCGCACCTATCGCAGCGATGGCCACTGGGCAACACCTCAAGGAGTATGAATCTTATGCGAATTACAAAACTGTTTGCCGTTCTGATGTGCTTATCTCTTGCCTGCTTCGCGACCTGCACGGTTTGCCGGGCAGAGCAACCAAAGGTTGACTTCGACACTGCCAATTCGGGACAGATTGCCATCAGTGTCGGCGGCCAGCAGGTGGCCCTCTATGTTTATGAAGACAGCGAAATCACGAGACCCTACTTTGCCCACTTACGCGCCCCGGGGGCGCCGCAGGTGACCCGCAATCATCCGCCGATCGTCGGCAAAGATCGCTCGGATCATGGCACGTTCCACCCAGGCCTTTGGATGTCTTTTGGCGATATCAGTGGCAGCGACTATTGGAGGCTTGCGGCTCCTACGATTCACGATTCGATGCTGGAGGCCCCGCATGGCGGAGCAGGCAAAGGGACGTTCGCTGTCCACAACCATTACCAGGATCAGAAAGACGTCTCGAAAACTGTATGCGAAGAAGATGTACGCTTTACCATTCTCGCCCGTCCGGCAGGTTATCTTCTGCTCTGGGATTCGACCTTTTATGGGCCACAAGAGTTCTACTTCGGCGACCAGGAAGAAATGGGTATCGGCTTTCGCGTGGCAACTCCGATTCGCGCCGAAACGGATGCCGAGGGGGGCATTCCCGAGGGCAACGGCACGATTCTTGACTCCGAGGGCCGGAAGAATGGCAAAGAAGTTTGGGGTAACTCGGCCGATTGGTGTGACTACAGTGGCACTCTCGATGGCAAACACGTTGGGATGACCATCTTCTGTCACCCGAAGAACTTTCGTCCCAGCTGGTTCCATGCACGCGATTATGGGCTCTTGGAAGCCAATCCCTTCGGACGCGAAGCATTTGGCAAAGGCGAAAAAAGCATGGTGCCGGTCAAGGCAGGCGAAAGGTTTCGCTTGCGTTATGGAGTTTTTGTCCACTCCTCGTCTGAGGGCAAGGCACCCGATCTATCCGCGGCATACAAAGATTATCTCGAAGCCGCCGGCAAATAGCCCGACGAATCAAACTATTCTTCCAAGCTAGAGGATCAGCATGGTTGGACTTCATTATGCCGACATTGCGGTAATAGTCGTTTACTTGGTAGGAATCACGGCGCTTGGCGTCTGGATGGCGCGCATGGTGAAAACCGCCGGCGACTATTTTATGCCGCGCAAATTCGGCAAGGCGATGATGATTACCCATGCCTTTGGTACTGGCACGGCGTCCGATCAGGCGGTAACGGTCGCAGCAGGCACCTTCAAGAACGGCATCTCAGGAATCTGGTGGCAGTGGGTGTGGTTGCCGGCCACACCCTTCTACTGGCTGATAGCGCCGATCATGCGACGCTTTCGGGCAATCACGACTGCCGATGTCTATGCGTTGCGCTACGATATGAGCGTCGCGGTGCTTTTTGCAATCGTGGGGATTGCGAATCTATCGGTCAAAATCGGCTTGCTGCTCAAGGGATCAAGTGAATTGATTCATTCTTGCACGGGAGGGCTTCTGGACGCCAATTGGGCGATTGCGATTATTACCGTTCTGTTCGTCGTCTACGGTACTGCCGGTGGATTAGGTGCTGCGATTATCACAGACTTCTTCCAGGGAATCTTGACAGTTGTCTTCTCTTTCCTTTTGCTGCCCTTTGTGCTGAATGCCGTTGGCGGCTTGGATGGAATTCGCGAAACGGTGCAGAACCCGCAGATGTTATCGCTCGTCTCCCCTGGCAAGATCGGCAAGTTCTTTATTGTGATGTATTCGCTCCAAGCCCTGGTAGGGATCGTCGCTCAGCCTTTCATCATGGGCGTTTGTGCCGCGGGAAGAACCGAGATGGATGGCCGGGTCGGCTTCATGGTTGGCAACATTGTCAAACGTATCTGTACGATGGCCTGGTCGATCACGGCGCTGGCGGCGGTAGCGTGGTATCTCAACCGCGGTGTTGAACTCGGATCTGTCAAAGCAGACCACGTTTATGGCGAGGTTGCCCGCGAGTTCCTTCCCGCCGTTCTTCCCGGGTTATTGGGTTTGTTCATTGCCTCGCTGCTGGCGGGCGTCATGAGTTCCTGCGATTCGGTCATGATCGCTTCAGCCGGGTTGTTTACAGAGAATGTCTATAAGCCCTTGAAACCTGGTCGCTCCGAGAACCACTACCTTGTAATTGGGCGATTTGCGTCCTTGGCTGTTGTGATCGGCGGGGTCGTGTTTGCCTATCTGGTTCCTACGGTCATCTCAGCGTTGGACACCTGGTTTAAGATTGCTCCGATGATGGGCATCGCTTTTTGGATGGGGCTCGTATGGCGCCGAGCTACTGCTTTGGGCGCATGGGCAGCAACGATTGCGGGCTTTGCCGCCTGGTGGGCAACTACTCTTTCCAGCGTCGTTGCCTGGCTCTCGGACAAGCCTTGGGCAGACCAGTTGCGACTCATTTGGAGAGAAGAAGGAAAGCCTGATGCGATCTACGATCCCTGGGTAGTCTTGATTTACATGACTGCCGCGCTGACGGTTGGTGTCGTCGTGAGCCTGTGCACAAAGCCTACGGCAGAGCAAAAACTCACGAGGTTCTATGCACTTACCCGAACGCCTATTGGCCAGGACGAGGTCATTACCGAGACTTGTACGTTGCCCGAGGGCGTCGTTGCGGTAAATCGGCCCATGCTCTGCACCGTGTTGGGGTTAGAGATACCGATGCCGTCGAAAACTGCGGTTGTCGGCTTCCTGGCAGGCTGGGTCGCTGTCGGCGCCTTAGTCGGTGGATTCGTCTGGCTGATCAGTTGACGTCGAGTGGAATACCTCAGCCCCGCCTGGCAAGCTCAGCGGCAAAGGCCTTCATCCAACCTGAACACTCGCGCTTGAAGCGACAGCAATACAGATTGCCGTCTACCACCAGCGGCTCTGCGACATAAGTGGCGCCCGAGAATTCTGCGTCCAAACGACAACGGGGAATGGTCGTCACCTTTCGACCCCGAATCACATCAGCGGCGGCCAAGATTTCGATGCCGTGACAGATCGAAGCCACCGGCTTCTGCTTGGCAAAAAAGTCTCTAGTGATACGCATCAAGTCTTGATCATACCGCAGAAACTCAGGAGCCCGCCCACCAGGCAAAACCAAGGCCAGGTATTCGTCGGGATCGACATCGCGCAGCGCTATGTCTGATTCCAAATCGTAACCTGGCGTTTCGATCGTCACGTCCCAGTTAGGATCGTGATGATGCTGGACAAGATGATACGTTCGAACCTCGGGGGCGGCTTTTACGACTTCATGGTCCTCGCCCAAGCGATAGAGCGGCACCATGGTGTCGATCACTTCCGCACCGTCGCCAATGATCAACAGAACTTTGCTCATACTTGCTCTTGCTCCAGAAAGAAGCTGCATACGCCTCGTGAATCGTGAGGAACTCTATTGTGACACATCATACTTCGACCAGGAAGTCAGGCGGGCTGGAATGTGATGACTTCGGAGCCTTGATCATTGCGATCGAATTGGCCCCCTGCAACCGCCGCACTCGCAGTCTCCAACGGAATACCGCTTGAGGCGGCAGATCATTCGCCACGCGAATACTAATTTCAGCCGTTTTCAGATTGCCGTGGTCAATATAATGCTAAGCGTTGAGAAGTTTCTTTAGCACCACAAGTCAAGCCTGGAGGATCGCGACAGTGACCAGATCGAACAAACTAATCATTGCCATTATCGGCCTTCACGCACTGCTTCTTCCTAATCATGCAACAGCGGAAGAGAACGTCGTTACGCTCCATCCCGAATTCGGGTATCAGTTGCAAGGCTCTCAAGGGCACCTGCCGGTATTCTACAAACAACTGGCTGAGCGGCTGACGTATCCCTATTCTTGGGAGAACTGGAGTCAGTCAAACGGCGCCGACTTCGATCGCTGGCGCAGCGAGACGCGCAAACGTGTTTTGAACTACTTCCTGACCCCCTCGCCCGACGCGCCGTTCGAGCCCGCCATCATCGGCAGTCAAAAACGGGCTGGCTACACCTCGCATAAGGTTGCTTTCAATCTTACCGCAGATAGCCGCGTGCTGGCCTATCTGCTGGTCCCCGATGGGCCGGGCCCTCATCCGGCCATTCTCCTCTTGCACGACCACGGCGCTGAGTTTCGCATCGGCAAAGAGAAAGTGGTCGAACCGTGGGACGAACGCCAGGAGAAAACCCAGTTAGCGCGCAAGTGGGTCGATCAATACTATGGTCAGCGGTTCTTGGGCGATGAACTGGCCTCTCGCGGATACGTCTGCCTGGCGTACGATGCGCTGCATTGGTCCGATCGGGGCGGTGCAGGTTTCGAGGGCCAGCAGGCCCTGAACTCGAATCTACTCCATTTTGGCATGAGCTTGGCGGGGCTGATTGCCCATGGCGACTTACGCGGTGCAGAATTCCTCGCCTCGCGCCCTGAGGTCGACAGCAGCCGAATCGCGGCCTTGGGTTTGTCGATGGGATCTTTTCGCACCTGGCAAGTTGCCGCCATGTCAGATCACATCGCCGCAGGGATGGCGATCTGTTGGATGGCTACCAATCGTGGGCTCATGGTGCCGGGCAACAACCAAGTAGGGGGAGATTCTACCTATACGATGATGCACCCGGGAATCTTCAACGACCTCGACTACCCCGACGTGGCTAGCCTCGCCTGCCCCAAGCCAATGCTCTTTTACAATGGCCTGCAGGACAAGCTTTTTCCGGTGAAGAGCGTGGAAGAAGCCTACCGGAAAATGCATGCCGTCTGGGAGTCGCAAGGCGCTGCAACACGCCTGACGACGAAGCTCTGGGACGTACCCCACCTTTTCAGCCGTGACATGCAGGAAGAAGCATTCGAGTGGCTGAAGCAGCAATTACGATAAGCTGTGCGAGCACACCTCACCACGGCATCTTGCGATTGGTGTACTTACGGCCGGCCTCGGCTGAAGCTTCTTTGCGCCCAGCGCCAATCATCACGCCCTTATCAATTTGAGCTGCGACGTTTTCTGGTAACACGTTGTCGAGAAAGAACAGGCCATTGGCTTTGCAAGCCGCCAGCACACGCGAACCAGCGGCGTCGACCTCGGCAGGAACTGGCGGGTCGGCACGGCCTTCCAGGTAACCGTAAGAGAGGCCCATGTCGCGCGGGCCATGTTCGGCGAACGCCAGCCCGGGAACCGCCAGGCTCTCTTCAGTGTGCGCCAACGCCTGCCTGTCTTCAATCTTCACGCCGAGCATGATCTCACCCTGGGAGTTCAATGGCCAGACATCAGCTCGCTGCAAATACTCTCGTTCCTCGATTCCCCAAATCGATGCCGCAAACTTATGACTACCGAAGCCGCGAAGCCCCTCGGGGACGCTCTCCGAGCCCTGCTTGTGGATCGGGTAGCGAGCGGCTTGGACAAAGCGTTTCACGGCTTCTGGATCCCGAGCGCGGGCCAGGTGAACGCCGTGGACACCCTGAGCCAGGGCCTGCTGGACCATCCAACCGCCCGACTTGACCGACTTTTCATCGAGCCCCAGTAGCGGCAGCACCACGATCACTGTGGGCGTGCGATGTCCACTTGCGGTAGGCCCTCCATCGACTAGCCCCTGCATAAACTCGCGCAACAAACCAAAGTCCAGTGGCTGATGCTCCATGTTGAATACAAGATAGTCGGCCCATGTGCGGGCGTGCTTCAGCCCTTCATCATAGCCTCCGTAACAATCGTCGTAATAGATCGGCTGCCCCGACTCGAGCAGCTCGATACATTTGTTGATCCGCAGAGGTTGGTATTCTCGCGTCAAATCTTCTTCGGCGGCGACTTGCTGGGAGGTTGGCAATAGCAAACAGAAACATGCGAGCCAGTAGAGTTTGGGTAGCATAGGAGATTCTCCAAGAGCAGGCTTAGATCGTTGGCTGGGTTGCCGCAGCAAGAAATCGGTAGATGGTTGGACGATTATCTGGAGCCTCGAATGTTCGCGCTTCGCTCGATCTGCGGCGAGTCGGGATGGATCTCATAGGTTGGCAGAAGAACCAGTCTGGAATTGTTCCTCACGTCGCCCCAGACAGAGATATGACTCGCTTGATTCGTCTTCACAACGCCCCAACGATTTTCAAAACGGACGACACGATTCACTAATGCATTGTCGACCAAATCGTTTGCGGAAACATCAATTTGGGTAAGGTGTAGCGCAGGGTCGTAGGTCGAGGAGACGATCTCTAACTCGCGCCTCTTATCTGCCAGACGGGGCTCAACTCCCGTAATAGCAGGTTCTCCGACCGAGGCGCCCCCTGCGGCTGATTTGCGTCGACGAACTCCAATCTGCAAACGACCCCAAAAGAGGTTGTTGGCTAGCAAGTCTTTTGCGGTCTCCTCAGACATGTCGCGCAGAATCGTATCTTCCAGGATGGTATTGTTCACGATCTCCACCTCGCTGTTCTGTACATAGAGGCGCGCATCGCGAGCCAGAATATTATTCCGCAATGTCGCTCTCGCTTCTTTCGTCAGGCGGATGCCGCCTGAATTCCGCTTCACATTTTCATTCCCGAGAAACAGATTCTCCGAAAGCTCGATCAGAAAATCGCTGCGGGCGGGAAGCAGGTCCTGCGGACGATCGTAGCGATGTTCTTGGCCAGCAATAAAAACCGCACCGCCATCGTCTGTCGAGCGATTGCCTACGAACACGTTGCCTCGAACCTTGGGAGAAGACCAAAGCGCGACGGATAACGCCCCGCCATCATTGGAATTGAAGGATTTGTTCTCCAGAAACACATTGTCTTCAATGAGCGGACCAGACCAATCGAAGACCGAGACCGCACCGCCGTCGCTGCTACGATCTTGGTCTTCAACGCCCGTAGCATTGTCCAGAAACACGCAGCCGACAATCTCTCCTCGGCAATGACCATGCATGGCAATTGCAGCACCTCGGCCGATTTCGGTGTAGTTTTCGGCGAAGAGGTTTTGTCGAATGCTGGGCGCTGCTCCGTCGCAACAGTAGACTGCAGCTCCATCGTTGGCCGTCTCGTGCAAGTGCTTCGGAGACCAGTTCTTCGGCTTCTTCGTCCGGTGGTCGGCAAAGCAATTATTGGAGATTGTCGGTGAACTTCCGTTGCAATACACGGCAGCTCCCGGGCCGCGTACCATGGCGCCACGGAGAGTGAAGCCGTCTATCCGGGTGTGATCGGCAGCGACCAGGATGCGATTCTTAGCACTGCCTTTGAGTACGGTACGGTGTTCGGTGATATCTCGCCGCCACGGCCCCGCGAGAAAACCGCCGAAAAGCTCAAGGCCTTCTCTTAGATCAAGAGTTGGTTCTCGGTAGGTTCCGGCGGCCACCAGAATCGCGACGCGTCGCTCGACCGAGGCATCGCGCACGTTTTCCAGGGCCTGTCCTATCGATTTCCAGGGACGATTGCTGCTGCCGTCTCCCGTCTCGTCGCATCCCGTCGATTGCGAAATGTAACACAGGCGATGATAGTCATTCAGGTCGACCTCGGCCGTGCGCGGTCCGGGTGGCAATGGCATTGCGAGGCTTGGCCAACAGCACGCCAGGCAAGCCACGAAACCACCGCACACTATGTCAAGCTTGAATAATCGCCTGTTCATTGCTAGTCAAAGTGAGTGAAAGTAGTTCTCAATCGACAAATTGCATAGCGTAAAGCTTGCTGCCGCGCATTCGGAAGACGAGCTGGACCGTTTTGCCTGCCAACGGAGAGACATCAAGACCACGGTCTAGGAATTCGATTCCTGTGTCGATGAAATCACCGTTGACATAAATACAGTCGTCAAGAGTATATCCCTCGATTGGGTCACCATGCGCGTCTAAAAACCCTACCTGCACAAAACCCGTGGCCTCGGTGTCGACATTGAGCGTCAATCGATTCCCAGTAAACGTAAACGGTTTTGTCCTGACGAATGACTCAGAGTCGTAAGGGCTGTCGAGCGAAACGAAACCGTCTTTGCGTTGTACAAGCCGATAAACAGCTCGGCCGAGGGCGTCCTTCTTGTGCGCGGAGTGGTACTGGGTCTCGCCGAAATAATACTGCCAGATCTCTTTTTCACGAGAGACCATTCCGTGTGCCAGGTAGGCCGTCACGACGTCGCGGCCCGCATGATTGCCGATGCCGACGTAAGCAGGGCGAGGGTGGCGAGTCCAGTGGATTCCGTCGCGACTGACCGAGAGTTGCGTCTCGACAGGCCCTGAACCCCGTTGACGATTCGCTTGGGCCAAAACGTTCCTAGCAGGAGGTCCATCGGGTTCGTAGTGAAAATATACTGTCGGAAATGCCATATAAGCATCAGGCGCCCACTCATACTTTTGGGCTTTGGTAATGTAAATATCCGTCCCAGGCAATTCGTTCGAGAGGGGGTCAAATGCATGCGGATATTCCATCCCAAAACCGCCAGGCGTGAGCGGGCCATTGTCCAGATACCAGGGCAGGGGGTTGCGTAGTCGTAGCGTCTCTCGTCGGGCCAGGTAATCCTCTTGGCTCAGCGGATCGAAGTCTAGCGGTTCTCGAAGATCTTTGTGTTCAGTTACCACCGAACTTCGTTGAGTGTCGCCTCCCGGGGTCTGATAAATTCCCGAGCGGTGGTACGACACATATCGCTGGCGCTGGTCGTCATAGAACGTGCACGATTGGGTGCCAGACCGAAACGGCAGGATAGCTGTCTTCAACCGCTTCCAATGATAACCGTCGGGTGAAGTGTAGAGGTAGATCCCGCGGCGATGGTAATCGCTGAAATACTTCCAGCGTTCTTCGTCGGGAGCACCTGGGTCAATAAACGGGTTGCCAAGTCCCCCCACCATTTCGGGAATTACGAGATTGGGTGGGTCCGCCTGCCGTTTTTTCTTGAGTGGCACTCCCGGCGATACGTGTCTGGCCGAACTCGCTAATTCGACCTCGGGAGCCTCGAAGTGAACGCCGTCGTTTGAAACAAACACGGCAAGTTGATCCTGATTGAGGCTGTTGTAAATCCGAATCACCCCCGTTTCATCTTCAACGACTGTGAGATGCTTCCTGAAAGAACCGCGAATGCCGTCGATTACGCGCTCTGCCAATCGGGGCGGGTTGACGACGAACTGGCAGTTCTTAATCTCTGCAATCAGGGCATCGTCGAGAAACAGGTGTTTGCGAGTGCCCAAAGGAATCGGCAAGGTGGACTCGGCAGTACTATCGAACAGCAACGGCGGGCCAGCCGACTTGCGCTGTGCAAGCCGCGGAACTCCAAAGCTTTGCGGAGGTGCGAAGGATTGCGAATAGACTTGGCCAGTCGAAAAACGTAGCTCGTCAAGTGCGCCTGGAAGTGGATAGTCTCCTAACCCGTTGCGAGCCAACGACAAATAAGCATCCTCCCCATCACGGAGTTCTTGGAGTCTTATGGGGGCAGGTAACTCCTGGAGTACTCCATCGACATAGTGGCGAATCTGCTGCGCCGAGGCGTCGTAGACGAATGCCAGATGATGCCATTGGCGGTCTGCCAACTCCAGTTTTGAGGCGTCGGTTGGGATACGCAGGTCGGCCTTGCTAGGATCATTACGTAATCGAAAGTGTCTGTTGTCGGCCTCCAATACCAGGCTGGTTCGCTGGTGTTCTGTGCCAAGTGGGCCGAGCCCCAACTCAAACACAACACCTTCCGCGTCCGATACCTGTGTTGGCAGGTACCAAAACTCAACTGTCCAATCGAAGGGGCCCAAGTTCAAATCGGTTTGGGTCGCATTCGCAAAACCAACTTCCTTCCGAAGATGCCGCTCACCGCTAGTCATCAACGCGGCAAAATAACTGTTAGACCAGCTCATCGGGACAGAAACATCGGACAATGCCGACTCAGACGAATCCAGCCCAAACCACCGGGGACCGGGAGGATAGTGTCTGAGCCGACGGTCGGTTGGTTCCAATGCATTTCCAAACTTGCCGGCGACCAGATGGCCGCCTTGGCCAATCACTAAGGGGTAATCATTCTCCGAACTGCTATCCAGAACACTGCTGGGGTAGAGTGCACGCGGTTCGTCGAATAGCCAAAGAGCAATCGTATCTGCATGGCTGGAGCAATTGACGGCAACGATCCAGAACAGAATCGCAGCACAGGGCGACCCGTGGTGAACTGTAGACTTGCTATCGCGAAAGACTGGCAGTCCCATCTTTGCCTCGTAATCGATATTAGGGGAGACCTAAGATTCTCATGGTGCCTGCTTGGCAGCAACTCTTAGCCGAGGTTCCTTGCCCGATGCGTCGTGAGAAGTAAAGTCTATACAAAGATGCCGACCGGCAATTGGCAGAAACAGAATTTTTGCATTGGCATAAAGAGCAAGTTTCCTATGTTTATGAACAGAAGCCTCTAAAACATGGTACAACTGCACTCGCCGTGGTGCAGCCGAACTGGCGTTACTGTTTTGCATATCCGGAATAGAAGGCTGGTAGCTGCCGATTCCACGGGTCTCGTGTGTCAATTCTTTCTTGGTCGTGCCTATTGTCGGGGTGGCGAACACGATGAGCAAGAAACGTAGCATAGCCGAACCCGCATTACGGCGAAGTCGACCAGCCTATCCTCCGTTGCCCGAGTCTGGCATTCTCGTTTTTGAAAGTCATCACTCCTCTTCGTTCACGATGGAGCCACGACGATTCGCCTTTCACAAACTCTGTTGGGTTCCAGTGGGCCGAGGCTCGCTCGAGTTTGGGGCCTCCAGGCTGCCACTTGGCAAAGATGAACTGCTGCTTATCCCTGCCGGAGACGAACACCGGTTTGTTGACAATCCGACGGCTCCTCTGACTTTGGTCTTTGCGCACTTCTCTGCGCAGGTCGTCAACGAATCGCAGGCACTGCGCTCAATCATGCCACCTTTGCAAGATCGATTTCAATCGCAGTATCCTGTCGTACGAATGGACAGTTATCGACGTGGTGCAGTAAGAGACACTTTCAAACGAATGCTGATCGAACAATCGCGCGGCGGTCCAGGCGCGACAGCGATTCTTCACGCTGGCTTGATCGACTTGTTGGTTCATTTACTCCGCGGCGAACCGGCGCGCAAGACAGCAAGTCTTTCTCGCGAACAAGCACTCAGCGGTACGCTCGACTATATCGAGGATTACTTCCATACCCCGATTCGTGTGAAAGACCTGGCCGAAATGTGCGGTATCTCGAGTCGTCGCTACTCCGATCTGTTCAAACAACGCACTGGAAGGACGATCGTTGAGTATCTAAGTGAAAGACGCGTTGCCTATGCTCAGGATCGTCTACGAGAAACTGGCCAGATTATGTATGCCGCTGTCGCTGCCGGTTTTAGCGACGTGACGCATTTCTATCGCGTTTTCAAGCGTATCACTGGAATGACTCCTGGCGAGTATATTGAGAAACTGGGAGAAACTGCACAAGCCGAAGGTGATCTCCCGGCCAGCTCGTAGCATTTCAACTGGCTCTCTTTACCGCGGCGCAGTCAATGAATCTGGCCCCGCTGCAACTTGCCTCCTCCCGCTAAAACCAATTGCAGCGGCGGCTCATTACCCGCGCCGCGGTCAATAGTAACCTTGCGCCTGAAGTGTGCGGTGTTCAAGCCGCAACGAGACGAGTTCAGCAACGCTATTGGCATCAAGCTTGCGCATCAGATTGCGGCGATGCGTTTCCACCGTACGGTCGCCAATCTGCAATTCCGAGGCTATTTGTTTCGTCATGTGTCCGGCGACCACCAAGTCTGTTATTTCGAGCTCACGCGGAGTTAGTTGATTGAACTTTTCATTCAACTCGTTCAAGCGAGCTTTCTCGTCGCGGACCTTTTGATCTTGTGCCAACGCACGCTCGATACTGCGGATCAGGTCTGCACGGCGAAAAGGTTTCTCGATAAAGGCCGAAGCGCCCGCAGACAAGGCTTCGACGGCCATGGCTACATCGGCGTGCCCGGTCATGATGATTACAGGCACTTTCCAGTTTTTCTGATTCAGGATGCCTTGCAGCTCTAAACCGTCCATGCCAGGCATTCGCACATCCAATAGGATGCACCCTGCTGATTCTGGATTGTAGGAATTCAAGAACTCCTCTGCAGACGAATAAGACACGGTCGAGTACTTCTGCCCATGGAGCAATACTTCCAGCGACTGTCTCACATCTTGATCGTCGTCTACGATTGATACGATCGGTTCAGCTTCCATTGTCTGTCTCCGCCGATTGGAAAGGAAACTTGAGTCGGAAAGTCGCGCCGCCAAGGGGATTGTTCTCTGCCTCGACGGACCCATGATGAGATTCCATAATAGAACGACATACTTGAAGCCCCACGCCTAAGCCGTCGGGAGTCGTTGAAAAGAAATAATCGAACAGCCGTTCGGTGTCTTTCGTGGGCAGTCCTCGTCCTGTATCGGAAACGGCAAGCTCAACCCGGTCGTCGATCTGGCAGGTACGGATAATCAGACTCCGGCAATCACTTGCAGTGTCTTTCATCGCCTCTTGGGAGTTCTTAACCAGATTCAGCAGCACTTGCTGAATCTGAATCGCATCTAGCAGCAGCTTGGGGAGATCTTCAGCGAGGTCGAGTTGCACCCGGATGCCCGAGTTCTCAAGCCGAGGCAGATAGAATGACAGCATCTCTTCGGTCAGGTCGTTGAGACTCCTGGCAGATCGATGAGGCGCTGCTTTCTGCACGAGTCCTCTCAAGCGGCTAATGATCGTGCTTGTACGGAACGTGGTATTGCCCAAGCTTGTCAATATCTTTCGGAGATCCTCGGTTTCAGAAGCTTCTGCAGGAATGAGGTCTCTAAGTGCTTCTACATAGTTCGCGATAGCCGTCAGTGGTTGGTTTAACTCATGGGCGATGCCACTGGTGATCTCTCCCAAAGTGCTCAGTCGGGAAACTCTGGCGATTTCCGCCTTTTTCTGTTGAAGTTCCTGTTCGATTCTCCGCCGCTCGGTCAGGTTCCGATAGATTCCTTGCACTACTCTTGTATTTTCCATCTCGATGACGGAGGAACTGATCTCGACGGGAATCTGCCGCCCTGCGCGATCGACAACATACGATTCTCCAAGCACGCCGCTCTGCTGCTCTAACTGCAAGAGAAACATATCTCGGTGTTGTTCATGCTCGCTACCAGGATAGAGATCGCTAAAATGCATTTGCAATATCTCCTCCTGCGAACGCCCCAGCATTTCCTGGGCCTCCTGATTAGCGTCGATCAACATGCCAGTTTCAGCGTTGATAAGTATGATAGCATCGTTGGCGTCTTCCATCAGGGTGCGATAGCGAGCTTCCGAGGCTGCCAGTTTCAGCTGGTCGATTCTTAGAGCAGTAATGTTCTGGGTAAGGCCCAGCAGCCTATCTACCTTTCCGTCAGGTTTGAAAACTGGCACAAAAGTTGAACGAAGATCGAGGCCATTCACCGAGCGGAATTCGAATTCTGACGATTCGCCCGCGAGCGATCCGTCGAGCAGCAAAGATACTGCATAACGGTCCTTTTCGCAGACCGCGTCCAGATACGGAAGACCGATAACCGCGTCTTCATTTGACACGTCCAACATCTCGAGACCCGCTCGATTCATCGAGAGGATGCGGCCCAGAGCGTCGATCTGAAGGATGCAATACGGAGAGGTTTCGACGAGTGTCCGGTACTTTATTTCGCTATTCCGCAACGATTCTTGGGCTAGCTTCCGCTCAGTGATATCTTGAAGCGTTCCAACAAGCTGAATCGGGGTTCCGCGATGATCACGGGTCACTTCGATATTGCTGCTAAGATATCGACACCTGCCGTCGGGAAGCACAACTCGATATTCCGATTCGCACTCCAACGGTCGGCCTTCTCGAGCATCTCTAAAGTCCTTTACAAATCTCCGTCGGTCCTCTTGAAGGACTCGATTGAATAACGTCTGAAGCGTAGGAGTTCGGTTTTCTGGAGGCAAACCGAGTATGCTGCACAGTTCTTCCGAGCAGGTTGCAAAGTTATCTTCAAACGCCGTTTGAAAACTGCCCAGCTTCGCGATGCTTTGAGCGCGGGCCAACTGCATTTCGCTTGCCTGGAGTTCACCTTGAATCAGCATTTGCGACAAAGCATCTGCGATTCTGCGTCCGGCGCTATCCAAAAGTAGAATCTCATCATCGTTCCATGCTCGATAGTAGGAGCACTGATGAATCCCCAACAGCCAAGGCGCCCCCCGCTTGGGACGCAATACCACTCCCAATTGAGACTTGATGTTGAAATGCGCTACCGCCTCCTCTGTAAAGAGTTTAGAAATCGTCTCCGGCGGCAAGGCCATTGGACCTTCGCTTTCCAAGTACGCTTCCATGTGGGAGGAAATCATTTCGGTATTCGGAATTCGCTCGCCTGTAGCAAAGGCTCCCGGATATTCAGGAGAAGTCCTTTCAATGGTGATACTGAACTCTTCTGCTTGGGGGTCGCAAGGGTACAACAGCCAAACGCGGTCGGCGCCAAGCGACTCAAGCAACTCGCCGACCAGCCGGTCCAACATCGATTGCACATCCGTTGATTCCACTATGATCTGGTTGAGGCGATCCATCACGTGTAAATGGTAAAACCTGGCTTCTCTTTCTCTCTCGACCAGCTTGCGATCCGTGATATCGCGCACTGCGCCGACGACTCGGATGGGCTCTCCATAGGCGTTGGCAATCGTTTCCCAGTTATCTACCCAGTGACGATACTGGCCGTCTTTGCCGCGGATGCGATATTCGACACTATGCGTGCCAGGGGTACTTCGGGACACATTACCCGCAGCCATCACGGTTTCGTAGTCTTCGGGATGAATCAACGCAGCGTAAGCGGCATGCGTTCGTGGGAATTCATTCGAGTCATAGCCCAGAGCCCCATCAATGTCACCCAACCATGTGAGTTGATCGGAACTAGCTTCTCGTATCCAGATCAGGTCGCTGACGCTCTGCGCCACCAGGCGAAACAGTTCTTCCGTTTCCTGCAGCTTTTGCTCGATCAGCTTCTGCTCGGTAATATCCAGCATAACGCCATGGAGCGACCTGACGCGGTTCGACGGATCACGGATCAGGCGGACCGATTTGTAAATCCAGACTTCGCGCCCGTCAGCAGCGAGCATCCGGAATTGGAAGGCGTGGTCGCGGCCTTCTTCGGTTTCATTCGCACAGTAGCAAACTGCCGTTTCACGATCGTCTGGATGTATTTGGCTCTCCCAGAAATGAGGCTCCTCGAGCCAACGTTCGAGCGGATAGCCAAGCAAACGCTCGGCATGAGGACTGACATACGTCATTCGAAACGTGTCGGCATCGCTCTGAAACACAATGCAATTCACCAACTCGACAAGTTGCTGGTAATTCGCTTCTGCCAGCTTGCGCGCTGTGACGTCGACAACGGTCGTAATGACGGCATCCTGCTTCTGCCATTGGATCACTGCGCTCGAGAAGCTTGCCCAGAGCGTCGACCCGTCCTTCCGAACCAACTCAAACTGATAATCTCTGGCCTTGCCGTGATCGCGGAGCTTGTCGAGGAATTCTTTCCTCGCATTGGGGTCGGTGTAAAGACTTCTCACATCCAGCTTTTGCAGCTCTTTGCGGGTATAGCCAAGCATCTCGCATAGTGCATCATTCGCTTCAAAGAGTCGCCCCGAGGAATTTGTAATAGCCACCCCCGCTAAACTATTATTGAACAATCCTCGGTAATTGCGATTGCTCTCTTGGAGTTCACGTTCAGCCCGTTTTCGTTCGCTAATATCTCGAATAATAGCCAAGGCATGTGCTTCAGCGCCTTGGTTGAAGGGCACTCCATCGACCTCTGCGTCAAATGGCTCCCCGTCGAGGCGGATGCCCACTGCTTCGCAATGGTAACTCCGATTGGCACTGACGTTTTCAAAAAACTCTCTGAACTTGAACAGCGAATCCGGGTGCACGAATTGGGCCGTCTGCATGCCTCTGATTGCTTCAGGGCCGACTCGATGCATCTGGCAACAGGCCAGATTGGCGTCTAGCACCGTTCCATCGCTCCGAACTACCAACAATCCGTTTACCGATGCGTCAAAGACGGCTCGGTATCGTTGCTCCTGAGCCCGGATCAGTTCTTCCGACCGTTTGCGGTCGTCAATATCCGTGGATACCCCGACCATCCGCATCGCATTGCCCAGAGTGTCGTAGACAAATCGTCCCCGCGAAACGACCCAATGAGTCGTGCCGTCCGGCCACACGACGCGATGCTCCCGCTTAAACTCCGTACGATCGAGGCGAGCAGCTTTGATTGCTTGTGCTACTTCCGTCGCATCTTCTGGAGGTAGCAGATTCAGTCCTGCTTCGTAGCTCGGCTCGATTGCGCCTGGCTTCAAGCCCAACAGTCGGAAAAAGCTGTCGGACCAGTTCATTTTGCCGCTAGCCAAGTCCCGCTCCCACAATCCGATATGGCCGGCTTCAAGGGCTATCTCAAGCCGTTCCTCACTCTTGGCAAGCGCTTTCTCCGCTGCGGCTAGTCGGGCCAAGAGCTCGGCATCAGCTGCGCCTTCCGAACCAACACTCGACGCTTGTTGCGAGTCAGCAATCCGCTCCGGCTCTTGAAGATCAGGCTGCGTTGGTCGCTTGGTGTGTTCCTTAGGTCTCATTGCTACATCTCAACGAATCAGGCGGTTCGCCCAGGGCCAAAAGGAAGACAGAAGCTCATAGAGCGAAAAAGCATTTATCGTAGACGAATGAATCAAACAGGGGCACTACTAATCATTCCAGTATGCAGCTGACGCATGCCCTGTTCCCTTGTCCCGAGGCAATTCGCTACTGTTGATCATTGCCCTCGAAATCAACCCATGCCACTGCCGCAACTCGTTGCCTCGAACCAAGCAACCGATTGTGGAGGCGGCTCATTTGCCGCGCAACGATCAATAGTAGATCGGCAAGTGCATACCTTTCAATCGAAAACAATCTGCCGACAAGACCTCCCGTCGATGCAATAAGATGGACACAACAGCTACGCACATGAATAAGGTCTTAACCTCCCTTCATTGGACCACAGTTGCCATAGAATCGCAAACTCTCCTGCCTTCTGTCGGATCGAGTCAGTTTTGGTGCGTTGATGCCTCAGCAAGCTGTTGCCCGCGCAGTACGATGCTTACCTTTGGCCGAGAACGGGATGAACTATTCAGCAGACGCCAAGGATTGACTGGCAGTCAGAAGGGCTTGTTCCAGTTGCTCGTCCTGCTCTTCCAGCATTGCGTGCAGGCTGAGAAGAAGCTGCTCCTGCTGAACGCGTCCCACGACCGCTGGTTCGCCCACTCGCAGACGTTGGGCCATCCCTTCCACGCAGTGGGCTGACGAGGTAATGGCTAGCGACCAACTGGGAATTGCCTGCTGGGGCAGACTCCCACCTCCGACGAACGCTTCGTCCGCTTGCGTCTGCGTGTCCCAGTCCCTCAGCTGCGAACGAAGCCGACTGGCCAACTCTTCGGTTCGAGCTTTGATCGTTTCCAGCGGGGTGCTCAAAAAGCGGAGTAACGGAATTGATTGACGAGCTTCTTCCGGAGATCGGTAAAGCTTCAGCGTCGCATGCAACGCTGCCAACGTGATCTTGTCAACGCGAAGCGCTCGACTAAGCGGGTGTCTGGCAACCCGCTCGACATAGCTGCGCCGGCCTACAATGATGCCACTTTGCGGACCTCCCAGCAATTTGTCGCCACTGAAGAACGTCAGATCCACTCCGGCCGCTACGCTTTCCGAGGCAACCGGTTCAGCGACGCTTCCAAACTGGCTGAAATCGATCAACGCTCCTGAACCGAGATCATGTACCAGTGGTATCTCCCTTTCGCGAGCCAACGCCGCCAGTGCTCGCAGCTCGGGCCGATGCGTGAATCCTTCCACGCGATAGTTGCTAGGATGAACAACGAGTACGGCCCCCGTTTGTTCCCCAATGGCTCTGGCATAGTCGTCGACGCGAGTACGGTTAGTTGTTCCCACGGGGCGCAGCTTAGCGCCGTAGGAGGCGATGACATCGGGCACCCGAAAGCCGCCACCGATTTCAATTAGTTCGCCGTGCGAGACAATCACTTCTCGACCGGCCGCCAGGGTCGCCAAGACCAGTCCGGCCGCGCCGGCATTGTTGTTTACGACATGGGCGGCTTCGGCGCCGGTAAGTTCGCACAGTAGCCGCTCGACGACTTGGGAGCGTTGCGAACGTTGGCCGCTGGGCAAGTCGAGTTCCACATTGCAGTAACCTCGTGCCGCTTGCTCAGCCGCTTCGGCCGCCACCTTCGCCAGCGGGGCACGGCCCAAACCCGTGTGCAACAGAATGCCGGTTGCATTGATCACTGGTCGCAGGACGTTTTCTTCGCGCAGCGCAAGCCCGCTGGCAATCTGGTTGGCCAGGGCCGCGTGCGAAGGGATCTCCGGCATGTGCTGCTCGCCTTGGAGCTCGCGACGCAGCTTATCTATCGCTTCTCGCGTCGCCGTCGTTACAGCGGCTTGCCCGAAGCGTTGCGACGCTTCCTGCAGGGCTTCTGTATCAATTAGCTTGGCGATACTTGGCAGGCCACGCAGTGCGCTATTGCTGAAGGAAGTCGTGTCTTTTGACATTTAAATCACCGGATCAGATTTGCAGGGAATCAAAGTGCGAAGGTTGCCTTCACGGCGCGTGAATCCTACGGTGTCCAGGTATTCACAAAAAGGCACTGCGAATTTGCGCGAAGTGCCCAGGAACTCTCGAATCTCGCTAACCGACAGCTTCTGGCCGCCGTGCATCTTCTCGGCCAAGAGCCTTCTGGCTTCTTGCTCGGAGTCTGCGTGGACGAATAAGTCACGAGTTATTCTAACCAAAGAATCCTGCTCGGTAGCCAAGTGAATCAACCCTGCAAGAGTTTCTTCCCGCTCGCCCAACTCTTCCGCCAATTGGGCAATGCCGGGAGGTTGATATTCCGCCTGGCGATAGGCCAAGACAATCTGCTCGAGCAAGTGCCGCTCTCGCTGCGACAGCTCAGGATTCCAGTCAGGCAGCGCTAGTCCTCGCGGCCCGACCAAGACCCGGTTCTCTTGCTCAAGCACAACCAGACAGGCATCCAGAAGCTCTGAATCGACACCGCCGAAATACTTGTTGAGTCGACTGCGCTCCACGTTGGCATGCAGCGGCGTCTGCAGGTGCTCGATGCGTAGGCAATTCTCTATTCGTTGGCAAAGCTCCTGGAATACCTCCATGTGTAGCCAGCCAATCTTTCCCTTGTCGAGAGATAGTTGCTTTAGTTCGTTTGCTTGGGTCAGTTGCGCAACGATCGCCGGTCCCGACTCGACGCCGGCCAATACATACAAGTTGTCCGGGTGCCAGGCGCGAGTGCCTGCGAAATAAGCGTATGCCGCTGCTCGCTGCAAGGGCTCGTTGGATCCTAGCTTGGCCAGTTGTTCGTGAATGAAAGTGTTGATGCGTTTGATTCTTGTCGCCGAGACATTCAAGATGCGCCCACCCCCTAGCGTCTGGTGCGGCGAAATCGCGCGCACTACAAACGGCTGCCCCCAAACAGTCGCCACCTCTTCGCTCAAGAAGACCTGCGCAAAGCACTCGTTGCCTGGTTCAAGTACCTTCGTCCCCAGCAGCGAGAGCGTGCCCAAGGTTTCGGAAGTGCCAACATGCAGTCGAACTTGCGTACGGTGCTTCACCGCCCGCGAAATCTGCCTGCTAGCCTGCAACGAAACCGTGATGATCCGACTAGGCCGCAACGCACCGCAACTGGCGAGGCATTGGCCACGTGCGACATCTTGATAGTGAATTCCTCCAAGGTTGACCGCTGCCCGCTGTCCGCGACCGACCTGTTTCACAGCGCGGTCGTGGCTTTGCAGTCCACGAACACGCACATCGACTCCCTGAGGTTGCAGTTGCAGTTGCTCGCCTTCTCCAACCTGCCCGCTGGTTACGCTGCCGGTTACCACTGTGCCATGGCCGCTGATCGTGAAGACCCGATCGATTGACATCCGAAAAGGGCCTTCAGTAGCAACTTTGCTGCTCCGTGCTGCCAACTTAGCGGCGTCGCCAAGTGCCAGGCGAAGTTCTTCGAGTCCTTTGCCCGACGGCGCGCTGACTCGCACGATGGTTGCGGACTCTAATTGCGTGCCGGCGACCAACTCGCGAATTTCGCTCTCGACCAGGTCGATCCAATCCGGCTCAGCCAGATCGCATTTGGTGATCGCTATCACGCCGGCCTTCAGGTCCAAGTATTCGAGAATCTCAAGATGTTCGCGCGTCTGCGGTTTGACCGAATCGTCGGCGGCCACGACCAGCAAAGCCAGATCAATCCCGGTGGCACCGGCCAGCATGTTCTTGATGAAACGTTCGTGCCCCGGTACGTCGACAATGCCGAGCGCATAGTCTCCCAGCTCGAGCGGAGCGAATCCCAGGTCAATGGTAATCCGGCGCCGCTTTTCTTCCGGCAGCCGGTCGGTATCCACGCCAGTCAAGGCTTTCACGAGCGTGGTCTTTCCGTGATCGATATGTCCGGCTGTACCTAACAGCAGATGCTGCTTCATATTCGATAGTCGCGATGTTTGGTGTCCAGTGTCTCCCGGTTGGCAGCAACGACCACCTTCAGTGTAGCAAGCATGCCAAGGTATTGGCACTGCTCAGAATTAACGGTGCGAGCATGGCAAGTATATTCAGGTAGATTACAATCCAGTCACTTGCCCATTGTCGCCAAAGGCTGCTCATGCGGGAATCGCTGCCTCAACATACCGTCGTTTTGCTAGGCGCTGGTCATACGAACTCTCACGTCATTCGCATGTGGCGCATGCAGCCTCTGTGCGATGTGCAGCTGATTTGCGTTTCCGACTTCGGCATGGCCACGTATTCTGGCATGCTTCCCGGTACTCTGGCCGGGCAGTACGACCTTGTGGAAATGCAAATCGACCTGGTGCGGCTTTGCGCCGCTGCCGGGGTGCGGCTGCTACGTGCCGAGGTCACAGGGCTCGACGCGGACAACTGCGAGCTCCTCCTCGCCGACCGGCCCCCTTTGAGATACGATCTGCTTTCGATCGGCATCGGCTCGGTGCCAGCGACCGTCCCCGATGCGAGCGGCATTGGCTTGGCTATCAAGCCGATGCAGACTTTCTTAGATCGATTGGATCAACGGCTCGCGAAATTGGCTGAAGCAAGGCTCTCGCGACCCTGGCGCATTGCGATCGCTGGTGCGGGGGCGGCAGGGTTTGAGATCGCTTGCTGCCTGCCATCACGTATTCGCCGTGCTTATGGCATGGCTGTCCCCGAGGTCACCCTCGTTGATAGATCGCCGGAGATGCTGAGCGGCATGCCTGCACGAACGCGCGAGCTCGCTCGACGGGAACTTGCCGCTCGGGGGATTCAAGTATTGCTTGGCCGAGAAATCGTACGCATCGACGAGAACGGTCAGCTCTGCTATGCGGATGGTAACACGTTGGAGTTCGATCTGGTGATCTGGGCCACCTCGGCCCAAGCCCCGCCGCTGCTCAGCTGCTTCGACTTGCCGACAGATGATCGCGGCTTCTTGCTTACGCGAGACACGCTGCAGAGCGTTGGTTCGGATGCGGTGTTCGCGGTTGGCGACACGGGAACCTGCGAGAACCATCCGCGACCCAAAGCCGGCGTCTATGCCGTGCGACAGAGTCCCGTGTTATGGGAAAACATCCGCCGTCATTTCGCCGGCCGACCGCCGGTCAGGTGGAGGCCCCAGTCGTCATTTCTCAGCTTGCTCAACACGGGCGACGGCAAAGCGATTTTTACCTATAAAAAAATCAGCCTACACGCGCGCTGGTGCTGGAAACTCAAAGACGCGATCGATCGTCGATTCATTGCCAAGTTTCAAGATTACCAGCCCGCGATGCGCTCAGAAGCACTTGTCGACCCCAGTTCTCCGATGTACTGCGGCGGTTGTGGCTGCAAAGTCGGAGGGGATTTGTTGTCGCGGGTGCTCCGCCGGCTGAATAATCCCCCTGCTTCCCATGTGCTCGTCGGTCTCGCACAGCCGGACGACGTAGCGCTATTGCTAACTGCCGAAGGCACTGCCACTGTGGCGACGGCCGACTTTTTTACTGCTTTTCTGGACGACCCCTACTTGCTAGGCCGCATTGCCGCGCTGAATGCTTTGAGCGATATGTACGCCAAAGGGGCGAAGTCGCTAGGTGCGTTGGCATTGGTCACCGTGCCCCATGGTCCGCCGGCCGAACAAGAACAGTTCTTGCTGCAGTTGCTCGACGGCAGCTTGCGAGAGCTGCGCGCCGCGGACGTACCACTGGTCGGTGGCCACACGATCGAAGCGGCCCAGACGACCATCGGCTTTACGATTCTCGGCGAAGTTGCGCCAACTGCGTTGGCCGGCAAGGGCCAGCTACGCGAAGGCGATCGATTGGTGCTCACCAAGCCGCTAGGCACGGGAGTTCTGTTGGCCGCCCACATGCAGGCCAGGTGTCAGAGCGATTGGATGGAGTCGTTGCTCGACTGCATGCTCACCAGCAACCAGGCGGCTGGCGCCATTGCCCAGCAATTCCAGTTGAAAGCGGTCACCGACGTGACCGGCTTTGGACTGGCCGGCCACTTGCTGGAAATGTTG
>JAGQOW010000506.1 GCA_020427155.1 Planctomycetales bacterium | reverse complement strand
TCGACCCGCGAGCGCACGAATCAGGGAGTTCTACCCACAAACCGAGACGCATCAGCAAAGCCGGTAACCGCTACCTTCGGGACGCCCTGTACTTCCCGGCTTTGGTCGCCTGTCGCTACGACCCCAACGTCAAGGCCTACTACGACAAGCTCATCGAACGCGGCAAGAAGCCTAAACAGGTTCTCGTCGCGGTCATGCGCAAACTGTTGCTGGCCATCTGGGGGATGTTCAAAAGCAATCAACCGTGGAACGGCCAGAAGTTCTACCAGATCGCTTGACAGCCAAGAGAGCATCTAACGTTGTGCTGAGCCGCGTTTGACGGCGACGACCGGAGCGGCAGCGAAGGAAGGAGCGGTCAAGCGTCGGCCTCCAACGTGATGTCGGACGGCAGGTCAGCTGCGCTTAGGCTCTGCATGGAGTTCCATTCCCAGTGCACTTATGACCTTCAAAACGGTGTCGAAGCCTGGGCTGCGTTCGCCGGACAGGGCCTTGTACAAGCTCTCCCGCGACAACCCGGATTCTCTCGCGACCTGGGACATACCCTTCGCCTTTGCGATGTTTCCCAGGGCTCTCGCAATCAGAGTGGCATCTCCGTTAGCTTCCTCAAGGCACGCCTCTAGATAGGCGGCCATCTCTTCCGGCGTCCGAAGGTGCTCG
>JAGQOW010000505.1 GCA_020427155.1 Planctomycetales bacterium | reverse complement strand
GATCTTGCGAAGGTAACCAGGAGATACCCGCCACTGCTGCCCGTCTGGCGTGAGGACCGTGACCGTCTTCTTGTTGTAGCGCACGATGACTCCCTGGACTCGACCCCGGCCATCTGGCTCGAAATAGACCAGTTCACCGACGCGGAATTGCAACATCGTGTGATGTGCCCGAGCCTGGCGAATAAACCGAAGCCGTTCGACGACTCGATTGTTCAGGTCGACCAACTCTTCTTCGCTCAAGCAATCGATATCGACGGGCACACAAGCCTCATTGGAAGGAACTGACGAGAATCGTACCACCGCGGAAACGTGGGCAGCCAGCGAATCCGCGAGAACCCAGGACGTGCTGCCCAACGCCGCATTGAGCGGCCGATGGCCGACATCATCATCTCAGGAAACACCGAATCACGTCCCATCGGTCCGCTCTAATGCGTAGTTAGCCTTCAACCCGAACCGTAAACCACGTTTCGGCTCGACGCACAGAGAACACCAAAGCTGCAGAGATCACAACCGCAGCAACGAAGACCCAGGGCGACTTGGGCATGAAGCATGCGAATGGATAGATGCTCCAAATGCTCCCGTAGGCGATGCCGAGCAGGAACCAGGAGACCGACCAATCGAAACCGCGCGCCTTAGGGAAGGCGAGCTGATCGATGAAG
>JAGQOW010000504.1 GCA_020427155.1 Planctomycetales bacterium | reverse complement strand
CGCCATTGAAGATCAGAGAGGACGCCAAGAATCTGAACAGATTCTCGAAATTTGCCATTAGGATGAAGTATCTGACTTTAGGCCCTGCCTACGCTTCCCTAGCCGGACTTGCGGCAATTGAATTGATTGGTTACTTAGAAGGAAAGACATGAGGATGAGCCAATAAGGGGTGTGTTGGGCGAGACCTAACCACTTCGCATTGACTCTGATTCTGTGTATAATGCGAGACCTGACCCCTAGGTCTCTGGTCACCATCGTCGAGATAGATGTCCTCACGCCGATCACCACGCGACGTGACATGGTAGAGGCCTCCGGCCAGTTCGATGCGCAAGGGGCGAGCCATGGGGTAAGGATAGACTGTTGATGCTTGAAAGCAAGACCTGATAATCATCTAGCCCGCGAGTGTGTCGGCCTCCTCGAGAGGCGTATCGTCGAAGTTGCGAAACCAGACGAAACGCGACTCAGGAGGAGACCGAAGTGGAACTCTATGCGGGAATCGATCTGCATTCCAACAATAGCGTGGTGGTAGTTCTCGACGGGTCCGATCAGGTCCGCTTTCGAAAGCGCCTACCCAATGATCTCGATGCGATCACCATGGCTTTGCGCAGCTGCGATGGAGAGATGCAAGCGGTGGCGGTGGAATCGACCTTCAATTGGTATT
>JAGQOW010000503.1 GCA_020427155.1 Planctomycetales bacterium | reverse complement strand
CTTTCGGCGGGTGGTTGGCTTATCCGTACAGCAATGATTGGGATCTACCCAATGTTGGGAATAAGCCACAGTTTTTCACTCTGAGAATCGATGTCGATGACGAGAGGAATCCTGGGTGCTTGGGTTTATCGCACCTTTCTTGGATCGGAAGTCGCTATGGCTCCGCACCGCCCCAATCTACAAAGTGGTGGCGGTCGCTCCGGACACGCGTTAGAAAAAGAAGCAAGCTTGTCTACGGCAACGGAATAAATTCGCATGAAGAATGCCAATTTGACTGCTGGCCCTCAGCATTCGCCCAGATCGGGACGCGGGCATAACAAAACGGTCAACGCGACTGCCGGGGAGTTCCTTGCGATGATCCAGATGTTCCCGCGCGGCAGCGCGTTACCTAGTCGTTAGGCGGCTCTTGGAGTCTTTCGTGTTGAACGGTTGGGAAGCGTCGAAGCCCATCTACTTTCACTTCGGCGCAAAGTTCGATCGCCGCGGAACCCTGACGGAAGAGTCTAGAACCGAAATCCTCCACACTGTAGTCGATCCTATCTTCAGAGCCGCCGAGTTCGCGTACGTTTATGGATCGCATGTCGCTCCCGGCAGCTTTGGCGGCGAAGGCGCCGCAGTTCTGGATCTCCTTCGGCGTGAAAAGGGCAGATCAGTTCTTCCCTA
>JAGQOW010000502.1 GCA_020427155.1 Planctomycetales bacterium | reverse complement strand
TCGAGCGCAACGAAGAGGCTGTCGAGCAGTGGAAGGCGCGTACGTGGCCTGCGCTAAAAAAAAGGCTTGCCGCGAAGGCCGAATAATCCTCTTTATCGACGAGTCGGGTCTGTCCGAGCGGCCCACCCGGGTACGCACTTGGGCGCCAAGAGGGCAAACGCCCATCATCCAGTTCCATTTCAACTGGAAACAATTGTCGATGATTGCTGGCGTCAGTTTTACCAACGCCTACTTCCGCCTGCACCCGGGTACGATCAAGAGTCCGCAGATCGTGGCTTTCTTGAGAGCACTGGTTGCCCAGATCAAGCAGCCGCTGCTGATCATCTGGGATGGGCTCCGGGCGCACCGTTCCCGGATGGTGCGCGACTACGCCGATAGCCTCGAGGGACACATCGCAATGGACTTCCTGCCGCCCTACGCGCCGGAGCTCAATCCTGTTGAATACTTGTGGGCCTGGCTCAAGCGTCACGCGCTGGCGAATTACTGTCCGAATTCTATTGCAGAACTGGCTCATACGACACGCGGCAAACTCAGATCCGCGCAACGGCGCACCACCTTGGTGGCGTCGTTCTGGAAGCAGGCGGAGCTGTTCTGATGTCATACAGTTATGTAATTCTCAATAATCAGATGATCCTTAGTGTTATCGCGTAGGTGTATTGATAA
>JAGQOW010000501.1 GCA_020427155.1 Planctomycetales bacterium | reverse complement strand
AGAACGTACGATGTGCTATGTTTGTTGGACCTACTACAGGAGTTTGGTCATCGCGAAGTATCTCTAGTTGCCAAAGGTTGGGGAACAGTTCCCGCAACTCTGGCTGCAGTGCTTCACGATGCAGTAAAGCAAGTTACGCTCAAGAACAGTCTTTCGTCGTACAGCGAATTGGCCGAAGCTGAGACCTACGACTGGCCACTTTCTGCGATGCTGCCTGGCGTGCTGCGTCACTTCGATCTGCCCGATTGCTACTCGGAACTCGAAGCGAAAAAGCTGATCCAAATCGATCCGTGGGGATCCCGCTATGTTTATTGATCCCTGCGCTTCGAATGGGCCCAGGGCCCCCGCCGAAAACGCCTTCTTCCCCACCAGCAAACGTTTCTGGCGGGGGCTCTTTAGCAGCGCAGGGATCAATAGTTTGTCCTGTCCGAGTGTTCTCTGAGTCTCCCTCGAATTGAGGAACCATTATGCTGTTACGTTTTTTCTCTCTGACTGCCTTGCTTGGCTGCAGTGCTGCTGCGGCTGACGCCCAATCGCCACCAAAGCATCAGCCCGCCGCGTACACGATTCCCACGATTGACCTGGCGGATCAGACCCATCGGCAGGTCGTCGTTGATCGCGAAGCAGGGCAGTATCTCGGGCATCCCACCACTGTACTGCTTGAA
>JAGQOW010000500.1 GCA_020427155.1 Planctomycetales bacterium | reverse complement strand
ACATTTCCACAAGTGATATTGAAACGCTTTCGCGTGAGTTGAATCTGCGCGAGACGACGCCGACGATTTTGAATGCGTTGTACACGTCGTTTCGGGATAAGTGGTTTGCGGAGTTTCGGGGGATGAATCGGGATACGGTTGTTTTTGAAGATGATAGAGGAAAGAAGAAAGAGGAGCCTGCGGAGGGAAGTGTTGCCAAGTGGGCGTTGACGAACGGCGTGAATGTGATGGCGGCGGAAGCGCTTCATGACAAACTGCGACGGCTGTTCAGCCAACCCTATATCGTGGACAACCCTGCAGCGGACTCGGTGGCGCAGATCATCCAGTCGTTGGAGGCGGGCAAGCATGTGGTGCTGTCGTTCGGCGAGCATGAGAGTGACCTGGATTATCTGCTGGTGTCGAACTTGTTGACGAGAAAGATCCGCGCGGCGTGGGAGAAGAAGACGAATGAGTTCCGCACGCACGGCAAAGCGGAGCCGAAGCCGTTGATCATTGTGGTGGAGGAGGCGCATAAACTGCTCAACCGCGAGATGGCGGCGCAGACGACCTTTGCGACCATCGCGCGCGAACTGCGCAAATATTATGTGACGCTGTTGATCGTGGACCAGCGTCCGTCGCAGATCTATGATGAGGTGATGAGTCAGTTGGGCACGCGCATCAGCGGC
>JAGQOW010000499.1 GCA_020427155.1 Planctomycetales bacterium | reverse complement strand
CGATGAAAAAAGCCGAGGGATCGATCAAGAGCATCTGACCCGAATAGGCGGTTTTTCTTCTTAACACGTCGTCGTCAATTTCTTGGACCGAGTCTTGTCGAGCTGCTGGCGATGCCAGAGGCGGCGGACATCGAGTTTGAGTCGCCCCGCTGGCGCGGTTCGTTGTTGCGGCCGGCGGATTTGACTTGACGTGTACCTGCTCGATACCAACGTGGTGTCCGAGCTGCGGCGGGCGAAGGCGGGCAAGGCCGACCCGCATGTCGTGGCGTGGGCGGCGAACGTGCCGGTCGTAAAATCTTACAACAGCTCTTCACACCACCTAGCATGCGGGTCCGCGCTAGGCGGTTCACAAGAAGGGAGCACACGATGGTCTCAGGCTGGGCATCGCGGGTACTCCCACAGGGGACTTTCACCCCATCAGTTCATGCCAATGCGGGCGTACACAAAGCAATGCACCCGACAAGCGGGTGATTGCGGCATTGGGCTTTACATGTTCTATTCACTCTAACTCTGATGATCGACCTTTTGCCCCACCTTCGAATCTCGCTCCGCCGCATCACTTGCGTTTTACTGCCTTCGGTTCTCATCCTTATTGTACTTTCCCTTTTAGCCGCTCAGCTTACAGAGCTGACAACGAAAAATGAGATCTTATCGCTCTCTTCCTT
>JAGQOW010000498.1 GCA_020427155.1 Planctomycetales bacterium | reverse complement strand
TGGAAGCGGCTAAACGAGTGGCTGCTGATGCCAACAAGGAGGCTTTGGCGGATCGCCCTGTCGGCAACCCAGGCAGCACGCGCGCACCGTAATGGGCCCAACGCTGCAAACCCCTCGCGGCGACGGTTCAGCCCGCTGGTTCGGAATTGGCTAATCCAGCTTCAGGTAGGGGTTGTTTGGAGGCACGTCACCGAATACCAGTTGGGGTTGAAGAAGCAGATAGCCGTGTAGCCTCCTTGACTTGCGTGGCCCAGTTACCTCGCACGTCCAGATGTTCAAGCCATCCGCTTGCTTGCGATGCAGGCCCAGCTTTTCGAAGCGTTTCTGCACCCACTGCCAGTCTTGCTGCTTCTCCTCCTTCGCCAACGCACTTACCTGCGGGTGTTCCTGTGCGTATCGCTGGAACACGCCAGGGCTGACTAGGTAGGCGGTATCGGCCACGGTATGCACCAGTGCTTTTGCGTCGTTGATGATGAGACGGCGTGAAGCGATGGCCTGCTCCAGCCATACCATGAAATGCTCGCCGGACGGCTGGGCGGTGACTGTCACAGGATCAAAGCCTGTGACCCTCGACACTGACGGGGATGGTACTGGCGCAGGCAAAGTGGATGGCTCTGGCGGCGTGGAATCTGTGGCGAGCGCATCGCTGTGCTGCCCTGCATCCG
>JAGQOW010000497.1 GCA_020427155.1 Planctomycetales bacterium | reverse complement strand
CATTCTCAACGGAACGGGTTCCTACACTATCGGAGAAGCTGAACCCCTTTTTCCCTGATCTTCAGCTATTCATTATTGCGCCGGAAAATCTGATCTCGGGTGTTGTTGGCCGGAAATCGATGATCGATAGCGAATCGTGCGATCGCGAATTCAATGCCTTGAAAGGGCTAATAAAAAAAGAATGGTTTCCTAATCTCATAAGCGGGCCTACCTCGGGGTTGTACCTCCAATCCAACGATGGAGAAATGGTCGCGAAACTGAGTTGTGTTCACACGGATGAAAATCCCTATCCCGTTCTGGAGTTGATAGTTGAGCACACAAAAACGGCACAAGAGCATGAGAATCGGCTGCGTGCGTTCATGCGCTAACAAGGTGATCAAGCCGTTCGCCTGTGGCTCACTCGGACACTCAGCACTCCGCGCCTGTTCGCGCATGGCTTCGCCATTTTTGCCCGAGCAAGCGCTCCGAGCTGAGCGCCGCTTACCTGGGCGTTAGCCGTAAAAAGACAAAAGGCACACATTGTGCTAATCTCCGCCAATGAAGCCGATTTCATGGAATGCTGAGAAAAATGCTCTGCTGAAGGCCGATCGAGGCGTTTCGTTCGAGGACGTGGTGTTCCACATCATGGCCGGCGATATCCTCGATACCGTCGATCATCCCAATCAA
>JAGQOW010000003.1 GCA_020427155.1 Planctomycetales bacterium | reverse complement strand
CCATGGAAAATGCGGCCCACTCCGTGGGGCCAACCTTGCGTTCGATCAGTGCCGGAGGCGGTTTGCCGACGCCCTATCGCGAAGGCGACGAGCGGGTGGATCTGGCTGCCTACTTCGACTTGTGGGATGCGACCCGCAATAGGCTGGCGGCTGCGTACGGCAACCCGATCAGCCTGGAAATCGAGCCGGGCCGTTACCTCACGGCCGAAAGTGGAAGCCTGATTGCAGAAATCCGAGCGATCAAGCGCATGGGCGAGCGGCTCTATTATTTGGTCGACGCGGGATTCAATAATCTGGCCCGGCCGATTTTGTACGGTGCGTATCACCCGATGGCGGTCTGCCTGGCAAAGAAGGGCCAGGCCTCAGGCGTCAGTGATCAGAACGATGGTGGCGGGGTTTCGCATGTCGATGTGATTGTGGGGGGGCCGCTCTGCGAATCGGGTGACATTTTCACTCAGGAAGAAGGTGGCTTTGTCTGTAGTCGTTCTTTGCCTGAAGCTGCGGTTGGCGATTTTCTTGTCATCGGGTGCGCTGGCGCCTACGGGGCAGTGATGGGCAGCAACTACAACAGCAAGCCGCTGGCTGCCGAAGTGCTGATCGAAAACGGCAAAGCAAACCTCATTCGCCAGCGGCAGACGTTTGATGACATCGTACGCGGCGAAGTGATACCCTAACTGGATTACACAACAAAAGGTCCTCATCGAGATGCCCACGACCTCTCTCGTACTCACCATTCTTGGCCAAGACCGCCCGGGCCTGGTGGATTCGCTTGCGCAGGCAGTTGCCGAGCATGGAGGCAACTGGGTGGAAAGTCGCATGGCCCATCTGGCGGGGCAGTTTGCCGGAATCTTGCGCGTGGAGGTCGACGAGCCCAAGGCCGAGGCGCTCCGTGCGGCAATCGCAGATCTGGCGGCAGCGGGTTTAGAGTCGGTCGTCCACGCCGATCTGGCCGTGGCGCCGCCATCGGAGACCCCGGCTGTGCGCTTGTCGCTGGTCGGACAGGATCGGCCGGGAATTGTGCGTGAGATCAGCCGCGTGCTGGCTGCGCACGGGGTCAACGTCGAAGAGTTGAGCACAGAGTGCCGACGGGCCGCCAATACGGGGCAAGAACTGTTTCAAGCCGACGCCCAACTGCGTCTCCCCGAGGGTTTTTCGACTGAGTTGCTCCGCGTAGCGCTGGAACAAGTGGCGGGCGACATGATGGTAGATATTTCGCTCGAGTGAGCGTTTACCCTTGCTGCCACTCGATCAAGGCTTCGTTTGGCACGAGCAGCATCACCACGTTGAGCAACAGGCTGTCGCGAATCGTGACGAGTAGTACCAGTTCGATAGTGAAGAAGAGCGCACACGTTTTTCGCCAGCCGAGGCGACGAGCAACCAGCACGCCCAAAGTGCACGCCAGGATGTCGCCGACGCTGTTGAGGACCGAGTCGCCGTTGTAGCCGAGGGCGGCGGTGGTGGTACGATAGCGATCGATCACGAAAGGGGTATTCTCAAAGATCTCCCACGCCGCCTCGATAGCGATCGCCAGCCACAGCTGCCAGGGCCACCGCCAGTCATGCGCCAGGCTGCCGACAAGAAAGAAAAGGACCAGACCGTGCTGGACGTGGGTCAAGCTGTAGGGGTCCAGCAGATGCTGCGAGGTGTGGGAGCTGTAAGCGTCGCCGATCAGGACTCGCAGCTGGTTGCATTCGCAAAACCAGGGTTGGCCTTCCAGGCGTAGCACGACAATCGCAGCAGCCACTGTTGCCAGAATGGTCCACCAGGGGCAGTGCTTAGGGTCGGAGAATCGAATCACATTCGCCCGTAGAGGTGTTGGCTTGGGCCAGGGCCTCGGTTTCGTCTGTTAACAGCTAGCCAGTATCTCGGTTGCAGGTCTGGAAGGCGAGTCGAAAAAGGCCTTAGCCACGCTTGGCCGGGGGCCGATGATAGAGTAAGATTGTGACAGAATTCACAATCTTTAGCTTCGGCGATCTGTCAGATCGCGGCTGATTGCGTGGTTTGACCTCTCAACTTTGATCTATTCTGACTGCTATGGCCAAACAGGGTCCCCGTAAAAAAGTTCCCAAGGAGTTGGCGATTATTAACGCCGACAACTGCACCGGCTGCGAATCGTGCCTGGAAGTGTGCCCGGTCGACTGCATCGAACTGAAGCATCTCGAGCGCGACGTGATGCTGAACAAGACACAGCAATGGTGCGAGATCGACATCGAGCGGTGCGTTGGCTGCGAGGTTTGTGTCCATATTCCCGGCAAGAAGTCGAATCCGTACGAGTTGGTAGTCTGCCCGTGGGATGCGATCGAGATGGTGCCGACCGAGAATGCGGCCCAGGTGATGGCCCAGATTGGCGGCCCGCCGGAATACATCTACGAAAACTGGGACCGACTGGTCACCACGGCCCAGACGCTTGCTGAACTGCGTGCCTCTAGCTGAGCCCCTTCCTTCAGCGCGCTTGAGTAAAACTGCTGGTCGCGTAGAATGCTGCGCAAGTATGTACGTTTTGCGATTCTGATTGCAGCAGGCCAGTAACCGTGAGGAGACGATCGCTTGGCTCTCAAAACCAGAAAGATACACCAGGGCGACTGCCTCAAATTGATGCGGAAGATTGGCGATGGAACAGTCGATCTCGTCTTCGCCGATCCGCCCTTCAATATCGGCTACGAGTACGACCAGTACGATGACCGGCAGGACGACGAAAAGTATCTTGCTTGGTGCCGCGAGTGGATTGCCGAGGTGCATCGGGTGCTGTCGCCCACGGGCACGTTCTGGTTGGCGATTGGCGACGAGTATGCTGCCGAGCTGAAGGTGGCCGCCCAGCGCGAGATTGGTTTCACTACTCGCAGTTGGGTCATTTGGTACTACACTTTTGGCGTCAATTGCAAGAACAAGTTCAGTCGCTCGCACGCGCATTTGTTTCACTTTGTGAAAGACGAGAAACAGTTTACGTTCAATGCCGACGATCCGAAGATTCGGGTTCCTTCGGCTCGGGCGCTGGTCTACGGCGACAAGCGGGCGAACCCCAAGGGACGGCTGCCCGACGATACCTGGATTCTGCGGCCCCAGGATTTTCAGAGCGACCAATACGGGTTTACGCCGGAGCAGGATACCTGGTACTTCTCGCGCGTTGCCGGCACGTTCAAGGAACGCCAAGGTTTTCACGGCTGCCAGATGCCCGAGCAACTGCTGGGGCGGATCATTCGTGCCAGCTCGGACGAAGGCGATTTGGTGTTTGACCCTTTTGCAGGCAGCGGCACTACGCTGGCAGTGGCAAAGAAGCTTGGCCGCGAATGGCTCGGTTGCGAGCTGTCGGAAGACTACGTGGAGTATGCAACGCAACGATTGTCGGAAGTTGAGCTGAATGACGCGCTCGATGGCCCTGCCGATCCGATTGCCAGTGCCCCCAGCACCAGGAATGGCACGACGCTCGAATCGCGGAATCGCCGCATGGCTGCGAATAAGAAGCAGAAGACGTTGATTCCTGATCGCGTCGACTGACGCTCTCACTTGAGGAGAAGACCCATGTGTTTTGGCCGCCGCGCGTACCGATTGCCACTGCTTTGCGCTTCGCTAGTTATGACAATGGTACAATTCGCCAAGGCCGATTGGCCCGAGTTTCGCGGCCCCACGCGAAATGGAGTTTCTACTGATCTCCAGGTGCCTTACGAATGGAGCGCATCGGACAACATTGCCTGGAAGCAGGAGATTCCGGGCAGCGGCTGGTCTTCGCCTGTTTTGGTGGATGGGCGTATCTATCTTACGACGGCTACTGGCGAGATCGAAGACAACGATCTTTCGTTGCGCGCCTTGTGTGTTGCTGCCGACGACGGGCAGATCGTCTGGGATGTTGAAGTCCTGCACCCCAGCGCAGAAGCCGCCGGTTTGAAACATGGAAAAAACGGCCTGGCGAGCCCCACGCCGATCGTGAATGAAGGAAAGGTATTCGTCCACTTTGGCCATCTGGGCACCGCGGCGCTCGATCTGGCTGGCAACATTATCTGGCAGCAAACCGAGGTCAAGTATCATCCGCAGCACGGGAACGGCGGCTCGCCGGCGCTGGTCGACGGCACACTGATCTTTTCCTGCGATGGTCTGGATACCCAGCATGTGGTCGGGCTCGACGCTGCGACTGGCGAAGTAGTCTGGAAGACTCCTCGCAACACCACTGCCTTCAAAACGTTTTCTTTTAGCACACCTCAGGTGATCGAAGTCGACGGCCAGCCTCAGGTGGTGAGCCCCGGCAGCGGACTGGTTGCCGCCTTCGATCCGGCTAGTGGAGCCGAGCTCTGGCGAGTGAACTATGGCGAAGGCTTTTCAGTGGTGCCCCGCCCGGTATTTGCTCACGGCCGCTTGTATGTAGCAACAGGATTTGCCCGGCCGAGCTTGCTGGCGATCGATCCCCAAGGCGCGCGAGGCGACGCCACCGAGTCGCATATTGCCTGGGAACACGACCGGGGAGTGCCGAATACCCCGTCGATGCTAGTCGCCGGCGACGAAGTCTATTTTGTTTCTGATAAAGGCGTTGCCTCGTGTCTGGACGCCCATATGGGAGAAGTGCGTTGGACCGAGCGGCTGGGAGGCAACTTTTCGGCCTCTCCGGTGCTTGCCGAGGGGCGAATCTATTTCACCAACGAAGATGGCAGAACCTACGTCATTCGGCAGGGAATCGAGTACCAACTGCTGGCAACCAACGAACTTGGCGAGCGCACCTTTGCTTCGCCTGCCACTGCTGAGGGCGCCCTCTTTGTTCGCTCTGAATCGCATCTCTGGCGCATCGGCAGGTAGCCTGCAATTACTGATCCTTAGACGCTGCGGCAGCGATTGCGCGGTTTTCTTTTTTCACCAGCTGGCCACAGGCGGCAGCAATGTCTGCACCCAGCGAGTAGCGAATCGTCGTTATCAGGCCTGCCCGTTTGAGCAGTCCTGCAAAGGCATCGCGCCTGGAGCGATTGGTTCCGATCAGTTGTGGTGCGTCTTCGATGGGGTTGTAGGGAATGAGGTTTACGTGGACGTTTAAGCCGTGCAGCCAGGCAATAACTGCCTGGGCATCCTCGTCAGCATCGTTCAAGCCGGCGAGCATGAGATACTCGATCATGACGGGCTTCTGTTGAATGCGGTTGAGTGCGACTAGCGCCCGGCGAAGTTGCTCTAGGGGAAATCTCTTCGCCAGTGGAATGAGCTGTTCGCGAGCCGCTTGTCGCACGCTATGCAGGCTTAGTGCTTGATTGACCTCGGGAAATCGCTGCGCGCAGCGAATCATCGCGTCGGGAATGCCGACAGTTGATACTAGAATCTTCGCTGGCGAATGGTGAAAGAGTTCGGGAGCGGTGAGCGCATCGAGCGCACGATAGAGGTTATCTTCGTTGTGAAACGGCTCGCCCATGCCCATGAAGACGATGTTCCGGATTTTTCGCTGCTCGCGGACCAGCAGTTGGCCTGCTTGCAACACTTGATCGAGGATTTGGTCGGACGAAAGGTTCTGGGCGACCCCCATTTTTCCAGTCGCGCAGAACTCGCACGCAGCCGCGCAGCCTACCTGGCTAGAAACACAGAGCGTCGTCCGCCCGGTGGCGATTCGCAGGATGACCGACTCGATGAGCATGCCGGCCTGAGTACGAAAGAGCAGTTTTGAAGCGCCGTCGAGCTCGGAATCGCATTGTCGATAGAGTTCGAGTGGGTGCAGCAGCATGCGCGCGCCGGCGGGGAATTCGGCAATCGCTTCCGTGTCAGCAGCAAAGTGCTTCAATAAGCGGTTGCGCAGCTGCCTTACGCACCGCGGCTCGAACCGCAATTCAGCGCGTAGATGTTCGATCGCGGTCGAATCGTAGAGACTGGCGAGTGAACTCATGCGAGGACCGTCTTGTTTGGCATGCCGGCTACTTCCTGGACATAGCGAGGGATGGCATAGCCGGGAAGCAGGGCACGAAGCTCTTGCATAATCTGTCGGCCTTGAGTGATTGGTACTTCGAAGTGAGCTGCTCCCGCAACGCGATCGAGTTGATGCAAATAATACGGCACAACGCTAATCTCTAGAAGTCGTTCGCTAAGATCCTTCAGAGCAGCCGTACTGTCGTTGATGCCTCGCAAGAGGACTGCTTGGTTCAACAACATGACTCCGGCTTGCCGCAAAGGTGCAAGCGATTGGGCGACATCGTTGTCAATTTCTTGGGCGTGATTGGCATGAATCACAACGACGGGAGTCAACCGGCTGCTTGTCAGCCAGACGATCAATTCCTTGGTGACTCGCGAGGGAATCATGATTGGCAGCCGCGTATGAATGCGCAGCCGTTGGACGTGGGGGATGGCAGCGATCTTGTCTGCCAAAGCCGCTAGGCGGAAATCGACCAACATGAGCGGGTCGCCTCCGCTCAGAATTACTTCTGTTATCGAGGGGTCTTCGGCAATCGTCGTGAGCGCGGAGTCCCAGGCGGCATCGCTATGCGGGATCTCTTCATAGGAGAAGTGCCGGCGAAAGCAGTATCGGCAATGGACGGCGCAGGCGCCGGTAGTGATCAGCAGGGCTCGGCCAATGTACTTCTTCAGCACGCCTGGCCGGAGGCTGGCAGCGGAGTCGCCGACCGGGTCGGTGGTGAAGTTTGGCACCACGACCGCTTCGTCGACGACGGGCATCACCTGTCGGAGCAAAGGATCGCGAGGATCGCCGGGGCGAATGCGTGACAGGTAGCTGGGAGGGACAAATATCGAAAACTGACCTGCACCGCTCGCAGCGGCGCTGGCCAAATCGGGTGAGAGCCGGAGCCGCCGGCATAACTCGCCGGCCTCGCGCACGGCATCGCGCATTTCGCCTTGCCAAGCAGACGACTGAGAAACGGCGCGGACAGGCCGCGAAAAACTGGTTAGAATGCTCAATGCTTACTCACTGACGGGCCCGCAGGTTACAACTTGAGGGCTTTGGCAAGCCCGGATTGGAAATTCTAGTACATCGTACTCAAACATACTCACGAAACAGGAAGATACCCAGTGGCAAGTTATAGCACCAACGAATTTCGCAAAGGACTCAAGATTCAGATTGACGGCATTCCGTATCAAATGATTGAGATGAACTTCCGCAAGCCGGGCAAAGGAACTGCCCTCTACGAATGCAAACTGAAAAACCTGATCCGTGGCACGGTAACCGACAAGACCTACCGAGCAGGACAGAGCGTCGAAGCCGCCGATGTGGCGGAATTCAATGCTCAGTATCTCTACCGGCAAGGCTCGGGATACGTTTTTATGAAAAATGACGACTATGAACAGTATGAATTGAGCGAAGACCAGGTAGGAGACGTTGGTAAGTTCCTCAAAGAGGGCGTGGAATGCCAACTGGTAGTCTTTAACAACAATCCGATTGCCGTGACGCCCCCCAACCACGTCATCTTGCAAGTGGAGTACTGCGAGCCGACGGCCAAGGGCAATACGGCCACGAATGTGCAAAAACCGGTCCGTCTAGAGACGGGCGCCGAGATTGGCGCTCCGGCGTTTATCAACATTGGGGATTGGCTGCGCGTCGATACTCGTACTGGGGAGTACATCGAGCGAACCAAAGAGCCAGACGCGTCGTAACCACAAACCACGGGCCTATCCAACCATTCACAAGGAGTTCCGACGATGACCTGGGGAATTGTTATTGCGATTGTCGCTGCCGTTGGCCTGTTACTGCTGTTTTACGGAGTAGGGATCTACAACCGGCTGGTGACCCTACATAATCGATTCGAGAATGCCTTTTCGCAAATCGAAGTCCAGCTGAAACGGCGCTACGATCTGATTCCTAATCTGGTCGAAACTGCCAAGGGGTACATGAAGCATGAGAAGGAAACTTTCGAGGCGGTAATTAACGCTCGCAACCAGGCAGCGGGCGGTTTGCAGAAAGCCGCCGCCAATCCAGGGGATGCCAGCGCCATGAAAGAGCTGATGGCTGCCGAACAAGTGCTGACCGGCTCGCTTGGCAGGCTGTTTGCCTTGGCCGAGGCTTATCCCGATCTGAAAGCCAACGAGAACATGGCCCAGCTGACGGAAGAGCTTACGTCGACCGAAAACCGAGTGGCGTTTGCCCGTCAGGCCTATAACGACTCGGTGACCGCCTTTAACACCTATCGACAGACCTTCCCACCCATCTTGTTTGCAAACTTTCTTGGGTATAGCGAAGACGCTGAGTTGCTTGAATTCGATAGCGCGGCAATTGCTGAGGCGCCGAAGGTGGAGTTTTAGGCTGCCGGTTTGCCGTCTGCTGAGCTTAAGTACGGCCAAATTGTTTGCTGAAGTTTGATACTTAGAGCCTTCCTGCTTCTCATGGCCACTGAATTCTTTGAGCGACAGTCGGAAGCACACCGCTCGACCTCGTGGCTGGTGGCGATGTTCGTATTGGCTGTAGTTGGCATCGTGGGGATGGTGTCCCTGGCAACTTATGCGGCGGTGGCGTCTTTCAACGAGAACTCTGCCAATCACGAAGCGTTTGGGGTCGAACCGGTATCGCCTTGGACCGCCCCGTTGGGGGCTGGAGCCGCAACCCTGGTATTGATTGTAGGAGGGAGCTGGCTGAAGGTTACTCAACTCAGCGGCGGAGGGACCGCAGTCGCTGAAAGTGTCGGCGGCAAGCGGATAGCGCCCAACACGAGCGATCCACTCGAAAGACGTGTGCTGAATGTTGTTGAGGAGATGGCATTGGCCTCAGGCGTGCCCGTACCGCCAGTCTTTCTGCTTCCGCAGGAGCAAGGGATCAACGCGTTCGCGGCTGGCTACTCGCCCAGCGACGCGGTGGTTGCAGTCACACGGGGAACAGCTGAACAGCTTTCTCGCGACGAATTGCAGGGCGTGGTCGCCCACGAATTCAGTCATATTCTCAATGGGGATATGCGACTAAATATCCGACTGATTGGAGTCTTGCATGGCATCTTGCTGTTAGGGCTGTTGGGCCGGATGTTGTTTCGAGTCGCAGCCCACAGTGGCCGTTCTTCGTCGAAAGAGAGCAATGGCGGCGTGATTGTACTGCTGATGATCGGCCTGACCCTGCTGGTGATTGGCTTGCTCGGTACACTGTGCGGCAACTTGATCAAGGCGGCAGTGTCGCGACAAAGGGAATACCTGGCAGATGCATCGGCAGTCCAATTTACGCGTAACCCGCTGGGAATCGCTGGCGCATTGAAACGCATCGGCGCTGCTATCACCGGTTCGCGACTCCAGCACCCCAACGCGGCAGAAATGAGCCACATGTATTTCGGCCAAGGAGTGTGGGAAGGGTTTACCGGGCTGATGGCGACTCACCCGCCTTTGGCCAAGCGGATTTTACGCTTGGATCCGCAGTGGGATGGAAAATACCCCAAGCCATCCAGCATTGGCGTAGGTGTTGTGGAGGTCGCGGGCGCGGCGGGGCTTGTTGGAGCGACGGCCACTGAGGGTCCGTTCTCGGTCGAAGCCGTGGAGAGTGCAGCCGATCAGGTCGGCGCCCCAACGGAGGAACACCGAGTTTACGCGGCCCATCTGATTCGTGAGTTGGCAGCGGAGATCGTGGAGGCCGCTCGCGACCCCTATGGCGCGCGGGCGGTAATCTTTGCGCTGCTGCTCGACAGCGAAGCAGAAATTCGAGCAGTGCAAATGAAGGCTCTGTCGGCTGCAACGACGCCTGACATCGTTGAAATGACCGTCAAACTCACGCCTGCCATTAGTCAGTTAGACACGCGCGCACGGCTGCCGCTGGTTGACATGGCACTACCCGCTTTGCGCTCGATGACCAGGTCTCAATATCTGGAGTTTTCTAAGGCGTTTCAGGACCTGGTCCGGGCAGACAATCGCCTGGGCCTGTTCGAGTGGACGTTGCATCGCATCTTGCTGAGGCATTTGCGCCCGCAATTCGAGAAGGTGGCAGCACCACGAATTGCCTACTACGGCTTGCAGCGGCTGGCAGAGCCGTGTTCAGTACTGCTCTCCACGCTGGCCTATACAAGCGGCACTAACAAGCGAGCTGCTCAAGCCATAGCTGACGCTGCTGCTCATTTGCCCCGAGTCGCAGTGGAGTTTCTGCCTGTCGAACAATGCGGCCTGGCGCCACTTGAAGCAGCTCTCAACCAGCTAGTGCAGGTTGCTGCAAAGCATCGGCGGCAACTCGTCGAAGCTTGTGCTGCGGCGATCTGTGCAGACGAAGAAGTCAATATTCGCGAGGTGGAATTATTGCGAGGAATCTCAGATATGCTTGACTGCCCCATGCCGCCCCTGCTACCAGGACAGCAGGTCAAACGCGGGACGCAACGCCGCGAGTAGACGCGCGCTGACAGTCGCTACAATCTGGTTTTCCGGCGGTTCGTGGCCGTTGAAATGCCTCTTTTGATCGACATGGTGTACTTTGGATTTGACCATTCTTGAGCGTCGTAGCGAATTGCTTGCTGCCGCGCGGCAATTCTTTTGGCAGCGCAACTTTGTCGAAGTTGAAACCCCCCTGCTCTCTTCTGAGGTCATTCCCGAACTGCATATTGAGCCGCTTGCCGCAAAGGCTCACAACGAGGACCAAGAGAGCTGGCTGCAAGCCTCGCCTGAGTTGCACATGAAGCGAGTTCTGGCAGGTGGCGCGAAAGCCGTGTTTCAGATCACTCGTTCGTTCCGTGGCGGCGAGCGAGGCGCGCTGCACCATCCAGAGTTTACCATTGTCGAATGGTATCGCGTCGGCGATGACGACCAGGCGGGCATACAACTGCTCGATCAGTTCTGCCAATCGCTACTGGGAACAGCTCCAGCCACGCTGACAAGCTATGGCGAAGCGTTTCAAAAACGAGTAGCGATTTGCCCTCACACTTCGACAGCTGAAGAATTGGCCGCCTGTGCGCGAAAATTCCAGCTTGTGATTCCTGATGGCTTCCCCAAACACGATCGCGACGAGTGGCTCAATCTCTTGCTTACGACCTTGATCGAGCCCAATCTAGGCCGTGAATTGCCGGTGATCCTCTATGATTATCCTGCCACCCAGGCCGCGCTGGCAAAGACTTCGACACGCAAAGATGGAATTGAGGTAGCCCGACGTTTTGAACTGTATTGGCGCGGAGTAGAACTCGCCAACGGATATGACGAGCTGACCGATGCCGAAAAGTTGAGAAGCCGACTCGAACGGGTGAACCAACAACGATCAGCAGATGGCCGCGCTGCATTGCCGTTGCCGACCTCTTTGCTCGATGCCATGCGCAGCAGCTTACCTGCCTGTTCGGGATGTGCGCTCGGGTTCGACCGGTTGGTAATGTTGGCGACAGGAGCTAAGTCTATCGCCGAAGTCATGGCGTGCCCCGAAGCTTAGCCCAACTTCGCACACTCCCGATGACGAAAGCAGTTGACTTGATGGTCGTTGACCATGCCAGTTGCCTGCATATGGGCATATATCACCGTGCTGCCCACAAACTTGAAACCTCGTTGCTTAAGATCTTTGCTCAGGGCGTCGGACTCGGCCGTCGTGGTGGGAGTCTCCCTCAGAGTTCGCCATTTGTTTTGAATTGGACGACCCTCGACAAACTGCCAAATATAGCTGTCAAAGCTGCCAAACTCTGCTTGTACTTTCAGGAAACATCGGGCGTTAGTCACCGCGGCGCGAATCTTTAGTTGATTGCGAATGATCGAGGCATTTTCCATGAGTTTCAGGATGCGCTTCTCAGTGAACTTCGCCACTTTCTCGGGATTGAAGTCTGCGAAGGCTTTGCGGTATCCTTCGCGCTTGCGGAGTACCGTCCACCAACTGAGACCCGCCTGAGCTCCCTCCAAAATGATGAATTCAAATTGCTTGCGATCGTCGTGCACCGGCACGCCCCACTCTTGGTCGTGGTATTGCAAGTAGGCAGGATCGACTTGAGTCTGGGTCCACTCGCAACGAGAGTTGCTTTTGCTTGCCATTATCGTCCCTCGACGCGCTGCCAAACTTGAAAGCTAGTAGCATGGTCATCATTTTCGCCAGCCGTATGCGCTTCTTCACTGACCAACTGCCACTGGCGCCAATCGACTTCTGGGAATGTAGCATCGCCTGCGACCACGGCATGAACCCGAGTAAGCAGTAGCCGATCGGCCAGGGGAAGTGCTGCGGCATAGATTTGAGCGCCGCCGATGACAAAGGCCTCGTCTTGCGCGCAGTCTGTTCGAGCAGCCTGGGCAAGGGCTGCCTCAAGGTCGGATGCTACAAACACTCCGTCGTACCCCGGGGGGTAGTCGGCCTGGCTGGAAAGAACGATAGACGTTCGGCCTGGCAGCGGCCTACCGATCGATTCCCAGGTCTTCCGGCCCATGAGGATCGCGTGTCCCATGGTCAATCGCTTAAATCGCCGGAGATCGGTCGACAAGCGCCAGGGCAGGTCTCCACCGCGACCGATGACGCCGTTCTCAGCAACTGCGGCGATGAGAGTGAGATGCATGGGCGGAAATCGGGAATCCGAGGCCAGTTTGGGCTCCCTGGCCTCTCGGCTTACACTGCTATGGGGGCTGAGATGTGTGGATGGGGATCGTAGTTCTCTAGCTGAAAATCTTCGAACACGAAGTCCTCCAGCGACTTGATTGCCGGGTTGAGCTTCATGGTTGGCAGCACTCGCGGCGCGCGGGTAAGCTGCTCGCGAGTTTGATCCAAGTGATTCTCGTAGAGATGGGCATCGCCAAGGGTGTGGATAAACTCGCCTGGCTCGAGCGAAGTAATCTGGGCAACCATCATCAAGAGCAATGCATAAGAGGCGATGTTAAACGGCACACCCAAAAACACGTCGGCGCTGCGCTGATAGAGTTGGCAAGAGAGCCGGCCCTCGGCAACATAAAACTGAAAAAGCAAATGGCACGGCGGAAGTGCCATTCGCGGAACGTCAGCCACATTCCAGGCACTGACAATCAATCGCCGAGAGTCGGGATTGTTGCGAATTGCATCGACGACCTCCGCTATTTGGTCGATCGATTCACCTGTCGAACATTGCCAGCTGCGCCACTGCTTGCCATAGACCGGACCCAATTCGCCATCGGCATTGGCCCACTCGTCCCAGATACGAACTCCGTTTTCTTGCAGAGCTTTGACGTTTGTCTCGCCGCGAAGGAACCAGAGCAATTCGTGAATGATCGATCGCAAGTGCAGCTTTTTGGTCGTCAGCAAAGGAAACCCCTCGGCCAGATCAAATCGCATTTGGTGCCCAAACACGCTGCGCGTGCCTGTGCCAGTGCGGTCGGACTTCACGACGCCGTGCTGCAAGATATGGTCAAGGAGATCGAGGTATTGTCGCATGGGATCTGATGGGGTCGACAATCAAACAAGAGGCAACGGATCATGAAGATTGAGAGGTCAAACGCAGAAGAGCCTTTAGCTCTCTTTGGCCATCATTTCTTCCACTACTTTCGCCAACATAGCAGGATTGTCCTGCTCACGAAGGTGCTTGATTCGATCGGGCTTGAGGCCTAGCTTTTCGAGTGCTGCGACGGCCTGATTCCACTTGGTCTCGCGGGCCTTTCCCTCGGCCAAATAGAGATCGGTGACAAGCTCGCCAAGCCGTTGAAGTGAGATGGCCCCCCGGTTGTCATAGTAATTCTTGATAATCTTCTGCTGATACTTGGAATAGGTCTTGGCCATGGCTGTTTTATTTTGAAGAATTGCGAGGTTGGCCGCAGTCGGCTGGTTGCGTCCTATGCGGCAGGGAACACGAGCTACAGACGGTGGCTGGGAAGTTCTAAGGGGCGCCCAGGTAGCATATCGACTGTTCTCTGCCAGGACTCCACTTTTCCAGAGCATCCTGGCGCGGTAGATTATCGTACCCTTTGGAAGGCCTCTGCGGTAGTCGCGCTGGCCGAGTTCGAATCGTCTAAAACCACTCTTGTTGCGAAGGTGCCTGCCCGTCATGCCGGTCATAAAGTTCATAAAAGAGCAAAAGGAAATTGAGGTTCCTGAGGGTGCGAATCTCCGCAAAGAAGCCATCAAAGCAGGGGTCAATACCCATCAGGGGCTCAACGGCTTTGGGGCGGGAATTAACAAGGTTCTCAATTGTCATGGCATCGGACAATGTGGCACATGCCGAGTCAAGATTGTCCGCGGCATGGAGAACGTGAGCAAGGCGGGCATGATTGAGAAAATTCGGTTTTACAATCCAATTCCCGACCCGGTGCCTTGCATGGCCTATATCGGCAACGAAGAAACCATGCGGCTTGCATGCCAAGTGACCGTACATGGCGATGTAGAAGTTGAGACTGGCCCCGAGCTTGATCTTTTCGGCGAAAACTTCTTTAGTTGAATGGCTGTTAGCCGTTAGCTACTAGCAGTTAGCGAATCACTATTAGCTAGCCGCAAACCGCCAATAGCTTCACTATGAAACAAGTCATCGCCATTGTTAAGCCCTTTCTGGCAGAGAAGATTCTGGAAGGCTTGCGTCGCTCGCCACTCGAAGCGGTTGAAGTATGCGAAGTGAAGGGCATGAGCCGACAGAAAAGCTACTTGGACCAGTATGCCGAAAGCGAGTACTCTTTGGCCTTTCTTCCCAAAGTACAGATTACTGCTTGGGTCGACGATACGCGGTGCGAGGAGATCATTCGCCGACTGGTCGAAATTGCTCGCACGGGACGCATGGGCGATGGGAAAATATTCGTTCTTTCTGCCAATTCTTACGAGACAGTTTTTGAGTCTTCCACCTGATCCTCTCTTTGGCATTCTTCCGTGCAGGCATGCCAACCGGCCAGTAACCTGCAGCGGAGGAGGGAGTAATCAACCGTCTAGGGGCGATGGTCTCTGAAGGTTGCAATGCCCTAGAGATCAACCGGAATGGTTCCACCGGGGAAGTGGCGGGTAAAAAAGTCGAAAAAACGCTTATAAAATGGTTAGTTTCTATTGACGGTTTGCGGGATGGGCACTTTACTATGCTCTTCTCATTGAGTTCTGTACTTTTCTCCAGAGAGGGACCCAGATGGCAAAAAAGAAGGCTAAGTCGGCACCAGCTCAGAAGCCGATGTCCAAATCCGAGATCTTGGCATCGCTATCCGAATCAACTGGCTTGAGTAAGAAAGAAGTTGCAAGTGTGTTCGATGGTTTGTCAGGACTAATTGGAAAGAATCTGAGCAAGCGCGGGCCTGGCGTGTTTACCATTCCTGGCTTGTCAAAGTTCAAGGTCGTACGCAAGCCGGCCACTAAGGCACGTAAAGGGATCAATCCATTCACCAAAGAAGAAACCATCTTCAAGGCAAAGCCAGCTCGCAATGTCGTTAAGATCTTGCCACTCAAAGCTCTCAAGGACATGGTTTAGAGTAGCGAGTTGCTGTCTTAAATCGAATGCCGTTTGAGCCCGGGGGTAGTCGCCCTCGGGCTTATGTTTAGGAACTGTCAGGAAACGGGAGCCGAGAACTAAGTATCTCGCTCGGTCGCAGAGAAGATGCGAAGAAACGTGCTTCGCACGTCGTGAAACATTTGCGTTACTTCCTGGACAAGTTGATCGGTTGCTGAGTGACCCAACAAATACGCCAGTTTTGCAAGTTCTTTCGGATCTTCGGGAAACTCATGCCGACCCGTAGAGTCCATCAATCGGATACGAGCTTCGATGCTGCGCTGCTGCCGATAGGCCTGGCTCAGAAACTCAGAATCATCGCCGGACAGAATGCTCGCGTCCTGAAGTGCAGCGAGTCCGGCAATCGTGCCCGTCACACGAATCTCAGGCGCCCGCAGACCGTGTTTGAGTTGAAGCATCTGCACGATGAATTCCGTATCCATCGTGCCGCCTGCACTTCGCTTTAAATTACGCGACGAAGCCGATTCTTGAAGCTTCAGTCGCATTTCATGTATTTCAGCGGCATGGCTGGCCTGCCAGGGCTCGCAATACATGGCTTCGGCGACAGCCCGGGTAGCCCGTTCTGCCACCTGAGGCGAACCGGTCAGAACGCGAGCCTTACAGAAGGCTTGTTTCTCCCACAGTTGCCCCCTGCCAGACTGGAAATAGCGCACAAACTCTTCGACAGAAACTGCCAATGCACCGCCGCGTCCAGTGGGTCGCAACCTGGGGTCGACTTCGTAAAGGCGGCCGTGGGGTCCAAACTGATTGGCCCGCTTGATGATTCTTTGACCAAGTTCGCTGAAGAAATGGATATTGGTCGTTGAACTGCTAGAGTCGCGAACTTGCTCGCAAGTATGCCCCTCCGCCTCATAGAGAAAGACAAGATCCAGATCGCTGTGATAGTTTGGTTCGCGGCCACCCAACTTGCCCATGGCAATAACGATAAACTCACAGGGTTCGCCAACGTGTTCTGTTCCAGGATGCCACTGCGACCCGTCAGGTACTTCACCGATCAGGGGTTGCCCCAGTTTTTCGGTGAGCCGGCTCGTTTCATCGCTGACGATTTGTCGAAGACATACCTCGGCGATATCAGAGAGAGTTCTGTGCGTGGCCTCGATTTCATCCTTGCCGAGAATGTCGCGAACTCCCACCCGTAGATGCTGCGCGTGTTTGAAGCTGTGGAGGATGGGCTCGACGTCTTCTGCGCCATGGGCGAGTTCCTGTAGCGAGGCTTCCAACGATTGCAAGTCTGGCAGTCGAGCGATCAGCAGACTATCGAGCAATTCGTCGATCATCCCAGGATTGCTGGTAAGAATACCCGACAGATAAGGACAAGCAGCACACAGGGTCACATACAGATTGAGGGTTGCGTGGTTACTGCTTAACAGTTCCCACAAGGCACCTTTGCCGCCAAGCGAATCACTGACTCGGCTCATCGTAACCAGTGTGCCATCAGGATCGGGGGTCTTTGCTACTTCCGAAAGCAATCGCGGCGCAATCGAAGCCAAGAACAACCGGCTTCGGCGTGTGGAAAGGAAGGGAATCTTTTCCTCGGCCAAGGACATCAGGTTGCCGTACGCGGCAAGTGGATCAGTGAACGGATATCTCCCCAAAACTTGTCCGATGACCTCCGGTTGGGGATCAGGATCGTTCACCAGGTCGACTTCGGGCAGATTCTCCGGGTCGTCAGCAAAAGCAGCGTGCAATAAGTGGTCGAGAATCTTACGATTGACTTTAGTTCGCTGCCGCAGGTCGGTCTGAAACGCCTCGAGAGCTGAGATGTGAGGAGTTCCGATGAAACCCATTCGCCTTGCCAACTTTGCCAGTTCCTCTGGATCAGACGGCAACGTATGGGTCTGGAGGTCGTACATGATCTGCAAACGATGCTCCAGTTTGCGCAGAAACGAGTAATTGGTCTCCAGATGCGAGCTCTCTTCGCTGGTCAAACTGCCAGCTTTTTCGAGTTGAACGATCGCATCCTGGGTGTTGCCAGTACGTACGCTCGGTTCCGACCCGCCACTAAGAAGTTGAAGAAACTGAATCACAAATTCAATGTCGCGAATACCGCCATGCCCCGTCTTAACGTTGCGCCGAGTCACACCTTCGCTGGCAGCCCGTTCTTCGATTCGTCGCTTGAGGGCCTTGATTCCGCTAATGTCGGCCAAGCTGAGATAACGGCGATAGATCCAAGGTTCTAGCCGCTCAAGGTACTCCCGTCCCAACTCCATATCGCCCGCAATGGGTCGCGCCTTAACGTAGGCTTGGCGTTCCCAGGTTCGTCCTCGATTGTCGTAGTAGGCAACCGCATGCTCAACACTTGTGCAAATGGGCCCCTGTCGTCCCTCGGGACGCAAACGCATATCAACCCGATAAGCGAATCCCAACTCGGTAGGCTCAGACAATAGTCGTATTAATTGCTGGGAAACTCTCGCAGCATAATCCTGCGCTGCATTTTCCCGATGTGCATCAGGTACTTCCAGCGGCTGGTAGAGAAACACAAGGTCAATATCGCTAGAATAATTGAGTTCCAACCCTCCCAGTTTGCCCATCGCGAGCACAACAAAACGAGGAGGCATCGCCGTATAACCGTTGGATTTCTGGTGCCTTCCCTGCACCATCCGAGTGGAATAATCGAGTGCTGCTTCCACTGCTGCATCCGCAACGTATGAAATCTGACGCGTGATTTGTGACACCGGAAGCTTTCTGACAAGGTCGCCATAGGCAATTCGTAGAGTTTCGCGCCGTTTGAAACGTCGCAATGCGGCAATCACATCGTCTTCATTCGTCAGATCGCGGACGCTGCTCACCAATTCGTCAACGAGAACCTGCCGGGCCACGGGGCGGCCGACCGTCATTCTTAGCAGATCGTAGCTCTCAGGATCGCTGCATAGCTGATCGCTTAGATGCTGGCTACTGGTGAGAATTAGCAGCAGATTGGGAAGCGATTGCGGATCCCGTTCAAAGAGCGCCGCCATCGAAAGCGGGCTGCGGGCAGCCAGCAAGAAACGCTCCAACGAATTGAGCGCCATACCAGGGTCGGCCAGATCGGGAGCAGCCGCTTGGAACTGCTCGCAAATCGTACTGAGCAGATCTAGCGGCAAGCCGCTCGTCGCCATTCGCACCAGATTGCCGTGAGCCGTCCGCACATTGGTGATTCCTAGCGGCGCAAGCCAAGCTTTGGCTTCTGCTTCTGAATCGAGTAACGTGCGAAGTCCATCAATCTGCATCGTGCAACTCTAACGATCGGCCGCCTGGATATCATTCTACTGCATGGTCAGGGGCGAACAATCAGCAACCTCAAGAAATGGCCGGCAGAGTAAATACTTCTGGCCCAACATGCTGAGTCACGACCGAACCGAACAGAGTATGTGCGTTGGCGTCGTAAACCGTGACTGGCATGATCTGGCCGATCTGGCGACGACTGCCATCAAATACGACAATTCGGTCACACATCGTCCGACCGGTGAGTTGGAGCTGCTCGGAGTTGTTCGTTTCGCCTTTCTCGGCCGCCTTGCTGGGGCCTTCGACTAGCACTTCTACTTGTCGGCCGATAAATGGCTGATTATCCGCCTCGCTGATTTCGTTTTGCATCGCCAACAACTCGTTATTGCGGCGCTTTTTGACTTCCTCGGGAACATCATCTCGGTAGAGTTCAGCTCCCTTCGTACCAGGACGCACACTGTACTTAAAGATAAAACTGTTCTTGAATCGCTGCTCACGCACTAGACTGCAGGTGCGTTGAAAATCTTCTTCAGACTCCCCGCAAAAACCAACAATGAAATCGCTTGTCACCGCGCAGTCTGGAAGCCACTGACGAATTCGATCCATCATTTCGCGATAATCCTCGACCGTGTAGCCCCGTTTCATCCGTTCGAGGATCTGATTAGAACCGCTTTGCAAAGGCACGTGCAAATACTTAGCGCATTTAGGCAAGTCTCGAACCGTCTCAAGCAGATCGACGGTCATGTCTTTGGGGTAATTGGTGACGAACTTGATACGTCTGAGACCCTCGATCTCGTGCAGCCTATGTAACAGGTCGCTAAGCCGCGTCTCTTGGCCCCCCTCGCGATGTCGATAGCTATTGACCGTTTGTCCCAGCAGAATAATCTCTTTGCAGCCTTCGTCGGCCAGTTGCCGCGCCTCGGCGAGAATCTCGCTGGGCGGCCGGCTTTGCTCGGGCCCGCGAACGCTCGGCACAATGCAGTACGTACAAAACTTGTCGCAACCAATCTGAATACGTACGTACGCTTGGTGGGGAGTGGGGCGCATGGTGGCGTCGCGGAGAGGGTCGAAACTCTCATGACTTCGCTCGACTACGGTCCGCGTGCCATCTTTGCGGCCAAGGCTCACCTCAATTTGTTGCCTAGCGCCGTCGGCGATATTGGCAATCAAATTCGGAATCTGATGCAATTGACCGGGTCCAACAATCAAGTCGACGTAGGGCGCTCGCTCGAAGATCAGCCTTTGATCTTTCTGGGCCATGCAACCCAAGACGCCGATAATCTTCTGCGGATTGTGCTGCTTGGCATTTTTTAGCCTCCCTAGTGCGCTGTAGATCTTGTCTTCGGCATGTTGCCGGACACTGCAAGTGTTGAACAGAATTGTATCGGCATCGCAGGTGTTGTCGGTCAGCTCGTAACCCTCTTTCCGCAAGCTCGCTACCACGAGCTCGCTATCGAGCACGTTCATCTGACAACCGACAGTCTCGATATAAAGTTTTTTCATCGGGCGAAACGGCTATCCCTGGCGCAGGGCTGTTGACAGAAGGACTCCTTAGGCCGCCCCTCGGTCTGTATCTTGAGAAGACTCTTTCGGGCGAGACTTCTTGCTGCGGTGCTGGGAAATCTGCTCTCGAACATGATTGACAACCTGGTTGCGTCGTCGGGCCATCATCCGCACAAGTGCCATGATGGCCAGATACCCAGCAATCAGAATGATTATTACGTCCCAGCGATCCATGCGACCGTCCTCCTGAGGTGGCAACGAGCCCCCCATCATACACACCCGAGGGCTCTTCCCGCGAGTCGAAATCAGAACGCTATCAGTGCGGAAATCGAGCCGGCCAGGAGTGTGCTGACCCGGGAGATCCGACGCGTTACTTTGGTGGGAGTTGCGAAGCGAAATCGACAGCCTGGCCGACCCACTTCGCGAGCGACGCCGTGGCACGAATACCAGCCGGCTCGACATAGAGCATGCTTTTGATTACCCGGCCAGTGAAGTCCATCTCGCGGGTATGTGGCGACTTGAGCGCTTTGCTTGCAAGCTCGGGGCCCAGTCGTAACATGAGCTCGTCGTCCACTACGCCGCAGCACATGTTGCCGTTGAGCATGAAAGCAATTCCTCCGAACATCTTCCGCTCGGTAACACCTTTAGCGGACCTGAGGATCATGCGAATTCGCTCGGCCAATGCTTCGCTATATGCCAAAGTCAGTCACTCCTTCATGTTGTCGGGCACAATGAAACTCAGGTGCATTTCCGCGTGACGGAGGTGAAACTGGTTCCACTCTTCCAGAGTCAACTTGCCGAAGGCGGGATGCAAAGCTCGTTTTGGCTCTTTCTCCAGCCGAGCAGCTGCAGCTCGCAGGGCCTCTAGACCCGCCTCGGGCGAAGTGGGCTCGGGAGTATACTTCGCCGCCGTTTTAAAACCGGCCGGTATCTCCTGGAGATACTTTTTCTTCATCAACAGCGTCATTAGCCAACGCACCGGCGCAGGCAACAGAAAATCGAAACCGTCGATTGACCCGTTCAATGTCATGGCAAGATGAACCAGGTTTTGGCCCAATGACCAGTTTCCCAGTTGTCGCACCTCGCTGCTTGCCAGTTGCTCGGCATCCTGGAGCAGATCGTCAATCGACTTGTAACTGACGGTTCGACGCCCCTGGACGCGCTTGGTATTGATTGTTATGAGGTTTTCCTGATTGCAGACAAGAATTGACCCAACAGCGGTTTACCACAGTCGCTACGTTGCTTCTGTGTGATTAACCACTCTCACGATCAGGAATGTTATCCAGGAATTCGCCCAACTGATCTAGCGTGGCACTCCAGAACCTGCGTTGACGTGCAATCCAATCCTGGGCTTCACGCATGGAATCTGGATTCAATCGAAACCGATGCAGGCGTCCATCGACTCGGCGAGAAACCAGCCCCGCTCGCTCCAGTACTCGAATGTGCTTCGAGATCGTGGGCTGGGCCGCCCGAAAGGGTTGGCCCAGCTCGCTGGCAGTGCATTCACCCCTCTCCGCCAATATCGTCAGCATCTGCCTGCGCGTGCCATCGCCTAAGGCATGAAAAGTATGGTCGAGTGGGTCTTGATAATGTATAGCCATTTGGCTATATTGTTGCCTATCCGCTGGAAAAGTCAATCGCGTTCCAACAGACAGGCGCAGTATGGTAGCTGAATCCCAAGCAGAAAAACTGGTTATAAGTCGTACCTATGCCGCAACTCCGGCGACGGTCTACGCGGCCTGGACTACAGCCGAGCAAATGCGGCAATGGCTCCGCCCTTCCGTCGAATTCAGCCACACCCTGCTTGAAGTCAATCTGAAAGTGGGTGGAACTTATCGCATTGGCTTCAAGTCGCCTGAGGGGGTGATCGACGTCGTCGCAGGTGAGTTTCTAGAAATTGTTCCCAACGAACGCCTGGCCTTCTCTTGGACTTGGGAAGAGCCCAACGAGTTTGCGGGAATCAAGACCCTGGTGACCGTCGAGTTTCACGCTCATGCTTCTGGCACCCAACTAACACTAATTCAAGAAAGGTTCTCAGAGGAGTCCATGAAAGAGCGGCATATGCAAGGCTGGACCGGATCGCTCAACTTACTTCACGGTACTGTGGAGCAGTAGCTCCCGCTAGCAATCGTGTAACGCACTTGAGAAGAGGACCATAAGATGAGGTCTACCAAGAACTTGCTGCTAGGCGCACTGGCCTATGTGCTGATCACATTCCCGCTTGCTTATGTTTGGCATTTGGTCACCTTCAAATCTACCTATGAACGACTAGGTTATTTCAGCCGCGAAAAGCCGATTGTTGCCTTCGGCTTCGCAGCGATTCTGACTCAAGGAATGCTGCTGTCATGGATCTATCCACGACTCTGTCACGGCCTTTCGTTTGCTCGGGGCGCAGCCACACTTGCGTTGGTAATGGGAGGTTACCACTGGACAACTCATGTGTTGGCGGCCGCAGCGAAACAATCGATCGAGCCGCTCTCTACCTGGTTCTGCTTGGAAACCAGTTACCTGACAATTCAATTTACACTGGCAGGTCTCCTCATGGCAGGGATCTACCAGGCGATGATGCCTCGTGAAGATCCCACTTGAACTGAAAATCCGCTGTCACAGGAGACTTCTACATGTCTGCAATTTGGAACCCGGTCAATTGGTTTGAGATACCGTGCCACGACCTACAAGAATCCAAGACTTTTTATAAAGGCGTGTTACAAGTCGACCTCATCGACGCTGAAATGGGACCGAACAAGATGGCTTGGTTCCCGATGGAGCAAGGTGCTCCTGGCGCCGCCGGCACGTTGATTCAGGGCGACGGATATACCCCGTCTCATGACGGCAGCCTTGTCTATTTTGGCGTCCCGAGCATCGACAGCGCACTCGAAACAGTCGCAAAGCTCGGCGGGAAGACGCTATTGCCCAAAACCTCGATCGGCGAGCATGGTTCGATTGCACACTTCGAAGATTGCGCCGGGAACCGGGTCGCGCTCCATGAAAAACCTTGAAGGACGTGCATCATGCCGAATAGCTTACCTACCCAGAAACGCTCCGCTTGCGATTCCATGTTTGCGTTGCTCTTCTTGCTATTGTAGCGGCCCAAAGCTGTAGTACGCTTCGGCCGGATGAAACTGCTGATTCGTTGTCGTGAGATTGCGAAGCCGGAGTGCGTATACAAAACCCGTGCGCATTTCGGGCAGCGTAAGCGTTACGCGTTTCGAGTCGCTGGAGACTTCGATCGCAACGATCTTCTCTGTCCTGCGATCGACTTCCGGCCCGCCGTAGGTGGGAGTTGATTCGCGCCGAGATGAAGCAAGCACATAGTTGCTTGGATCCGCTGCTTTCACAGCGTCGACTGGCTTGGAGAACTCCAGTTCAAATCCCGAGTCCAACGCGCGCATCTCAGCTATTCCAGCAGGCAAGTCGCCGTTAAAGCGGAGCTTGACAATCTCGCCCACATTGCGCCCTGCTCCCCAGGCGCTGTCGTGCACGCTGCCAACCAAAATGGAACCGTCAGGAGCGATTTGCGACACTAGGGGTCGCAACAGCGAGTTGGTGCCGCGCGGTGGAGCGATGGTCAGTGGATAAGCGGCCCCTTGCATTTGGCCATCGACTCGTTGCAAGCTGATCCGCACGAGTTGCCTGGTGGTACACTCGCAACCGAGCAGATGCCCCTCATACGGTCCGAACAGCGGCTGGCCAGTCGCTTCAAGCAACCTCGATGGCGTTTCCAAGAAGCAGATGCCGTTGACGCTACGGACCCAGGGGTGGGGCATGCCTACGGCTGGGCCTGTACGAGGCAGGCTCTTTGTCACGGGATCGTCTTCCAGGCCATTCAAGTTGAAGAAGCCAAAGTGGCTGCCCTCGACCACGTAGTTCAATTCGTTGTAAGGATTGAATTGCCCTTGGTTATCGGTGACAAACAACTCGCCTCGCCGGCTGCGAGCGATGCCAACCGGAAACCGCAACCCCATCGCCAGCGGACGTACCTGATACTCTCGATTGAAAGAACCGGGATCAGCGGTCTTTTCCAGTTTCAAAACTCTGCCCCGCAAGTGCGCAGGTGGACCGTCTCGGTTTGAGACGACCACAAAGTAGTTACCCGCCCCGTCGCGGGGCAAACCGACAATCCAGCCGTGATAGTCATTCGAGTGTCCCCAGCCAGAGGCCACGGTGCGCGTGCGATCCAGCCTGCCATCGCCATCGGTATCAGTAAGCCTCAATAAGGCCGTCTTGTCGGCTACGTCGATGGCTTCGATACCATTCTCCTCGAGCGTCGCTAGCCCAAATGGCGCCGAGAAGCCGTCGGCTAAGAGTTCGGCTTGATCTTCGATACCATCCGCATCGGTATCCTCGGCCCGCCAGATGCGCCCTTTGAGTGTTGCAATGAGCGGGCGGCCAACCTTGTCCCAGGCAAACGCAGTGGGGGTGATTTCTTCGGAAAGCGGCAACCGCTGGGCTGCAAAACCAGGAACCACATGCAGATTCTCCTGTTCGACTTCGATCGCTGGAGGCGAAAGCTGTAAATAACGATCTGCTGGGATTGAACTGCGATACTGTAACGCCACTCGGCAGTACCCATTCGCATCGGGCAACAGCGAAAGTCGGGCCCAGTTGCCCTGTTCATCAAATCGGACCCCTTCGGTGAGGCACTCTATTTCAATTTGCTCTGGGCTTGCGGCCTTCGCAATTCGTTTTGTTTCATCGAGTCTCGTCTTACTTCCTGGGACTGCATCAAACTTAATCACTGCGCCGGCAGGAACGCCGGCAAACTGCAAATGCCTGACAAAACCAGAAGCCCGCTTTTCAGTCAACGGCTGATACGTCTGAGTAATCTTGATTTCTACCGGTTCAGACGACTCAATGCCTGCAGCACGAAACTGCAAATGAGAGTCGAATGCCCATGCATTGCCCACTGCGCGATGCTCGTCGGCCTCGGGAGGAAAACTCGGATCGATGACTGGCAGCAAGAGCTTCTGATCCATCTGCAGCGCAACTTCGCTTTCACCCTTTGAAGCTGCAAAAATGGAGGCGCCTGCGGTCTCCCAGTACCAATACTTGTTCCGCAACCGCTGCCGGGCGAGGTCTCCCTGGGTCCAGCCCGCCAGGCGATATCGCTCCAGATCGAACAACAGATTGTGTCGGTTCGGCAGGCCGACGAGTAACGGTTTAACAAACGAGTGCCCCTCCGCCTCGACGTTATCGACGACCACGATCGGCTGATCAGCATCCTGCGCTTCATTGCGTTGGCGAATCACTCGCACAGGATTGGGCTGCGGCGGCTGGAACCCGGGCTGATTAAGCACCGCCCAAACCGCTGCATGCTGATGCCCCAAATGACTATCCAGCACTCCACGAATTGGCGTCTTTACCGCTGGCATCTCCATGCGAGGAGAAATACGGGTCGGATTCAAGACCCAGCGCAAGAACCAAGGGTAGCGCACCTCCTTTCCGATCAGTGCCAAATCGGGCCCGTGAACTCCGAATGCAACATGCGTTGGCTTCACCCCTCCGATCTGGTGACAACTAGTGCAGCCAAATCCATCGGTCGTGACTAATCGAGTGCCGGCAGCTCGTAGCGCTGCTTCCTCAATACCCGTGGGGCTTTGGTCGGGAACATCGGGAATTCGATCTTCCTTAACTAAGTGGCCTGCAATCGCCTCGGCTTCGCCCTTCTCGAAACGATACTTGGGCATCCGCACCAGCAGCCAATTGCGACGAATCGGCCTGCGCAGTGTGATCGAGTCAAGCAACACCTGATCGTGCAACTTGTCGCCCACGCTGTCGAGCGCGGGCGGTTTGATATAAGCCATGTCGCGCTCCAAGGAATGATCGACACCGGCAATGACTTGAATCTGCTTTTCAATTCCCTGGACCAAACCGCGTGAATGGCATCCCAGGCAGTTTCGTTCGTGCATGAGGAACTTGCCGTCAGGTGCAAGATCAGCAGATTGGCCATTCTGCGGGAGTTCTTTCAGATACACTTGCAATGCTGTTTGTTGCTCGTTGGATAGCACGTAAGCGGGCCTGTTGCTATTGGCTATTTCTGGTTGACCAGCGCAGCTATTCTCCCAATCAACATTTTTCGGATCCAACCTGATCTTAGTTGACGGTGATGCCGCAGCCGAAGTCGGCAGACGGTGGCAATTCTGGCACCGATACTGCATTACCAGGGACTGACCTCGCTCGATTTCTGCCTGATCGTGCGACTCCTCGTTGCGTACTGTCGAAGCGTTCTCCGTCTTGAGCGTCATCAAGTACGAGGCTAGCTGACTCTGCTCGGTCTCATGGAGCGCGAACTCTGGCATTCGATGGTCGCGGTTCAGTGCTGCCGGGTCATGGAGCCATTGCTGAAAGAATCCAGGCGGACGTTTTTCTGCGATTGTCGAGAGGTCGCCGCCACCAAAAAGACCGCTCTCGCCCAACTCGCCCATGCGGTGGCACGCCAAACAGCCCAGCGACAAGAAGAGCTTGCGACCCGCTTCCGCACTTTCGGCCGCCGGCGGTTTGACGGAGCGATCTGCCGGCGGTCCGACAGTCAGATAGGCTGCAATGGCGGCCGCATCGGCTTGACTCATCGAGAAATGCGGCATCCGTCGGCCTATTTGCTCGTCGGTCGAAGGTTGAGACCCGCTGGGATTGTCGCTAAGCCAGGTGACGATCCATGCGGAAGAAATCGTTCCAGAAAGCGTGTCGAGGGCCGGAGCGTCGATTCGTTCCTGGTGATCAGAAATGCTGTGACAAGCCGAGCAGCGCAGCGCGCGGGCCAGAAACCGGCCACGCTGGAAATAGTTGTCGGGCGACTGCTCTCGCTCATGCAAGAGCGAATGGACAGAGACTGGCTCCCAATCGAAATCAGGCCCTTTCCAAAAGAAGAAGACCTGTGCGCCGGCTGCCGCTTTCTCGAAGTCGATCTCGATCGGTTGTTCGCCCCAGGGAATCTCAATTGGCTCAGTCTCCAACCAGCCTGGCTCTGCGCGTGCATCGTCGAGCAGCACATCACCAGAAATCTCCAGACGCACTTTACCCACGGAGTAGAAGCGAAACTGATACTCTCCCGTTGACCAAACCTGCAGTCGGCCTGTCCACCGCACTGAGAAGTTGCCGGCTGGCATTCGCGGATCGGGTACTCCTGTTCCCCAATCCATCGACACGACTTCGTCGATTCGCTGGTGAACAGCACCATCGCTGCCCACGAAATCAGCTACCAAGCCGGGCAGGAAACGAGACAACTCCTCTTCGTCCTCGTCATCCTGTGCCAAGACGATGTTGGCAGCAATGAGAACAAGGAATATGCCGATCCCACCGGTCAGCAGACGAACAACTGGGAAGTGGAAAGCGTCCAAGATGGTATCTCAAGCGGGCGAGTGGATTCGCATGTCGACGGAAAAGCATGGTCAGCCATGTTACTCATCCAGAGAGGAGAACTCAAATCGATCCAGCAATATGCGTTCGTCGACGGCATCGGGAATCCGCTAAAACCTCCAGGTTCGCCATTCAATTGGACTGACCCTTTGAACCTGCACAACCCGACCACCACGGCTCGATTCTCGCACGAATCAACACCCAGAAAATGCTATCTTTTTGAGTTTCACTGGCCCGCAAGTACAGACCCGGGCTGAAGCATAGAATAGAGAATCAACACTATAAGGGGCGCTCGATCATGGGTTCGATACTCTTTTGGGCATTGGCCGCACTAGCGGCCCTGGCAATACACGATATCACCCAACGAAAGCACACCATACTTCGGATCTTTCCAATCGTTGGCCACATTCGCTATTTGCTCGAACACATTGGCCCCGAGCTACGGCAATACATCGTCGCCAGTGACACGGACGAAAGACCCTTTACCCGCACCCAGCGGCGCTGGGTCTACGCTTCGTCGAAGAGACAAAACAACTATTTCGGCTTTGGGACCAGCGTAGATGTCGATCAACAGCCAAATCATGTGATTGTAAGGCATAGCAGTTTTCCGCTTACTGATCCGCAACCAGGCCAGAGCGGCTATGACCCGGAGTATGTCTTGCCGTGCGCAAAGATTCTGGGGGAAACTCGCGGTCGGCGGTTGGCCTTCCGTCCCTCTTCGGCAGTCAATATCTCGGCGATGAGCTTTGGCTCACTTAGCGGGCCAGCGATTCAGGCGCTCAATCGTGGTGCCAAACTGGCAGGCGCATTGCACAATACGGGCGAAGGTGGGTTGTCCGAACACCACAAGCAGGGCGGCGAACTCATTTGGCAAATTGGCACCGGTTATTTTGGCTGTCGTGACGCTCAAGGGCGCTTCAGTATCGATCGACTGAAAGAAGTGGTCGCGGCCAATCCTGTACGCGCTTTGGAAATCAAACTCAGCCAAGGCGCAAAGCCAGGCGTCGGCGGCATGTTGCCTGCGTCGAAGATTACTGCCGAAATAGCAGCTGTACGCGGCATTCCCATGGGCAAAGACTGTGCCAGCCCCTCTCATCACAGCGCGTTCAGCGACGTGGACAGCTTACTTGATTTTGTTGAGTTGCTAGCCGACGAAACTGGCTTGCCCGTGGGCATCAAGTCGGCCATTGGAGAAATGGACTTCTGGCGACAACTGGCTTTCCAGATGGCTTCAACCGATCGGGGGGTCGACTTCATTACAGTTGACGGAGGCGAAGGAGGCACCGGGGCCGCACCGTTGGTCTTCACTGATCATGTCGCCAAGCCTTTCAAATTGGGAATGAGTCGAGTCTTTCGCGAGTTTGTCCAACTCGATATTCACCAGGATGTCGTGTTCATTGGTTCAGGAAAACTTGGCTTCCCGCAAGCAGCATTATTGGCATTTGGATTGGGTTGCGACATGATAAACGTCGCTCGTGAAGCGATGTTATCGATTGGCTGCATCCAGGCCCAGCGTTGCCACACTGGCTTTTGCCCCACCGGGATTGCTACGCAGAACAAGTGGCTCATGCGAGGACTTGATCCCGAGCTTAAGAGTGCTCGCTTGGCCAACTATCTCGTTTCGTTCCGCAAGGAGCTCTTGCGGTTGAGCCATGCCTGCGGATTACCCCACCCGACGATGGTTACTCTGGATCAATTCGAGATTCTAACCGATGGCCTTCAGTCCAAAGCGGCAACCGATGTGTTTGGCTATCAGCCCGAGTGGAGCCTGCCCTCGCCAGAAGATCAAGAGGCGATTCACGCTTGGGCGAGAGGGGATTCGCTGGCCAAAATGTCAGGCTCATCTGAGTTGCAGCTGGCTTGAACAGACCCCTACGGCAACGAGCCGAGTAATTCCTCGGGCAGTAAGGCAACTTGCGAGCGGTCGTCCTCGCGGATCAAGATGCCGACGAGATACCCGTCCCGAGTTGCCACGACAGAGGCACCGTGCCAACCGTCATCAAGCGGGACGCTGGGATCAATGTCCCACCCTGCCTCGCTTTTGCTCAGCCTTTGGGCAGCTATCGACATCGTAGTTTCGTCCGTGCCGCACGTGATGACGATTTCCTCGGGAGAATCGGCTGAACGGATTCTCTCTCGGGGCCAAGCGACGACTTGTTCCTCGCCGAGAGGAGGCAGACTGGAAATGGCCAGCGAATGGAAGTTCTGTTGGTTCTCCAGCGGGAGAGGAAACTCCTGGCCAGCGATTTCCAGGTTATGTTCTACCTCTGCCGCGTCGCTGAGCACGTTCGCAGGTCCCAAGAGTCGTCCGTCAGCGAGCGGTAGCAGCCAGCCTCTTTGTCGGCCCGCACCAAGCACCGCTAGGGCGCCTTGCTGGCAGCAGATTCCAAGTTGCGGCCTGGGCATCGGGACACCCTGTGGAAGAGCGCCACTGCCTATGCCCAGACGGGGCTGCCACTGGATCCATTCGTCGCGCGGCGACTCGAAAAGCTGAAACCGGTGGCCAGTGGCCGCCAATCGGCCTGGCACATTAGGAGTTGCCAAGGAGACCCCGCCGGCGGCAATCGTGGCCAGGGTTTCGGCATCAAGTTCGATCCCCCCCAAGCCAATGCGTACGCCCAAGCCACTGTTGCTCCAAAACCGAGTATCCTCGCGAATAAGTTCTCGATACTCGGGCTTGATGAATGCCCTGGCTTCGACGGTCGCAGCGTCGCCAGTTAGTCCCACCGAAAGCACATGCCCTACAGTCACACCTCGATAGCTGACCGAGGAGCCGGCTTGCAGGCCGAGGCGATGGGTACTCTCCAAAGTGATTTCCAGCCCACTGGCGATATTCTCAATCGGCACTGAGGCGACCTCTAATCCGTAAAACTTGAGACTCGCTGGCGCGTCTGCAGGCCCCGGCACCACGCCCACAAAGCGTCCTCCGACAAGAGTGTCTAATCCCCGCACCTGGCCGATACTGATGTCAGGCCGTTCGATCCAGAAACGAGAACCCTCGCGAGCCAACGCCGCAGCGGCTTCGGTCAAATGGATGTGCACCAGGACGCCGTCGAGGTTATCGGCCAAGACAATTCTCTCTACTTGGCCTACGTTAATCCCTCGATAGCGCACAGGGTCATCGGGCTGTAGTCCATGCCCTTCGGCAAAGTGGACTTCAATTGTTGGTCCATTGGAACTTAGTTGCGACCAGACCAAGAGCCCAGCAACTATCAGGCACAAGAGTGTCGCCAGCCACAGTCGCGATACAACCAGACCAGCCATCTGGCCTGGTGTGCGCGTTTGTTTCACATCGGCCAAAGGAAATGAACAATCCTCGGGAACGGAATCGGCTACATCATCCATAGCGGCTCATGGGGTTTGTTGGTCGTCCCATATGGTATGGGGATCGAAACAGACGGAAGCCAACATACTCATGCCGACACAAATCACAAATGCCCAGACTGCCGGGCCGAACTGAAACTGCACAAGAGTCCCAAGTTTTACGAGCATGACCATGAAAGCCAGCAACATCACATCCATCATGCTCCACTTTCCCGCAATTTCCATGATGCGGTAAGTCCGCGCTTTGTGCTGCCGGTGCAGCAACCCGAGCAAACTCAATTCGAGTAGTAAGACGATTTTCACCAGCGGGAAAACGATGGAAAATAAGAGGACAACCATTCCAACAAACCAGCTTCCCTCGCGCAGCAGCTCGATAGTACCCATCAGGAGACTCGATTCGTGATGGTGTCCAAGTTTTTCGATCTTCAAGATCGGAAGCAATATGGCTGGCCAATAGAGTAAAAAGGCAGCCATGGCAGCCGCTGCCGTTCGGCTCGCCGAGAGGGTGGCAAGCCGCTGAATCGCGGCTCCGCAACGCGTGCAGATTGCGACCTGGGCGCTGCTCAGCACGGGCAGCCGATGAATCTGGCCACAACAGTGACACGCTTTGAGCTTGGTTGTCATTACTCTGCTGGCCCCTATCGTCTATTTTGTCGGCCAAATGGGCTAATCAAGTCGGTCGCCCGCTTCGACAGGATGGCCGCGCAGGAACTCTTCGGCGGCCATTTTTCGCTTGCCGGCGGGTTGAATCACTTCCAGGCGCAACAGTCCTTCGCCAGTAGCTATTAGAAACTCGGGCCTTGCTCTCACGACTACGCCCGCAGTAGATGGATCGTTAGTACCAGAACTCGGCTCGACCGATACCTGGTGGATGATCAATCTCAGTGGCTCGTCAGCAGCGCGGCGCTCCCAATAAGTAAACGCCTTGGGCCACGGCTGCAGAGCGCGAACCTGATTCTTGATTCGCACGGCCGACATAGACCAATCGATGCAGCCTAGTTCCTTTGTGAGGCGCGGGGCCTTGGTCGCCATTGATTTGTCTTGCGGAACAGCCGCAGCGGTGCCGGTTTCCAGTTGGTCGACGACGTCGAGAGTCAGATCGGCCCCCAATTCCGCCATCCGGTATTCCAATTCGCCAGCGGTCTCGTCGGGATCGATCGCAATTCGCTGGACCCCCAGACAAGGTCCAGCATCCAATCCCGGTGTCATTTGAATGACCGTATTGCCGGTCTCTTGTTCCCCGTTCAGGATAGCCCACTGCACAGGGGCGGCGCCGCGGTACTTGGGTAGCAGTGAACCGTGGAGGTTGATTCCGCCAAGTCGCGAAGTGGCGAGTGTCTGAGACTTAAGTATTTCGCCATAGTCGCAGACGACCAACAAATCGGCATCCAACGCGGCGAGCCTCTTGCAGGCTGCTTCGGCATTGACTGTCTCGGGCAACCAGACCGCAATTCCCAATTCTTCAGCGGCCGTCGGCACCGGCGCCGGGAGAGGCCGTCGGCCGCGCGGCGGTCGCGAGACTGCGCATACCACCTCGTGCTGCGAAGCATGAAGCTTGCGTAACGAGGGCACGGCAAAAGGGCCCGTTCCTAAAATGACTATTCGCACTGCTGAACTACCGGGAGATGGGGCTGGGCATCAAGGCTTCTCTCACTAGGTTCGCAACTTTTCCAATTCCGCGATGCGAGCGGCAATCTGCTCGTCGGTCGGCATTTCTCCACAATCGCGCTTGCTCTGGAAGTCGATTTCGAATTCTTCAAGCTGATCCTTCACTTCCGCATATTGGGTCGGGGAAAGGCGATCGATAAACAGCGCCCCATCGAGATGGTCGACTTCGTGTTGCACAATGCGGGCAAAAAGACCGTCGAGTTCACCGACAAAAGACTCTCCCGTCAATCCGTACGCTTCTACCGAGATCCGCTCTTTTCGCACGACTGGTCCCAGGACTCCGGGAATACTCAGACAGCCTTCTTCTCCTTCGACCTGTCCCTTGCCAGAACGAATCACCGGATTGATGAATGCTTGCTCGGCTTCTTTATTGTCGGGATCACCCGTAGGATTGGCGACAAACAATCGGTAAGGAAGATCCACTTGATTTGCAGCGAGCCCCACACCCTCGTGTCGGTACATCAGCTCGAACATTTGAGCGATCATCTCGCGCAGTTCGACGTCGACTCGCTTCAAAGGCTTTGAAACGTGTCTCAAGGTGGGGTGAGGAAAATGAATGACTTCGAGTTTCAAAATGCCACCTTTAGTGAATACTGCGTGGATAGAATCTGGCTGACAATGGCTCACCGCGTTTGCTTCCAATCGATTATAGGGCGGCCACACTTTGACGCGTAGTGCTCTTGCCAAGACCTTTCAGAGCCCACCGTCCACGTTGACGCATGGGGCAACTAGCGCTAGAATTTTCCAGCAGGCATGTCGCACTCGATTGCTCGTCTCCGCTTTTTGCGACGTAAGAACCATGGCCAATCGCCCCCCTTGCCGGCCAACTGACCGCCCAGCAGGCTGGCCCGCCTGGTGCACGTCGCTGGCAATCCATGCTGGACTCTTCTTAATACTCCTCTACACGACAAGGCAACAGCTGGTTCGTGGCGCCGTCGAGACCCCCTCGCGAGATGTGGGCATTGTGCTGAAGCAGATGACCGACGAGGGGCCTCTCTTTGAAGATGAAGAGAATCTCGAATCTCCAGACACGGAAGCGGCACAAGCATCGTCGCTCAATGATATCACTCAGAACGCCTTGCCCACCGCAGCAGAGATTCCACCAACGTCGAACACATTGCCCCACCGCACGATTCTAGGTATCGGCGATTCCGATTCGATAGGCGCCGCTGACGCTGGAGCCATGACGCGCGGCGGGGCTGCCCAGCGAAGCGTAGGCGGGGAAGCTACCGTGAGCCTATTTGGGATTGAAGGCGTGGGCGCGAAGTTTGTCTATGTGTTCGATCGATCAATCAGCATGGAGGGGCCACCGCTACGAGCTGCCAAAGCGCAACTGATCGAAAGCCTGGATTCGCTGGAAAGCATCCACCAAATGCAGATTATTTTCTTTAATCATGAGCCTATTGCGTGGGATCTTACAGGTGGCCAACAGCGAATCGCATTCGCTACCGATCGAAACAAACGGCTGGCCGAGAACTTTGTGCGTGAAATCTCTGCCAGCGGTGGCACTTATCGGCGAGCGGCCCTGCAACTAGCCTTGCGTTTGCGGCCCGACGTGATTTTCTTTCTTACCGATGCTGACGACCCGATGTCCGAGTCTGATGTATCGGATGCAATTCGGCGAGCAACAAGTGCGGGTACCGGTATCAACTCGATCGAATTCGGCGTGGGGGCTGCAACGAGCCGCGAAAACTTTCTGAGGAAGCTCGCACGAGAGACGGGTGGGCGATATGCTTACATTGACACCAGGCAGTTAGGCAAGTAGCAGCGCGAACTTGATTGGTCCTTGCGCGGCGAATGAGCTGCCGCCATAATCGGTTTTTTGCGGAAGGCCGCGAGTTGTGGCGGTGGCACCGGTCCATTTCGAGCGTAATGAACAATCGTTCGAATCGCGACGAGAAAGCCCTGACAGCAACTTGGTATTAGAGACTGCTCTCTAATTGGGCGGAGTGTAAACAACTTGTTTCTGGCAGGCATTTCATTGATCTATGCGGCAGAGTATTTCGTTCCTTGGATGGTCGCTGTCGGCGCTTCCGATAGCGGAGTTGCCACTCGCCAAGATGCTCTAAGTATTCTATTCGCAGGGGGCGTCCCTGGCGTTGTACTCATCGTATTGCTCGTGATCCTGTCGATCATTGCTCTGGCATTAGTCGTCGAGCATCTCCTGACCATCCAACGCTCAGTCTTAATGCCTGAACGATTGGCTGAAATCGTACAAAAGCATTTGTCCGCTAGCCAACTGAACGAGGCGATTCGAAGCTGTCAGGCTCAGCCAAGTTCTCTAGCTGCAGTTCTGCACGCAGGATTGCGCGAGACCCCAGGCGGTTGGGCAACCGTGGAGAAAGGGATGGAGGATGCACTAGGCGAGCAGTCGGCCCGCCTGCTGCGGAAGATCGACTACTTGTCGGTAATCGGCAATATCGCGCCGATGATCGGCTTGCTGGGTACGGTAATTGGCATGATCTTCGCTTTTCAAGAGGTGGCCAACACCCAGGGAGCGGCTCGAGCAGCCGAGTTGGCCAGCGGCATCTACCAGGCCTTGGTCTCGACCGTCGGCGGCTTGATCGTAGCGATTCCCTCGCTGGCAGCGTTTGCGGTGTTTCGCAACCGGGTGGACCAATTGATCGCCGAAACCGGAGAGCTGGCGCAAACTGCCATCTCGCCCCTGAAACATAGGCTTCAATCGCCTGCTTCCCAAGTCGCTCCTCCGCAAAGTTGAGGATTCCATGAGATTCCCTCACTATGGCCGCAGCCGGAGCATCGAATTCAACGTCACTCCTTTGATTGATATTATTTTCTTACTGATTATCTTCTTTCTGGTTAGTAGCCATCTCGCCCAACAAGAAACCCAATTGGAGCTTCCGCTGCCAGTTGCAGCCAGCGGCCACGAGGCCACAGGACGTAAGTCGCCGCGAGTAACGATCAATTTGCTTTCTGATGGGCGCCTGTTCTTGGGCAGCGACGAAGTCGTTGCCGATGAGCTTCCCCGACGCCTACAAGTGGAAAGAGAGCAAACCAGCGAAGCCATCGAGGTCCGCATTCGCGCCGACCGACACATCGAATATCAACACGTCGAACCCTTATTGCTGGCATGTGTGCAGGCGGGCGTTTGGAATGTTTCGTTTGCAGTGCTTGAGGAGTCTGTTGTCAAATAGGACCTGGCGAATTCGTTACACCCTTCGCGATCATTTTGTACGTTCCTGGCCTACATCCATTACACTCATGCGCATTCCCCATACAACTCCCGTTCAGCAGCCTTTCAGCGTGTCGATGACGCCAATGATTGATGTGGTGTTCTTATTGCTGGTGTTCTTTGTCTGCACGGCCAGTTTTCAGACGGTGGACTCGATCTTGCCGATTCCTATCGCAACTGCCGGCATTGTCGATTCTGAACTCCCTCAAGCGCCGGATGATGTCGACCTTGAACGTATCATAATCGAAGTTGGGCAAATCGACGATCGAACGCAACTGACGTTAAACGGCCAACGCATCTCGTCGCTCGAACAACTGGCCAAACTGCTTGCTGCCCTGGCTGACATCGACAAGTCACTGACGGTGATTATTGATATCGAAGGTCGTACGCTACTTGGCCCTGCAATTGAAGTTTTCGATCGCTGCCGACTGGCCGGTTTTCAAAAGATTCAATTCGCGGTGACTGGTGAGCTGTGAGCATGCGCCGTTTCACGCCTGGCTCTGCAAAGGTCGGCAAACTGTGCCTGCACACTATCATCTTATGGCTCGGGCTAGCCACAGCATTGCTGGCTCAAAGTCAAGAACTCAGCCACATTGCTACGCTGCGTGAGAAGCGAGCTTTCGACGAGCTTGACGACTACTGTCGACATTGCTTAGTCGAATCGAATCTGCCAAACGCCGCGCTCGTAGAGATTGCGACGAGCTGGTTACAGGCGCGTACTCAACGGGCGGTGGACGCATCGCCCAGCGAACGAGATACTTTGTGGAATACGTTAGCGGAAGTTGCTGAACTTGCTGGACGTGCGAAAAACAGCCCGCGAGGGATTCTGATCGCGATTCAGCTGGCCATTTCCAAACTTGCCCACGCGGAGTCGTTACTGCAAGACGTCGCTGACTATGCCGAGGACGACCGTTCTTTACAGGCGGCGCGCTCGTTACTGCGTACCAGCCTAAGCGAGCTAAACTCGATCGCTAGCGAACTGGAAAAGCGGTTACGCGACACCTACCAGAAGTCGGCCTCGGCTGCCAAAGCCAGCGGTTGGACGAAGACCGAATTGGAGTCGTTGCGGCGAAATCTAGCCCTTCAGCAAGCACGCGGCTACCGATTGCAGGCGCTCAGCTATGCGGCCGACTCGGCCGATCGCGTCAATTCACTAGGGCTGGCACTGCAATCGCTTGCTCAACTCAGCAAATCGACTAGCGTTGGAAATGAGATCTGGGAAGCCCATGTGGAACGGCTGGTCTGCCTACGTCTCTTGAACAAGTTGACCGAAGCAAGAGAGCTGCTAGACCAATGGCAAGACGAGGATTTGCCGCCTGAGATTGCATTAAAGCTTCATGCCGAGTCTGAGCAGATTGAATGGTCTGTGCAGGCCGAGGGTGGGTCGTCTCCCCAGCTCCAAGCCGACCCCTTACTGAGATCGGCCGAACGACTCTATACGGCAGGCAAATGGCAGGAAGCAATCGCGGCATACGATCGGGCTGCCAATAGCTTCGCGAAAGCAGGCGACGAGCAGCAGCGGTTCCGGGCAGCTAAAACCGCCGCCGCAGTTGCAAGAGCATTGGGCAATGACGAAGTAGCAAGCCTACGATTTCGCCAATTGGCACTCGACCAGCCTAAGCATGCCGAGGCGGCAGAAACCCACTTGACTGCCATTGGCTTGACAGGCATTCTCGCGCGCGAGTCGCCTGAAGAGATGCAGCGGTTTGAAATGCTGCTTCAAGAACACCTGGAAATCTGGCCCAGAAGCAAGCAGGCGAATACCGTTCGGTTATGGCTGGGTCGCTACTGGATGAGCCGACAGCAGTGGTCCGAAGCTTCGCGAGTACTCTCAGGGTTCGATGCAAATGCCGCTGGAGCTATTGCGTGCGCTGTTGCCTTGACCGATTGCACTTTGCAGGAGTTGCAGCAGCTCGATTCGGAGTCTCCCGAATCGGACACAAGCCGCATCCTTCTCGTCGAACGGGCAAGGAAGGGGCTCCAACAAGTTCTGATGGATTCCAAAGGCCGCTGGTCGCGTGAGTGGAATGATCTTACAAGATCAGCCGCTCTGAAGCTCAGCGAGCTCCTATTGCATCACTCGACAGGAGAGCACGACAATGCTCGCAAGCTGCTGAGCGCCGCGTTGGCCTCCTCCCCAAAAGCCGATGCATCTTGGAAATTGAGGGCCAGCGAGTTGCTAGCCGAAGCCCTGTCGCGTGGCAGCCATTGGAGCGATGTCTTAAGAATTGTGGCAGCGGCGCAGCAGATCGATCACGGTTTGGAAAGCAAAACAACACTGGCACTAAAGCGCCATCAGGCTGACGCCTTGCTTGCCATGGGCAATCGAGACCAGGCTTTAGCTGTCTTACGGGAATTGCTGGACCTCTACCCGCAAGACGGCAATTTATACGAATCGTATGTACTTATCCTCTCGGATTCGCAGCAGGACATAGAGCTTCGCGAGGCGCTTCTGATGTGGCAGCAGATCGAAAAACAGAGCAAGCCTGCCGGGCCACGTTGGATACGGGCCCGGCAGGCTCGACTGGAGTTGCTCTGGCGGCTCGGAGAGGGGGAACTTGCCGAGAAGCTTGGGCAACTCACGAAACTGCTTTATCCACAAACAATTGGGTCAATACGGTTTGACGCTTCGTCGTTGACTCCGCAGTAGCAAACTTGCTACTAGCGTTGCGTCGGATACCACGGCGCGCGAGCGTAATAGACTCCAAACTGCTGTGTATTGGCTGGCCACTGGGGAGTTCGCAGAAAACCACCCGCAAACGGACCCGGGCCTGGATAGTCACGGCCAAACTGATGGTCGATGCGAGAAAAGCTCGCACTAGGGGCTCCCCAACTCCAATTAGTCTGCATATTGGCCGTCGGAGGGACGACCAATGCTAACGGCTGGCCATACTCGGAATGGGCGTAGTTGCCGTGCCAGTTATACATTTGTGCTCGACGCAAAGGTCGCAAGTACGGTGCTTCGGCGTAAGACTCAGCAGCGCCGAGGGAGATCGAGACGACCACGCAGATAGTAATTGAAAAACACTTGATCACGAGATAGTTCCTTCTCACGACGTGGTGGGGGCAATTTGGAACGACCGGCGGCAAGCAAGACGAAAAGACTTGCCCTTTCAACCCTCAGTACTTGACTCGGAGGTTGTGAATGACATCCTGCAGCTTCAGCCCATAAGTGCAGTAGCGCACCTTCGATCTTGTCCATCCCGCACCCGGAGTGTAAGCGTAGTGCGAACGGCAATGCTTGTACATGAGTTCGTGAGGCATCAGCGGCTGATAGGTGGTGTAGGTGTGCCCGACATGCGGCGGCACGGGGCGCGGCGAGATATACATTTCAGCGGCTGTGCCGCTGGGATTGGGCCCTACCTGGTAATTGGCAAATAGATCGCTCTTGTTTTGGTAGCTGATCACTCGCTTCCAATGACCTTCATAGGCACTGACATCTGAGCTGAGCCACAAGCCAGCCAGAATCGCCGCGATCACGCTCGCGGGGGCAATTCGGTAAACCATAATCCCCTCCTGGTGGTCGACGATCCACGTTCTGAGCTGTCCCCCGGCACCGACAAAAGTCGTCTGCGACGGGCAATTCATTCGAGAATCGTACGCTTGAAATACGGTATCGAGCCCGATCGGGTAGGCGGCCCAAAAGGGCCGAGGAACAGGCTGCGGGGTCCTCTATCAGAAGCTTGTCGGCCAGTCCGTGTTCTGACGATGAGTTTTTATGTATGGGCCGTAACGGTCGTCCGCAATGGGTCGCCAGCAGCGGCTAACGCGCCCTGGGGCTAGGCAGGATCTGCCGTTATAATTTCCGCCATCTTCATATTTTACCAGCGGTACGATTGAAATACTCAAGAGGAGACGCCACCTTGGCGACTACGAAACGAAAGAAAGCACCTAAGAAAAAGGCACCGACGACAAAGCGACCCTCTCCTGCGTCAACCAATGGCGAAGCTAAACCAAAGCGGCGCACGACGGCCAAGGCGATGGCTGCCAGCCAACGCGAAATCTCGGTCAGCGAGTTTTTTGCGAAAAACCGGCATCTGTTGGGCTTCGACAATCCACGCAAAGCGCTGCTGACGACGGTAAAAGAAGCGGTCGACAATTCGCTCGACGCTTGCGAGGAAGCAGGTATCTTGCCGGAAATCTGGGTTCATATCGAGCAAACCGGTTCCGATCGGTACAAGGTTGGGATCCAAGATAACGGCCCCGGCATCCTCAAAAAGCAGATTCCGCTGATTTTCGGCAAGTTACTCTACGGTTCGAAGTTTCACCGGCTCAGACAAAGTCGTGGCCAACAGGGAATCGGCATTAGCGCAGCAGGGATGTACGGAGTGCAAACCACTGGCAAGCCGGTGAAGATCATCTCCAAGGTTTCGGCTCGCAAACCGGCCCACTACTACGAAATCCAGATCGATACGAAGATCAACCAGCCCAAGATACTTAACGGCAAAGGGGATGGTGTCGACATCGCGCCCGGAGATCCAGGCACACAGTATATCAAGAAGCATGGCATCGAGTGGGTCGACCAACCGCACGGCACGCGCGTAACGATCGAGTTGCAGGCGAAATTCATGCGGGGAAGAGGCAGCGTCGGCGAGTACTTGGAGCAGACAGCAATCGCCAATCCCCACATTTCGCTGCATTATTGCGATCCAGACGACTACGTCTACGATTACGAGCGAACTGCCGACTCCTTGCCCAAGGAACCCAAGGAAATCAAACCTCACCCGTACGGCGTCGAGATCGGGCGACTGGCTGCCATGCTTCAAGAAGCAGAGTCGATGACGGTAGGAGAGTTCTTGCGGACCCGTTTTTCACGCGTTACTCCTGCGATAGCCAAACGCGTTTGCGCGACGGCCAAGGTTAGTTCCCGCGCGAACACCAACAAAGTCGGCAGAGCCGAGTCTGATGCGCTTCATCAGGCGATCCAAAAAACTAAGATCTCAAACCCTTCGACCGATTGTATTTGTCCTATTGGCGAGGATCTGATACTCAAAGGACTGCATCACGTGGTGCCGGCAGAGTTCTATGTTGCGGCTACCCGCCCACCAGCCGTCTATCGCGGCAATCCGTTTCAGATCGAGGTTGGGCTCGCCTACGGTGGGACGGCTCCGACCCAAAGCATAAGCAAGGATTTGCTGCTCGAGTTGCTCGAAGAAACCGATGCGCGAACGATCCGGCAGTTTTTGATTCACACGTTTAACGGCCTAGGTAGCGACGCGGCAGATAAGATCATCAAGACCGCCGCGCTCGGCACGCGACAAGCCCCAGGCAAACTCAAGCCGAAAGAAAGCGATAAGCTGTTTACGGCGATGAAGAACGTCAACATCTCCGACGGGCAAACGATGGAGGTGATGCGCTACGCCAACCGCGTGCCGCTGCAATTCCAGCAGGCGGCCTGTGCGGTCACACAAACCGTGCTCGCCACCAACTGGCGCAGTTATGGCCTGAGCCAATCCCGTGGTTCGCTGCCCCGTGGCCCCGTGTCGTTGATGATTCACATTGCCAGCGTGTGGGTGCCGTTCACCAGCGAATCGAAGGAAGCGATTGCCAATTACCCAGAGATTCAAAAAGAGATTCGACTCGGACTCCAAGCGGTGGGGCGAAAGTTGGGAATGTACCTGCGACGACGCCTGAAAGTAAAACAGCAAACCGACCGACGCGAAGTGTTTTTGAGATACCTCAAAGAGGTTTCGAGTGCGGTTAGCGAAATCAACGGGGCGAAACAGTCCGAGCTGTATAGCCAGCTGGTAAAAGTCGCCAAGAAGCACACAGCCGAGGCCGACATGAAATTCGACGATCGCGGTCGGCCAATCGACCAGGACCCCAAAGACCTGGATTTGGGAGAGAATGTGTTGATCGTCGACCCCGCTTCCCATGCGGCGGCAATCAACCGAATTGGCGGCGAAGAAGACGAACAAGAGACTGACGACGAATAGACTACTGGGATGAAACCTCTTTAAGCCCAAGCCGATTGATTTAGGGCAAATCACGGAGAATTGCATGGCAAAGAAACGAGCAGCCCCCGCAGCACGCAGAGCGAAAGCAAAACTATCTCCGCGGGACAAAAAGACCATGTCGCGACTGACCGGTCTGGCCGACCGCGTGGTCAGCGCGGCCAATGCCCGGCGCGATCCTCACGTTGATATCCCGTCGCGTACGCTCTCCAACGTCCGCTATAGTCCGCGCAAGCGGATTCTTGAGATGGGGAGCAACAAGAATCGCCGACAGCTGTTCGACTTGTCCCAAGCAAAAGCCTACATGCGTACCATGCTGGTCGCCAGCGGCTGCAAGCAGCTGCTAGACCAAGGCAAGACTACGAGCCTTCGAGGTTTGTATTACATGCTGAAACACACGATCGAAGGTGCCAAGGAAAACACTTTTGACGATCAAGGAGAATGCGACACGATTATTGAAGACGTCGAGGTCTTGTTGAATTCAATTCGCGAAGAACTCCACTTATACGCCGAAAACCGTGGCGCACTCGTGGGCAACATCACCCTGAGAGACCGGGGCGATGTCATTGATTGCTCGCGCATGGGTTCCGGCGGTTATGCAATCCCTTCGATTGTCGAGCCCGAGGTCATAGAATTGAGCAGCAAAATGTGCAAAGCCAAGTTCATCTTGCATGTCGAGAAAGGCACGGTTTGGCAACGCTTCAACGAAGATCGCTTCTGGGAAACACACAATTGCATCCTGACTCACGGCGCAGGCCAGCCACCGAGGGGGGTCCGCCGTCTACTACACCGCATGCACCATGAATTGAAGCTGCCGATCTACTGCGTACTGGACAACGATCCGTGGGGGTATTACATCTATAGCGTATTGAAGCAGGGGTCGATCAATCTCGCATTCGAGTCGCAGCGGATGGCGATACCCGATGCGAAATATCTCGGACTTCGCAGTATCGATTTCGAACGCTGTCAGCTCTCTGATAGTGTGAAGATCGCGCTGAACGACAACGACAAAAAGCGTGCCAAGCAGATAGCCAAGTATCCATGGTTCGAGAAAAAGCGCGCCTGGCAAAGCGAAATCCAACGGATGCTCAAAAACGATTTCAAGCTCGAAGTCGAATCGCTGATCTCCAAGGATATCAGCTACGTGACCGAGGTGTATGTGCCCGAGCGACTCAAGGCCAAAGATTGGCTGGACTGACGGCTAGCCCGCCAGTTGCTCCCAGAGCTTCCGATTCTCGTGCATCGCAGCCACGATGTTCTCGGGCACCGCGCCGTCTTCCAAGAGCGTCCAGCCCGAGAACTTCTGGCCCTTAAGTAGACTGAACAACAGGTTCCAAGGGTATTGATCGCCGCGAAGATCGTGAATATGCACCGTGTTGATCTTCTCGGCAACCAACCGGAAGTTGTGCTCCAGGCCATCCCCTTGCAAGTCCTGGGCATTGCAATTCCAACAGACATAGGCATTCTCGTGATCGGCATGGTCCATGATGGTTTTCATGTGCGGTAGTTCGCTCGTTCCCCTGCCGTGGACTTCGACACGAATAGCAACACCATGGTCGGCGCCAAATTCGGCGACTTCGTGGAGAGCGCGGCCGATTTGCTCAAGCGTCTTTGCCACTGGCACTTCCTCTGGCAGTCCGTTGGGCCGCACCTTGACGCCGCCGCCGCCCAGATCGTGACAAAGCCGCACAAACGCTTTTGTTTCTTCAATATTGGCCTTCAACTCGGCCGGATCAGGCGAGTGGTAGTCGCAAGCCGAGCCCAGACCGACCAGTTCGACATCGGAGTCGGCAAATCGCTTGGCCACTTCTTTTCTTGCCGCCTGGTCGAGTGTGATTTCCACGCCGTGCTTGTGCGTCGAGCGAAGCTCCACTCCCTCGAAACGGGTCGCTGAACAATTGGCAATCACAGTCGGCAGGTCCCAGTCCTTGCCCCAGTTGTAAGTAACTAGCCCCAATCGCATTGCTATCTGCGCCTCGCCCAACGCATCCTGAGAGAAGCATGGGCCGCCGAAAGAAGCAGCCACAGCGCCGGATAACACCGCGGCACTCGAAGTTCGAATAAACTCTCGTCGATTATAAGTCGTCATTAGGTTGCACCTTGGTTATTGTTGGTCCTGATCGAAGGCGGCGCAGTTGATGAACCCGCTCCACGGTCAATAGATTATGGGGATCAACTCGCGCGAAATACAAGTCGCCAGAAGAATCGGCGGCGGCAAAGGGTGGCCGTGCCTGGCCGGATCAATGGTTGAATCGATCTGGGCTAGTACCCAAGCATTGCAGCGGCGCGAGTACCAAATACGAGCAGACCAATGATTGCTGAACCGAGTGCCACCACCAAGACGGCCCCGCTGGCCGTATCAAGAGCGTCGCGGATCTCTGGGTTTTCCTGGCGAGTAACGACCCTGGCAATCCGCTCGATCGAGGTGTTGAAAAGCTCGGCGCTCAGCGCTGCCGCAATGCAGAGGACCACCAAACACCACTCCCATCGTGCAATGCCCAACACTGCGCCGGCAAGCAAGACTATCGCCGCGACAAACAGATGGACAAAGAAACTTGCCTCCAGACGGACTGCCACCTTGACTCCTCGGCAAGCCACGGCAAAGCGCTTCACCCAACTCTGGTTCTTACGAAACGGTTCGTCCACTTCGTCGGGAACAGGTGAAAAGTCGTTTGCCATTATTCCAGTCCAAAGGCTCCTGCAGGCGGTACCTCGATGCCGGTCATGCTGGTCAGCCGAAGCTTGGGCAAGAATCGCGGCTCGACCAGGAATCGGATGCCTATGTTGTCTTTGCCGGTATCGGCGTTGATACCCATCGTCACCAGCAACGATTCGCCCACTCGCGTCATCGAGAAAGACTGGCCAATGCTGCCCGTATCGCTCAGATCGAAGGTAGCACCTGCCGTAGAAATCCATTTCGGACTCATCCGATAACTGTAACTTCCCATCAGCACATTGCTTTCGATCGGTCCGTTGATCGATCGCAGCCCGACGTAGGCATTGCCACGCGATGGGCGATTGAGCAGCACACCGCCTGAGATCGTACGCAGGCCATCGCCAAAGAAGTCAGCCGCTCCGTCAGAGACAATCGTAAACCGGTCTCCTAGATGCCAACGCAGGTCGTAATCGACGAGTCCGATATCCTGGCCAAAGTTGTCACGCGAATCATTGGGAAACCATGTTGCGTTGGAGTCGATAGTTAACCAGTCGACGATGTGCTGTCGTCCGGGTCCGCCACGTTTGGTTTGCCAGCGATGCCGCATCCCCATTCTAAGAGCCATGAGATCGTCAGCAATCTCGGTCGTAGGCGAGGTGACAGTGCCTTGAATACCAGATCGAAAAGCATAGAGTCGCGGATCGAATTTGAGACTGGTGATCGTAGGTGCGAGCGTCCCATTGAGCACACGACGCCGCATTTCGATGATTGAAGTGTCATCCAACGGGTCGTAAAGCGGGAGATCGACTAAATCTTGATTTGCATCGGCATAAGAAAGCTCGGCATCGAAGACCACCTTGTGAGCCAGTCCGTTGAGGTTGAACAGCGAGTCTTGGACCTCGGGAAATGCCGCCCAGAACGGCACGCTGGCGCGCACCCCCGTGTGAATGAAAGCACGTTGGATGTCATCGCCGTCGAGCGCTTCGCCCCAATGGGCCAGTTCGCCCAATGCAAAAGGCACCACCTTTACCGGTCCCAGGCTAAGCGGCAAGTCGATTTCCTGGCGAGTTACGAGTCGCTCTCCGTTGCCAGAAATCGGGATGCCGGATCCGGGAATCACTTCTTCCCAGGGCAGCAAGCTGAATTGGCCAGCCAAGGTCGCATTGGTTGGTGTGTCGGCAATATTGATATTTGCATACGCCGCCTGGGAATGTTCGAACCAGGTCAACCGATCGCCAAACAACGATTCACCCAGCCAGTAGTGGTCGGCGCGCGGCAGCCACTGGGTCTCGGTAAAGAACTCGTTGACTTGGGCATTGGCTTCGATCGACAGCGAACGATTGTCGGCCAGACGCTTAAGCCGCAGTCCGGTACGCGGGTCGGGCTGCTCATCCCACTCGCTCTCGTAGTACTGTTCGAGAAACGTGCGGTCGCTCGTCCAACCAAGCTCGCCCGTCAGCTCCCAACCGCTTTGTAGCCGCTGGCGATGCTGGCCAAACAGCCGAAACCGATAGTCCTTCTCTGGAACAATCGTGCGTCGGCCAAAGCCCAAGTTGTCGAGTCCCTCGTCCGAGATTCCCCAAGAATCCCACTGGCCATTCGCCTGTCCGTTGAATCCTAAGAAGTCGGGCCGATTGTACTCGAACGTAGTGCCATGCCCGATACCACGATCGCTCAAATAGTCGATACTCAACCCCCAATCGGTTCCCTGCGGAGCATTGCGGATGCCGAACAATTGATAGGCATCCAAATCGGTCGCCACTTGAGTACCGAAAACGCGATCGCTGCCGACGCGCACCCCGTCGATAAAGAAGGAAGGTTTCCTCAGGTCGGTGGCGAACGTGGGCCAGTAGAATACGGGGATGCCGCGTACATAGACGAAGTTCCCACGACTCTCAGCCATCTGACGATGGTCGACTAACGGCTCGCCAGTGCGCGGATCGAACACCTGGGTTTGAATGTCCTCAAAAGCAATCTCGTTGGCGCCAAAGTGATAGGTTGGTTCTTCCAGTCGGCTGGTGGTGATCAATGCGTTGGTAGCAGAAAAGTGCGACTGGTCGATCTGGCGAATGGCAGCGGCGCGTAGTCGGACCAGCCCTTGATACTCGTACCCGTCGACCATAGGCAAAGGGGTGAGCAGCTCAGCGTTGAGTATCACACCCACCTGGCGACGGATGTCATAGAACATGCGGTCGGCGTAGACAACGCGATCGCCCTGGCGGAACTCGATGTTCCCCTCCATGTAAATTTCCAAGGGCGTATCTTGCGTTTGCACGCTCTGGCCGCCAAAGCCAAGATCGCTGCCCGCCGTCCAGATCACCGCCCGATCGGTACTAATATCCACAATGCCTATCGGGCCAAATGCCGAAGGAACATCGGTTGCAGGCAATCCTTCTACCAAGACGCGAATACCACCAGAAACGACCGTCACCCGACCACCGTCGGGTTGGGGCTTGGAATCAATCGCGGGCGAAGAGTCGTTGCGCGGCGACAGCTGGATGCTGCGCATTCCAGGGGGCAGCGTTTGAATCGGATCGGGTGCTGGTGCAAACTCGGTGAACTGGGCAAGCAGCAGCTGCCTACGTCGCTGTGGATCGAATTGGGCAAGTCCGCGATCGTAAATCGCCGGCCGAGTCGCTGGCTCCTGGGTTGTTGCAGGTAGCCTGAATCTTATCGACGATAGCGTAGTGAACCGCTGGAACCAGGTCGACGCTTCCTCCTGCCCCAAAGTCTTCTGGCCTCGATCGCCTGTGGAAACGTTTCGATAGTCAACGCATACCCGACTATCGTTTGTTCCCTCAAAGTAGACAAGCATCTTGGTAGGTTCATCGGACGTCTCGGGGCGGTCGACCCAAACCACTGCCTCAGGAGCACGCGCATAAGTCAAACCTTGGTTGAGATAGCAGTTGCCCCGGAGATGATAGACCTCGTATTCACCTTGCTGCCAACGAGAACACCCATCGGCCGATACAGTAATCGGTAGCGTCGGATCCGACTGCACGATCCCAATGTCGCTAGACCAACATCGCAGAGTTAAGATTGCCACGATGATTGCTGCCGAGAGAACAGAACGCGCGCAGTGCAATCCTAACCGCCAAAAGCGGACCAACGGCGAGCAACGCGATGATCTTCGCGAGGTGATCAGCAATTCTCTTCCTGGATGTCGCGCATACGAGTCGAACGAACAAAGTCCGATTCGACTCAGCCTAAGTAGCTAACCGCGCACAACAACAAGCAGGGCTATGAGTTACGAAAAGTGAGCCCCCTCAAATTTGGGGCGGGGATTATAGGTGCGGTTCTGTGTGGGGGTCAAGCCGCCTTCCACACCCGCGCTCGGCTCGTAAGCCTTTGTCTCGCAACATCTTACACCACAAGTAACATGGAATTCAGCACGCTAGCATAAAACACGAAGTGCCAAGCTTCGATTTTGAGTCCTGCCAACCGCCAACGGTAGGCAATTCGACAAGTCGCTAGCTGCAGCGCTTTGCCAATCCAAAGTTGCGCACAACCGGTTGAAGCGAGCAGTAACAACCCGGATACTGCGCTTCCTTGTACTCACCAGTTTCGCAATCGAAAAGCTCGCTCGTTGATCTCCAATCCCCGCACTCGCCGGCTTCTCGAATGGATGATCCACCGACGAGGATGGTTGTTCGCATCTGGGCTGATCCTATCGATTGCCGCTGCCTGGTTCGGTCGGCAGCTGTCGCTCGATCGTTCGATCGAAAATATGTTTGCTGAAGACGATCCAGTTCGTACGACGTATCTGGAATTACAGCGGGTGTTTGGCCAGCATGATATCATCTTGGCAGTCTATTCCGATCCGGAACTGTCATCCCCAGCAGGTCTCGAGCGATTGGGCAACCTGGCAGCTAAGATTCGTAAGGTAGCTGGCGTCGTGGCAACTGTTTCGTTGCTCGATCCGCCTCAAGCGGCAAACTTCGAGGATGCCCAGAGGGGTGCACTGCTGCGCGAAGTTTTTGTCGGATATACGCATAACCGACAACTCGACGTTGCGGGAATCGTTTGCCTGTTGGAAAGGCCAACCGACGGCAATGCTTCACGCCGTGAAACACTTCGAGAGCTCCGCTTAATTCTCTCGCTGTATGACAATGGAACCATCGTTGGCGAACCCGTGGTTGTCGAGGAAGCCTTCGATTTGCTGGAAGCTGATGGTCAGCGGCTGAATACCTGGTGCACTCTATTGCTAATGCTGACGATTACTATTTGCTTTCGATCGGTGCGTTGGCTGGTACTGCCGTTGGTTGTAGTACAGATGACTCTGGCGCTTACTCGCGGTTTGCTTGTCTTGCTAGGTCTGCAACTGAGCATTGTCAGCTCGATGTTAGCCGCGATCGTCACGGTTGTGGGAGTCGCAACGGTCGTCCATGTAATTGTGCGCTATCGAGACGCCCAATCACGAGACTTGGCGCCGGTCCAAGCATTGCTCGAAGCAGGTCGTGTCCTGGTAGTGCCTGTCTTCTTCGCATGTCTGACCGATGCCGCCGGATTTGCCGCGCTGATGATCTCACACGTCGGACCCGTCTACGACTTCGGGTTGATGATGGCGCTCGGCTCTTTGATGGTCCTAGTCAGCGTTGTACTTGCCGTTCCCTATCTCGTATTGGCGGGAAGCAATTCTGCTGGGCGGACCAAGGTGGCAAACGAACAGACTCTTCAGCTGTCGCTGCAACGCATGCTGGACTGGTCCACGCAGCATTCCCGTTCGCTGCTCCTGGCAAGTGCGGCTCTAGTAGCTGTCATCGCCGCGGGAAGTCCTCGTCTGGTTCTAGAAACTCAGTTCACCCGCAACTTCCGACAGAACAGTGAACTTATTGAAGGCTACCGATTCGTCGAAGAGCATTTCGAAGGCGCAGGAGTGTGGGATATCTTCATAACTGCACCAAAGCGGCTGGATAAGGACTTCGCTCTGGATTTGCTCGAATTTGAAGCGCGACTTCTGGCAGAAGTACCTAACTTGAGCAAAGCCATTTCGATTGCCGACATTCTCGACGCGGGATGCGGAGGGCTGAGACAACTCGACCTCGGCGCAGAACTCGCCGTCCGCGGAGGATTGGCTCTCGTGCGGGGTCGAATCCCCGAATTCGTCGCCGCGGTCTACTCCGAAGGAGACCGTCAAACCAAGCCAAAAGTGCGAATCCTACTTCGTGCGCCCGAACAACTCGATACCGCCGAAAAGATGCAAATGATCGAGCACGTTCGCACACTGGCAGTCGAAGAATTGCCCGGAGCGCAAGTGACTGGCTACTACGTCTTGTTGGCCCAGTTGGTCGAAAGCCTGCTACGCGATCAATGGACAACTTTTTGTGTAGCTGCTGCGGCCATTTCCGCAATGATGTTTCTCGCCTTTCGCAGCCTGCGTCTGGCACTCGTGACGCTTGTTCCCAATGCCTTGCCCGTGCTCGTGCTCTTTGGAGCAATGGGATGGCTTGGGGTACGAGTTAATATGGGAGCGGCGATGATCGCTGCCGTCTCGCTCGGCTTGTCGGTCGATGGCTCGATTCACTACGTGCTGTCTTACCAACGAGAACGCCGCGAAGGGGCGTCTCTTGCCACGGCCCTTCGTTCGGTACAAGCGACGGTGGGACGCGCATCAGTATTCGCCACATTGGCACTCGTTATCGGATTTGCAACTCTTTGCTTTAGCGATTTCGTGCCGACCATCTACTTTGGCACTTTGGTGAGTCTTTCGATGATTGGCGGCTTGGTCGGAAATCTAGTCATTTTGCCCTTGTTGATCCAGTGGGTCGATCGGTGAGGATTCCGCCGAGCACGGTCATTCACTCCTCTTGATTCACCTCGGTGTCCGGATTCAACGAGTACATCAGCACATTGAGGCCCAAACGAGCCGCATCGGCCCGCGTGTATCCACGGCACTCCAGAGATTCATGTTGTTCCAGCGCACAACTGATATCGTAGGGCGAAAAAATGACTGCCCAGCGGCCCTCAATCGAAATCCCCTCGAGTTCAGGCTCAACCTGCCGAACACGGGTTTGCATCGGCTGATCAGCCCCCTGCTCGACAGGATCGCGTCGATCGACTTTCCTCAAGTCAAACCCCCCGGTACTTGTGCTGTAAAGAGAATCACTTGCCGGGATTCGTTGCAAACTTAAGTCGGGGAACACGGCCTGGATCTCGCGTCGAAAGGCGTCTGCGAAATCTTTGCTGGCACAGATGCTATCCGCAAACAACGTCCCTCCGTTCTCCAGGTACCGACGCAGTGATTCTCGCTCGCCAGGGGTGAATCGGAAATCATGACGACCGTGCATGAATGACAAGTGGAATTGAAACAGGCTCTTGTCATCAGCACGAATCGGGAACTCGGTCGTGCTCACCCTCAGTTTGAGATCTCCTTGGGCTGCTGTCCGCAATAGATTGACCAGCGCTCCCGGAGCGTCGTTGCACCCTCCGCCATGCTGCAGCTTGGCAATCTGAATGACTCCTCGGCTGGAGGCCGTATTCAGATCGGCGATATTGTCGACTCCGACAAAAGCCGCCTCTTTTCCCTTCGGGTCACGGTTCGTCGCGTAGGCCAACACGTTCACGCCAATGGCATTGGCGTCGGCCAATCGTGACTTAATCGTATCGGGCAAGCCTCGAATGCGGCCTCGTCCATAAAGTTCCCAATAACACGAAAGATCAATCTCGGAAAACACGACGCAAGTTCGGCAACCATACTCGACGGTCCATAAGCGGCCGACATAGGGCGACTCGGGGCGCACCAACTCTTCGACTCGCCAAAGCGGATGTTCGGGACCGGCCCGTCGCAGTCGATACTCTTTTTCGGGAAACACGCGATCGAGATACTCGCGCAGGCCTTTCTCAAACTGACTTCCATCGACGCAACATGCCTCGGCAAACAGGAAACCTCCTCGATCCAGATAGTCGCGCATCTTACTCTCTTGACCAACCAAATCGGGCGACTTACTGCCACTAAGAAACAACACCGGCGCTTGCAGAAGATCGTCCACCGTGGCGGAACCAAGGTCGAAGACTTGCCAGGTGAGATCGATTTCCCACAACTCCTCAGCGCGCGCAGTGAGATTGGCCACGTCGCTGCGGTGATTGTTCCAATCATCTTCAGGGCCATGCATCAACTTGCCCAGCAGCACAGGTCGGCGGCCTTTAGAGAGAAACAGCAAGGCCATCGCGGTGGCAACGTGAGGATTGTTCTCTGCCGTACCAGAACCCTCCCAATGACGGCTGAACGCGTCTTGCTGGCGAACCAAGAACTCCGCACCTTCACGATACCAATCGTGATCGCCAATCAAGCGCCTCGCGGTAAGCCTGCCAACGCGCTCCAAACCATAGAGATAATACAGATGCCAAATGTGCCCCATGCCGCGCCGGCCTGGATTTCGGCTGACCGAGAAGTTTCGACCAAGCCAACCCAGCGCTCGCTCTAGCGAGTCGTCATCTTCCTGCGACTGGCAGCACTGGATCAAATTGTCCTTCACTTCAGCATTGGGCTTGTTCACGTGTCCGGCGCAAATCACAGTAGCGGCTACTCCGGCGCAGGTCATGCTCCCCAACCCATCGGACCAACCTGCTTTGTAGCCCCAAGAACCGTCGGGGTTTTGGCAGCTCTTCCAGTAAGCGGCTGCCTTTTCCCAAGTTTCCAGTTGGACGGTCGCCCCGGCCCGCTCGGCCTCGTGCAACGCCAGCACAGCAAACTGTGTGTTACTATTGTCGCCATCAACGCCTGGGTACGACCACAGCCCTCCTTCCAACTGGGTTTCTTCCAACCAGCGTACGTTGCGTTGGATCAAAACCTGATCTCGAAAAGGCTCAGCCGTAGCTAGCACCATCGTTTGCAGCGCGACGCTATAGGTTCTCGTCGGCTCCAGTTTTCGCAATTCAGCGAGCGATTTCTGAATCTGGGGATGGCTCGGCTTGACGCCGGCGTTGAGCAGCGCAAGGGTACACAACGAGGTCACCCCTCCTGGATATTGGACCATGTCGTTCCAGGTCCCTCGATTGGCATTCTGTTCGTCAAGCAGATACTTAACGCCGCCGTCGATTGCAGCGCGCACCTGCTCGGCCGTAATGGGTCCCGCCTCGAGCCCTACACCTTGCGCAAAGAGCCTGGTGCAAGACACTAGCAGGCAGGCCAATGTGAAGCCGACCGTTACCGATACTCTACGAGCGCTCTCCATAAATGCCGATCCTGTGTGTCCCCAGCCGAATAACCTGCTTCCATAGTAAGTCGCGGCAGCTGGGTAAGCAATGTACCAGCCAGGCGTACATTGTCCGTCGGCAACCAGGCCGATAGAATTGCGGACTGCACTTTCTCCTTGCACTGAAGCATCTGAACCAGAAGAGGAATGGAGCGTTGACCACGAAAACACGCAACCTCGGCGACATCCTGCAAGAGTTTCGCCAGCACCGCCAGATTATGCAGCAAGAACTGCAGAAGGTGATCATCGGGCAGAGTGATGTGATCGAACAGATTTTCGCCGCCATTTTTACTCGTGGACACTGCCTGCTCGAAGGCGTGCCGGGGCTGGCCAAGACGTTGATGGTCAGCACCTTGGCTCAGATCCTCGATTTGAAATTCAAGCGTATCCAATTCACTCCCGACTTGATGCCTTCGGATATTACCGGAACCAATGTGCTGGACGAAGACGAGCACGGCCGACGAAGTTTTCGGTTCGTCGAAGGTCCGGTGTTCACCAACATTCTGTTGGCGGATGAAATCAATCGAACGCCGCCCAAGACCCAAGCCGCCCTGCTTCAGGCCATGCAAGAGCACGAAATTACCGTCGGCCAAACCACGTACTCATTGCCCGATCCGTTCTTTACGATTGCCACGCAAAACCCGATCGAACAGGAAGGCACCTATCCGCTACCCGAGGCACAACTCGATCGGTTCATGTTCAACATCAAGGTAGAGTACCCGTCGCCCCAGGAGGAAGAACAAATCCTGGCAGCCACGACTCGTCATGAAAAGCCGTCGGTGTCGAAAATCCTTTCCACCCGCGCGATCCTCAACCTGCAAAAGCTGGTCAGTTCGGTCGCGGTAAGCGAATACATCATCCAATACGTTTCCAAATTAGTTCGTGCCACCAGGCCCAAGGATCCGTCGGCGCCAGAGTTTGTCCGCGACCTGGTTGATTGGGGAGCAGGACCACGAGCCGGGCAGTTTCTGATCCACGGCGGCAAGGCCTTTGCAGCTATGGACGGCAGGTTTACTGTCGCTATCGAGGATGTCCAAAAAGTTGCTGTGCCGGTGTTGCGGCATCGTATCAGCACAAATTTTCAGGCACAAGCCGAAGGGATGTCGACTGAAGATCTCATTGGACGACTGTTGAAAGAGATTCCCGTTCCTGAAATACCGAAATATGCCGGGCAAGAATAAATCGCGGAGGAATTTCGACAAAGCGGATAGGCACTGATCAGAAGGTTCGTCTTTCTGTTCCCAGCTCCCAAAACAAACTGGTGAAGAAAGATCCAAGCATCCGTGTCACTCCATTGATTCCGTAGCCTTTCGCGTCCTATTCCCATGGCAACCGTTGAAAAATACCTGAAACCTGAGGTCATCAGGCATATTTCTCGCCTCGATCTGCGAGCCCAATTCATCGTGAAGGGCTTTCTGCAGGGGTTGCACGCCAGTCCTTTCCATGGGTTTTCTGTCGAGTTTAGCGAACACCGTAAGTACACGCATGGCGACAACCCCGACGATATCGATTGGCTCGTTTACGCGAAGACAGATAAGTACTACATCAAGAAATACGAAGCCGAAACGAACCTCACCGGCTATCTGGTGATGGATCTCAGCGCGTCGATGGCTTATACCCACGACCAGGAGCTAACCAAGTTCGAGTACTCGATCTGCCTGGCAGCCGCCCTTTGCTATCTGATGATCCATCAAAACGACCCTGTAGGGTTGATCACATTTGGCGAAAGAATAGTCGACAGTTTGGCCCCGAAATCCAAACGCCAGCAAATCGGTAACATTCTCTCGCTCCTTGCCAAACTCAAGCCCAGAGACAAAACCGATATCGGGCAAAGTCTCAACCAGGTCGCCGCGATGCTCAAACACAGCAGCCTGGTAATGATCTTTAGCGATCTACTGACCGACCCCGACCAGGTAATTGCCGCCCTCCGGCGACTGCGCCATGGCGGACATGATGTCATCTTGTTTCATGTACTCGATCAGGCAGAGATCGCTTTTCCCTTTGAGGGGCTCGTCGAGCTGAGAGACCCCGAGTCGCAGGAAGTCATCGAACTTGATGCCGATTCCTATCGCAGCGAATACCTGGAAGAGATAAGCAGCTTTCGAACCATGTATGAAGTTGAGTGCCGACAGAGCGGTATCGACTATGTGCCGTTAGATACGAGTATGCAATTCGATCGTGCGTTGACGGAATACTTGATCAACCGTCGCAATCGAGGATAGAAAATGGGTTTCCTGACGCCTGCACTGCTAGGAGGAGTAGCGCTGATAGCGCTGCCTATCATCCTGCACCTGATCAAGCGCCGGCAGCCCAAGAGAATTGACTTCCCGGCATTGCAGTTCGTGCGCCGTCGACAAGCAGCCAATCGACGTCGCCTCAACTTTCGTCACTTGCTGCTGCTGGCCTTGCGCTGTGCACTGATCGCCAGCTTCGCCTTCGCCCTGGCTCGCCCGACGATCAAAGGCAGCGGACTGCGCGGCAAGGAGGGCGCCCCACTGGCCGTTGCGCTCGTGATCGACAACTCCGTGCGCATGCAATACGCCTACAAAAACAACACTCGGCTACAGGATGCTGCCGAAATGGCCAAAGGACTGCTGCGCCAACTTCCTGAAGACTCCGAGATTGCCGTTTTCGATCTCAGCCGCACCGGCGCCGGTTTCGTCATCGATGCCGGCACAGCAGAAGCTCGCGTGCAGAATCTTGCCGCCGAGAACAATCCTCGACCGCTGGCAGATGCCCTGCGCGAGGCGATTCAGCTCGTTGCCGAACGAAAAGACTCTCGCCAGGAGATCTTTCTATTCAGCGACCTGAACACCGATGCGTTCACCGAATCGGCTCTCGCAGGCATCAATGAATCGCTAGCCAATGCGCCAGATGTGCGCATCTACCTGGTCGACGTAGGAGTCGAAGAGTTTCACAATCTGACCGTGCAGCCACTCGAGTTGCGTTCCAGTTCACTTCGTCAGGGCGAGCCGCTACGAATCGAAGCGCCCGTCCAGGCGGTCGGAACGACAGAAAACCCACTTGTCGAACTCTACCTTCAGGACTCCAAGGGAGAATCTATCAAGCGCGGCCAGCGCGTTGCGGAACTCGACTCCGATGGCCTGGGGAGGGTCGTATTTGAGTTAGCCGACTTGCCTTTGGGATCGCACCAGGGCGAAGTACGATTGACAACAGCCGATCCGTTGCAGGCCGACAACACGCGATACTTCTCTGTCGAGGTTCGTCCCGCAGCCCAAGTGCTGTTGCTAGGAGTGCACGACGACGAGGTTCTCTTCCTGCGCGAGGCGCTTAGTCCTTCGCTCGTCACAGACCGTCAGTGGGTCCGTTTTGATTGTGTAACCGAGCTTTACTCGAAAGCAGCCGCGCTCGATCTCAGCGGATTCGATGCCGTCTGCCTGGTGAATCCTCCGCCACTCTCCGACGAACTCTGGCAGGCTATCGTCGATTATGCCGATCGAGGCGGTGGCGTGGGGATCTTTCTCGGCCATCTGGCACGCGCCAGTGACTTCAACAACATTACTCCACAAAAACTGTTGCCCGGCCAACTCAAACGCAAGTCACGACTGGCTACCTATCTGAGTCCTCAGCGGATGGATCACCCGGCACTCAGCGGGCTGCGCAATTTTGCCGCAGAGATTCCTTGGCAGGTTTATCCCGTGTTTCAACATTGGGAATTCGCTGATCTGGTAGGAGACGCTTACGTCATCGCGCGGTACGCCAACAACGATCCTGCGCTGATCGAGCGCCCTATGGGTCGTGGCAGGTCGCTAACGATGACGACGTCCGTTTCTGACCCGCTGGAACCAGTGGGGCGCGACCCTTGGAATCTGTTGCCTACAGGCCCCGAGCCTTGGCCGTTTGTCGCCTTATCGAATCAGCTTGTCGGATACCTGGCCCAACGCGAAAACCGTTTGCTGGAATACCTGGCAGGAGAAACCGTCACCATCCAACTTCCCCCTCAGCAGCGAGTTTCCAGCTTTGTCTTGCGTCAGCCCGATGGGCAATCACTACGCCGCAGCTTGCCGCCTGGGGAAGACAACATTCGTATTAGTACGACGAGTGAACTGGGCAATTATCGCGTCGCCTCGGGCGGGCAAAGTCGGCAACTTGATCGCGGTTTCAGCATCAATCTGGCTCCCGAGTTAAGCCAACTGACGCGTATCGCACCTGACGCGCTGTTAGCCTCGCTGCCAGAGCAGCAAGTCAAGCTCGCAAAATCACTTGGAGACGTCGAACGGTATGTCGATATTGGCCGAAGCGGACGAAGTCTCTTTCCCTGGGTGATTTCGCTCGTTGCGATAGTCTGGGGGGCCGAGAGTTTGCTCGCAAATCGCTTTTACCGGGAGGCGCCATGACTTCCTGGAGCATCGATCCGGTCGGCGGGCCCTGGTTTACCTTCGTGGTCGCTTGTGTCTTGGCTGCGACTCTACTGATCGGCCCCAGCAAACGTCGTCTCACGATTCGACAGCGAGCGGTACTGGTTGGCTTGCGTGCTGCCACGGCACTGCTATTGCTGTTTGCCATGTTGCGTCCTACGCTCGTCGCAACAGAGATTCGCAAGTTGCCTGGATCGCTCGTGCTTATGGTCGACAGTTCGCGCAGCATGCAGATCACCGACTCCGTAGGTGGCGCCTCGCGATGGAAAGCCCTCAAGTCGACGCTCCAGTCCGCCAGTGATCAGCTTCTCGACCTAGCTGAAGCGTGGGACATTAAGACCTACCTTTTCGACGACTCCGTGGACTTGACCCAGTCGAGCGAAGGCCAGATTACATTGCCAGAGCAGGCAGACGGGCCGCAAACGGCAATCGGCTCGGCGATGGACGACGTGCTTAGCCGCGAAGCCCAACAACGCGTGGTGGCTATCCTGTTGTTGAGCGACGGAGCACAGCGCAGCTATGCGCCGCGAGATCTGCCACCGCAAACAGTGGCTCAAAGATTGGCGGTTGACTCGATTCCTTTATATACGTTCGCTTTCGGCAAACCGGCCTTAGGACTTCAATCTGACCTGCGTATCGAAAGCTTGCTGGCCAACGATATCGTATTCTCCGAAACTCCTGTCACGATTCGAGCCGAAGTCGCCGCCGATGGTTACATCAACCAAACCTACAAAGCGCAGCTGTTGTGGGAAACTCCCGACGGCGAGATGGAAGTTGTCGACACACAACAAGTCGACATCGGCAACGACGGGCGGCGGATTCCTGTCTCATTCACTTACACGCCGCTAATTCCAGGTGAGTTTAAGGTGAGCGTACAGATCGAATCGCCGACAGGAGAGCTTGCTACCAACAACAATTCGCAGAGTACCTTTGTTTCGGTGATGAAAGGAGGCATCAATGTACTTTATTTGGCAGGGTCCACGAGTATTGGCGGCGGACCCGGCATTGAACCCCGCTTCGTTCGCAGCGCGCTAGCTGCACACGCCGATATCCATGTTCGTTACGATCTGCTCAACTACCGCAAGAAAGAGATCGATATCCGGCAACAACTACGCGACGGAAAGTACGACGTCTACTTGGTTGGAGATGTTGACGTAATGGCACTCGACGCCCCCTCCTGGCAAATGATTGCCGATCAGGTCGAGCAAGGCGCCGGGCTTGCAATGTTAGGTGGATTTCACAGCTTTGGCCCAGGTGGGTTCCGCGATTCTCCGCTGGCTGGTGCTCTGCCTATCATCATGGGCCGTGCAGAGAGGCAGAACTTCGGCGAACGACCGCGCGAGGACATGCATCTTCTACAACCCTTGAAGTTTGTACCTGAGCAAACTGGCGAGCAAGTGCACCCGATTCTGGAACTCAACACCGAGGGAGATGCTACGCTCGATTGGGCTTCGCTCCCCCCCCTGGACGGTGCCAATCGGCTCGATCGCACCCAACTCAAACCCAACGCTCAAGTCATCGCCTGTTCAGACGACGCTCGACGTTGGCCTCTTCTAGTCACAGGCGCTTGGGGTTCCGGACGTACTGCAGCACTGGCTGTTGATTCGACTTGGCGATGGCAAATGGAAGGTCATGGCGACATCCAACGCCGCTTCTGGCGTCAACTCGTGTTGTGGCTTGCTCGCAAAGACGACACTGACGGTCAGGCAGTTTGGGTGCGACTCGACGGGAGACGCTATCAGCGCGGCAGCCGTGTGGATTTCTCTTTTGGAGCGGTGTCCGACAACAACCAACCGTTGTCCTCAGCCGTCTACGACATCGAAGTGCAAAAACCAGATGGTAGCGCTGTGCCGTTACGTGCAAGCAACCAGGCAGATAAGTCTTTAGCCAGCTTTGTCGAAACCGATCTCGCAGGCGAGTACCGTGTGACGGTCCATGCCTCAAACGAAAACCAGCTCCTGGGAACCGCGCAAGCTCGTTTCCTCGTGCCCGATCAAGATATGGAACTCGACCAACCCGCTGCCGAGCCGACCTTGCTGGCCGCACTGGCGAATCTCACCTCCGAAGCAGGCGGGCAAGGCCTTGCACCCGAGGAACTTCCCGAACTACTGGAGCAACTCAAGTCTCGCACCGCAGAATTCGAAGAAGAAATCTCCCGGCATCGCAGGCTCTGGGATACCTGGCCCCTGTTTCTCAGCTTTGTGGCGATTCTAGGCAGCGAGTGGTTCTTGCGCAAACGCTGGGGTCTTGTGTAGCCATCCTCCTTCTCTTCTTTCAACCCGCCGTCGCATTCGCCAAACAGCTGGCAACGATGCGGATATCGTCGTAAGAAACCTCGCCGTTGAGATACTCGAAAAGCGCTTTGAGTCGATCTCCGCCAACTTGCTCGATTGCGTCGCGAACTCGCCTGGCAGTCGCTTCATCCACCCAAGGCGTGGGGTCGGTAATCTGCTCGTGACGCAAGAACTGGCTGAGATAACCGCGGACAGTTGATTCCGCACGGCCCAAGCTCTTTGCTGCTTCGGCGACTGACTCGCCGGCCTTGAAGTTCTCGAAAGCCGCCACTGCCGAGGCGCTCACTTCCGCTGGCTTACGGGGCGGCAATGGGGCGGCGCTCACGTCGGTCGCAATCCCACCTGCATCGCAATACTCGGCAATGTGCTTGACGAACAATTCGCCATAGTCTTTGCACTTCTTTTGCCCGACTCCTTGCACTTCAAGAAAGCTGTCGAGCGACGACGGTCGACGTCGAGCCATGTCGCGGAGCGCGGCATCCCCGAAAACAATATAGGCCGGCACGCCTTGCTCGCCGGCAAGTTCCCGGCGCAAATCTCGCAACGATTCGAAGAGCCCTCGATCGACCCCTTCCCAAGAAGCGGGATCGGCAGCGCTCGGCCTGCCCCTCGCACCGCCCCTGGTAGCCGGCTTGAGTAGTCGCGGCGTGTGCTCGCCTCGCAGGACTTGCCATCCCAGATCGGTGACTTCGAGCTGGCTATACTCGCCAACTTTTCGTGCGCACTCTTGACCGATGAGCTGTTCGATCCAGTCGCGTATTGCAGCTTTGGGAAACTCGCTGAGGATGCCGTGAGTACTGAGCCTGTCGTGCTGCTTTTCGAGGATACGCTGGTCTTGAGAGCCGGCGAGCACTTGCGACGTGTAGTCGGCGCCGTACATCTGCTCTAGCCGAACTACACACGACAGAATCTTTTGGGCCGTGATCAGCGAATCGTCCACTAGCTCGATCTGATCCAAGCAGACATCGCAGGCTCCGCATTGCTGTTGCTCGATCGATTGGCCAAAGTATCGCACTAGATCCTGGTGTCGGCAGCTCGTCGAACTGCAAAACCGATCCATTGCTTGAAGCGCTTCCAATGCGGCGTCGTTGGCTTCGCCCGAACTGGCCATCAGCCGCGTCCAGGTGCCGTAATCGTTGCCGCCAAAAAACAGACAGCAGTCGGCCTCCAATCCATCGCGCCCTGCGCGGCCACTTTCTTGTTGATATGCTTCGAGCGACTTGGGCATCCCCCAATGGACCACAAACCGTACATTTGATTTGTCGATACCCATGCCAAATGCGACCGTGGCAACGACAATGTTAATCCGCTCTTCAAGAAATGACTCTTGATTACCAATGCGCTCTTCGTCAGACAAACCAGCATGGTAAGCGACTGCCGAGTGCCCCAACGTATTGAGCGATTCTGCAATCCTTTCAACTTCCTTTCGGGAAATGCAATAGACAATGCCCGATTCGTTCTGATGGCGCTCGATCACTTCCAACATTTGTTCCAGGCCGCGCGTGCGACGCTGGACCCGATAGTTAAGATTGGGCCTATCGAAAGAACCTACCAGGATCTCAGGCTCTTCGAGCGCAAGCTGTGCGGCGATATCGTGACGTACACGCTCGGTTGCCGTGGCCGTGTAGGCATGAACTGCCACCTCAGGAAATCTCTGCTTGAGCAACCGTAAACCCCGATACTCTGGACGAAAATCGTGGCCCCAGGAGCTGATACAATGGGCTTCGTCGATCGCAAACATCGAAAGCGGCACGCTGCCAAGCAATGCCAACATGTGTTCGTTAAGCAGGCTCTCGGGCGCCAGGTAGAGCAGCTTGAGCGCGTCGCAGCGGACCGCCTCGATTACCGTGCTCCGTTCGGCCGTAGAGAGCGAACTGTTGTAAAAGGCGGCTGCCACCCCGTTGGTTTGCAACGCGTCGACCTGATCTTTCATTAAAGAGATCAGCGGCGAAACCACGACGGCCAAGCCTTCCCGGCAGCAAGCCGGCGCTTGAAAGCAAAGCGACTTGCCGCCCCCCGTAGGCAAGACCACCACCGTATCGCGATCGGCGAGCACCGCTTCGATCGCCTCTTGTTGCAGAGGCCGAAACGAATCGTAACCCCAGAGTTGGCGAATGGTTTCTCGAACTCGATCGATTGTGGTCGCAGACACGTTTTTCCAGGCTGTAGAGGTGCTCATGGGATTCGTGGTCCTTATGGTCCGAGCAATCGAGGCCCGCGCAAAGAACTATACGTGCGTACAGACTAGCGAGACGGGCTAAGCTCGGCAAGCGACAAGCGAAACGGTAGAATCTTCATCCCTGGGCATAGACGCAACTCTCTGCGTGAAAAGCGTTTATAATGATTTTGGTGCACAGCTGCAGGCAAGATTGAGCTTCGAGCGGCGAATGTACTCCTGAAGTTACCTTTCTGCTCTTTAGTTGAATGGCCTATGGCTTGGCTTCCTCGTCGATACGGTCTGGTCTTGCTGGTATATCTGGCAGCAGTCGGCTATGCGCTCGTGGCCTGGCTGCCGACGATCGTCCAAGGGTACCGAGATTTGGCCCAATCCAGTCCTCGGCTGGCAGCCGGATACCTTGCGCTCGTCTCGCTAGGGGGCGTGATCCTGGTTGGGCTTTCGTTGTGGCTGCTGGGGCGACTGCTGCAAAACTCGTTGGCAAAGCAACGACAACGCGAACAACGAATTAAGAACCCTAGTGAGTTGTCTACAAATCAGCAGCAGCAAGAGCTCTCCACCAACCTCGCCGCCAGTCGAGCATATATCGACGACGAGACCGTCTCCGCCCAGTTGCGATCGGAAGTACAACGCGGCTTGCAGGAACTCGAAGACAAACAACAGAGTAACCGACTTGAGATCGTGGCATTCGGCACGATCTCGAGCGGCAAATCGACGCTGCTGAACGCCCTTGCCGGTCGCGAGGTCTTTGCTGCGGATGTCGTGGGGGGGACCACTTCGGTGCGGAGCGAAATCGCCTGGCCTGGCAGCGACCGCGTAGTCCTGGTGGATACTCCCGGCTTGGCAGAGGTTCGGGGGGAGAGTCGCGCGACCGCGGCTGCGGCCGCGGCCAAGGATGCCGACCTCGTGCTGCTGGTTCTCGACGGTCCGCTCAAGGACTACGAGGCCGATCTTGTTTCGCGACTCTCCGAAATGGAGAAACGTGTCGTCGTTTGTTTGAACAAGGAAGATTGGTACGACCAGCAAGATCAGGAGGAACTCCTGCAACAGATTGCAATGCAGTTGCCAAGCATCGAACGGTCTGATGTTGTTGCCGTGAGAGCAGGCACAACCGTTCGGCAGCAGATTCACATCGCTGCCGACGGGCAGGAAACTACCGAGCTGTTGCAATCGCCCCCTAGCGTGCAGAAACTTGCAGAACGGCTGATGCAAATCGTGCAGCACGATGGTCGAGAGTTGCTGCTGGCCAACCTGCTGCTGCAGTCTCGCGGGCTCGTCGAAGAATCCAAAAAACGCGTCAGCGCCGTGCTCGACCGTCGAGCCGAAGAGATCGTTAGCCGTCACATGTGGGCGGCTGGCGGGGCGGCTGGCATCAATCCAATACCGCTGCTTGATCTTGCCGGCGGTAGCGCGATCACCGTGAAAATGGTGCTCGAACTGGCTCAAGTATATAAGCAGCCGATCGACGCCGACATGGTCGTAAAAATGCTAGAACAGCTCGGCAAGAACTTGATCGCGATGGTCGGCGCGACTGCGGCAGCACCGGCGATCGCCACCGGGATCGGCTCCCTGCTGAAGACCGTCCCTGGCGTCGGGACCATTGCAGGCGGGCTTGTGCAGGGAACCGTCCAGGCACTGGTCACTCGATGGATTGGCAATGTCTTCATCGTCTACTTCCAACGAGAAATGAAAACGCCGCCAGGCGGGCTGGCCGAACTGGCGCGCGAACAATGGCAAGAACTCACGAAACCTGACTCGCTACGCAAACTGATCCAACTTGGCAGACGCGAGCTGATGGCACCATCATCGCCGGAGGAATCGCCATGAATGAAGCATCTCCTTCGACAAAAAAAGACGATTACCACAGCGCCCTTGATGCGGTGCGCCGTGCTATCGAACAATTCAGGGCCTGCAGCGAGGAAGAGCGCCGCGTGCTCCAGCGCGACCTGGATGAGCTCGAACAGATGTCTGAAAAACTTGTCTCGGGGCGTGTCGAGATCGTCGTTTTTGGCGAAATCAGCACAGGCAAGTCGGCGCTGGTCAACGCACTGGTCGGCGACGACCTGACTCAAGTGAATATCCAAGGCGGCTGGACCAAAGACCTATGGCATGTGCCCTGGGAAGGCATCGGTTACTGTGTCCCCGGTTTCGCCAATTCTCAAGTCGTGCTGATTGACACCCCAGGCCTGAATGAAGTTGACGGGGCTGAGCGCACCGAGATGGCGCGATCGGCTGCCGAACGGGCCGATCTCGTATTGTTTGTGACCGATTCCGATCTCAACGAAACCGAGTACGGCGCGCTCGAAGACCTCGTCGCTTGTCATAAACCGATTCTTCTGGTGCTCAACAAAACCGACTTGTACCGACCCGAGGAAATCCAACAGCTACTTGGCCTGTTTCGAGGGCCTCGCTTTGCCAGTATGCTCGACGCCAAAAACGTCCTTACGTCGCAGGCCGATCCGCGTGAGGTGCAGTATGTGATCGAATCGGCTGACGGCAGCACCCGAAACGAATGGCGCAAGCCGAAACCAAAAGTTGAAGAACTGCGCACGAGGATACTCGAAGTTCTTGAAGCCGAGGGCAAGTCGCTGCTCGCGCTCAACGGCGCGATGTTTGCTGCGGACAAGAGCGATCGGATGGCCGCATTGCGCGTTCGCTTGCGCGAAAATGCTGCCGCCATTACGATCTGGAAATTCGCTGTGACGAAGTCTTTGGCCGTTGCCCTCAACCCGCTGCCTGCAGTCGACGTCCTGGGCGGTACGGCCGTCGATGCCACGATGGTCGTCACCTTGGGACGCATTTATGGTATCGACATCACCACTTCCAACGCCCGAGCACTCGTTGCTTCCATTCTCAAAGCGGCGGGCTGGGTCATGCTCAGCGAAGCAGTTGTCAGCTACGCCTCGTCTGCCTTCAAAGCGCTGACTGTCGGCTACGGAAGCATTGCCACCGCATTGCCCCAGGGTGCTGCCGCGGGCTATGGCTCGTACATCGTCGGCGAAGCGGCTCGGTACTATTTCCAGCACGGAGCAAGCTGGGGCAGCGAATCGCCCAAACGAGTTGTCACCCAAATCCTTGAAAGCACCGACAAGCAATCTGTACTCGAGAGGCTGAAAACTGAAATCAAGAAAAGAATCTCTCTGAATCCTTACGCCGGGGATGCGCCCTGAAGGCCTTTCTCTCCCGGTGACTAGCCTATAGACTCTTTCGGATGGCACTCGAAACGATCCAAGGCAATCTTTACGACTACCCCAAGTACTACGACTTGGTTTATGGTTCCGACTGGAAAGCAGAGTTTGACTTTTTGGAGGATTGCTTTGAAAAGCATGCCGAACTTGCCGTCGAGAACATCTACGAACCCGCCTGCGGTACTGGAAGATTGCTGATCAAGTTTGCCGAGGCCGGCTACACGGTCGGCGGCATCGATCTGAATCCTCTAGCTGTGCAGTATTGCAACGCGCGTCTCGAGCGCGCAGGCTTTCCTCCCTCTGCGACCGTAGGCGATATGTGCGACTTTCGCACCCCAGTGCCAGTTGACGCGGCATTCAACACGATCAATAGTTTTCGACATCTGCAAACCGAAACTCAGGCGAAAGCCCACCTGAACTGCATCGCCCAGTCGCTTAGACCGGGTGGCCTCTACGTACTGGGCCTGCACCTGACGCCCACGAGCATCCAACCGATGCAAGAAGAAAGCTGGTCTGCGCGACGCGGCAATCTGGCTGTCATGTCGAGGCTCTGGGTAACCGATTGCGACTTGAAGAAACGCCGAGAGTCGGTCGGCATGAGTTTCGACGTCTATACTCCGACTCGGCAGTTTCGCATCAAGGACGAAATCCAATTCCGGACTTACACCTATTTCCAACTGGACAAGCTGCTCAAGGCGATCCCAGAATTCGACCTAACTGCTGTCTACGACTTTGGTTACGATGTCGACCAACCTATCGAGGTTGGGCCCGCAACCGAAGACGTGGTCTACATTCTTAGAAAGCGCGATTCCTAGGTCTTCGCAATCTGCAACGAACCCGTCAAAATTAGAGTTCTTGCTGAAACAGGCCCCAAATATCTGCCAAGGCCTGAGCGATGCTGTGATTTCCAACTGATCTACGCCGGTGAGTATCTTGTCTTCATCCACTTCGGACCCCGTGGTTCCCACTTCCAACCACCAAGATAGTTTGGCGGACTTTCTGCGTTGGATGGTTGCGCAGCTTGGTTACGAGTGGGAGGAAACTGGCGCCGTCGGGCAGCTAAGATTGCATGAGTCTGATCGCCCAGCGTTCGGCGGGAGAGATACCGTGCGCGTCGCACTTCAAGAATCGGCGGTCGACGCCGGGACCGAGTCGATCGATCTGAAAAGCGGGCTCGGCAGTTGGCTTTTGGATCGTCTGAAGGAGAGCGGCCTGGCCGTCCATGTTCGACCCCGTGAGCAGCCTATGGCCGTACAAGACATTTCCTCGCGGTTGTTCTCGGCTTATCGAGTAGAAAACGGGCGTGCCCATTTAGGAGGCTGCCAGCTGACTGACTTCCCCTTTCTGAGACTAAGTTTCGCGGCCGAGGAAGAAGGGCAGCCATGTGTGCGGCACCTGTTCGTCGCTTACGACGGGACATCTGTTTCCGACGGCCAGGCCCAAGACCTCGGACTCATCGATGTCGAGCCAATTGCCAAATCTCCGCCCCGCATCGAGGAGAATGCGTTGAACGCCTTGGTCGCCTCCGGCCGCCGCATTGCAGCAAAAAACTCTTCTTCGCGAGATCCTTCTGCTTCAACCGTCGAGCCATTGCTAATCACTCTGGTGTGGGTTAAGCAAGCCGTGGGGCAACTGCACTTCACCGTGGGAGATGCTACGGCTGCCCTCCCTTTTTCTGGTTGGGCCAAGCTGATCGAAGCCCAGCCGTTTGTTGCCAAAGGATCGGGAGCGAGCTGTTATCACTTGGCCGCGACTGATGATGGCAGAATTGACGCTTACGACGAAATCGCCACTTGCGACCTTTCAGGTCGGCGTGTACTTCGCCAAGAATTGGTCACTTGCAGTGTAACCGGCAAACATGTTTTGGAAGAGTTTACCGAATCCTGCCCCGTCTCTGGAAAACCCGCCCTGACCGAACAGTTTGCACCCTGTGCTACCTGCCGCCAGCGCGTAAGCAAGTCTGTGCTCACTCGCGATACATGCACCGCTTGCCAAAAGATGTCGAAGATCAAAAAGGATGACCCACGGCTAGTTTGGATACTTGGAGAACACGGCGGACTTGACCGTTGGAAGCGATGGCAGCTGTCGGAGACTCAAAGCGTCTATATTGCTCAGGCCGATCGCTTCATGAAACGATTGCTGGTCGTAGTCGACAAAGAAACCTTGGCGATTAGGTATCTTGCAACCTCGAGTAGGATGTCTTCGACGTGGACCCCCATCGAGAGTGCTTTACAGGCAGAGTACCTCTCCTAATCGACGTAAGAGTCCACCGAAATGCGCTACTGCTGAGGAGCTACATACCAAGGAGCTTTGCGACGCTAAACTGGACGGCCTGCCCCGACAATTGAAGGTGCTCCCGCCAGCTCCGGCGCATCTCCTTTTTGCCAAAGTACTTACAACTTGATGCTCGGTCTCGAGCCATGTTTCCCTTGGGACGCTCATCGCGCTACAGGGACGTTTTGTGCCCATTTTTTCGGGATTTTCTATAGACCGCCTTATCGGGGTGAATAAAATTAGGTGGCTGGTAATCGGCTAGGTTCTCCCCTTCACAAAGTCACATAGAGTCCGTCCCACCCATTGCATGCGGCTTAACTGAGCTGAGCTACTACCCCCGGCTCGGGAGGGGGCGGTGAGGCTGAGTAGCCCCTCGCCTAACGGCAAAACTCTTAGACGGAATTGACTCTACCGGGGGGCCGAGAATCTTTTGTCGGGAAAAGCGTGCGCAGTGCAAAGCTATCCTGGGTGGTTTCTACGTAAGAGATTTTGTGGGGCATCGCTTCCTTTCGTTCGATTCCATTGCCGCGGGCCCGCATGAAACGGCGCCTGCTCAGCGCATGGGAATCCGAGCACTATGCCACCGGCGAGCGTAAGCACTCCGTTGCCTGTGCGCCCTGGGTAGGGAATTCGGTCTCCCTGAGTTGATCGTTCAAGCGTTGCTGCCAACGCAGGTGTAATCTTTTGCCAAATGTAAAACGCTTTAAACCAACAGGCGACTTGATGTTAAAATTGGGTTGTCTATCGCGAAGTAATCAGAGGGATCTCTTGCTCGTTTCGGTTCGCTGCTTAATCCGGTACGGCCACATTCGCCAGAGTTTGCTTGGCGCGTTCCAGAACTTTTCCTGGACGCTGACCGATCAACTCCCCTGGCTGCTCAAGCTACTTGGCCGTAGCCGTCCCGCGAATCTATGCCTGAGAGACACACTTTTTCGGCGCCTTGGCTCAGGCGGCCGCTTCACAACAAGTTGTCTCATTTACGTCACAGTTGAGGAGTGTTGACCTTGTACGATACGCTTTTGGATCACGATATTGATGAAGACTCTGATGTCTCGGACGTTGAAAAGGACCTCGGCCCAAAAAGCATGGGAGACGAGTCGGACGGCGATGCTGATGATAGCGACTTGAACCGCGACCTTGATGTCAATGCCAAGGACTCCGACGATCTTGGAGACCTTGATGATGAGACTCCCGATCTCGAATCCTGGTCGGACGACCCGGTACGCATGTATCTGACCCAGATGGGAGAAATCCCGCTGCTCAAGCGCCATGAGGAAATCAACCTCGCTCGCCGCATCGAGCAGACCCGGACTGATTTTAGGCGTCGGCTCTTAGCTTGCGACTATGTCATTCGTGCCGCCTACAAAGTGCTCAATCGGGTCCATCGGGGAGAATTGCCTTTCGATCGAACCGTACAGGTTTCAGTAACCGACCGGCTGGAGAAAGAACAGATTCTCGGACGTTTGCCGCACAACTTGCGGACTATCGAAACCCTGCTCGAGCGAAACGAGGAAGATTATCGCATTGCCACGAGCAAGTCGGTCAAGTTATCTCTGCGCCGTGCCGCTTGGGCACGTTTGGCTGGACGACGACGACGCGCCGTCATGCTGATCGAAGAACTCGGCTTGAGGACGCAACGCATCGAACCGATGATCGCCGCCATTGAAGGCTTCAGCGATCGTGTCGATGAGCTGAAAAAACAGCTTGCAAAAATGAAGAAAGACCGTCGGCCTCTCGCCGACCGCAAGCCGCTCTTGATCGAATACCGCAACATCCTGCGAATGACACAAGAAACACCCACAAGTCTGCGAAACCGAGTCAATCATTTACGGAAGGTATATTCCAAGTATCAGCGTGCTAAACGCGGTCTTTCTGAAGGAAACCTGCGACTGGTCGTTTCGATCGCCAAGAAATACCGCAATCGCGGCCTGAGCTTCCTCGATCTGATCCAGGAAGGTAACGCCGGCCTGATGCGAGCGGTCGACAAGTTCGAGTACCGCCGTGGTTTCAAGTTCTGCACCTACGCCACCTGGTGGATTCGTCAGGCAATCACTCGCGCCGTGGCAGACCAAAGCCGGACCATACGCATTCCCGTCCATATGGTCGAGACCATGAGCCGCGTACGCAATGTGTCGCGAGCTTTGCTGCAACGACTCGGCCGCGAACCGACGATCGAAGAAACGGCAAAGGCGGCCGATTGTACAGTCGACGAAGCTCGGCGCGTACTGGCGATGAGCCGATATCCTATTAGCCTCGACCGCCCCGTCGGCAACAGCGAAGACAGCCACTTTGGCGATCTACTGCCAGACGCGGGAGCCGAAAGTCCTGCGATTGGAGCAGCCCAAGAAATGCTGCGGACCCGGATCACTCAAGTCCTGAAAACTCTGAGCTATCGCGAGCGCGAAATCATCAAGCTGCGATACGGCTTGGGCGACGGCTACAGCTATACGCTGGAAGAAGTGGGCCACATTTTCAAAGTGACCCGCGAGCGTATCCGCCAGATCGAAGCCAAAGCAGTCCGCAAGCTGCAGCAGCCCAGCCGCAGCCAGGAACTTTCAGGTTTCCTGGATTAAGGCGAAAGTATTTCATTCACAAGAAGACCCCCCCGGTGAGTTGATTCACACGGGGGGTCTTCTATTGGTACATATACACTTGTTCAAAAAATGACTTCTTGCGTATCTATTGAATAACCTCCACTTCAACATAACCGTCGGCTGGAATTGCTTGGAGTGCAGCGAGGATGTCGTCAATCCGCTGCTGAATCCGTGGCCAAGAAGTGGAGAGCAGGACCATGATCGCTAATCGTCTGCCAACCAAGTTTTGTTGATATTTCAAATTTCGATCCGTCGTAATCATCACGTCATAACCATGCCGCTCAGCCGCGTTTAGCAACTCTCCATTCAGTAATTGCGACCAACCTAGCTCGTAGGCTGTATCGACTTCGTGATGGAGAAGATAGTCGCGTAGTGGTACGGGCGTGCCCTGGTCAAAGAGTATTTTCATGTTTGCGCCGGGTTTGATGCGGCCATGGCTTCATGTTCAAGGACAGACTCAATTTGAGTCCTTTGAACGCCTGGGAAGCAAATGAGGAAGTCTTCGATCGAGGAGCCATCCTTCAGATTTTCAAACAAGGCTGCCACTGGTACTCGGGTTCCACGAAACACCCACGCACCACTTACAACATCGGGGCGGCTTTCGACAGCCTCGCAATCACCCCAGTTTCCCATAGCAAACCTCACAACAAACTTTGAAGATGAATGTGTTGAGCAAGTGCCTTCTTCAGAGCTAGGTATTCATTATATCTGTACTGGACTTGCGAACCAGAATGCTGCTCAATCGCGGTGTTTTTTGGGGATTTGACATTCCCGTCGCTTCCCGGTAGATTGCCAGCGTTTAATGGATCGTGTGTTGGTGGTCGGTTTCAAACGTTTTTGAGCCGACATACAGGGAACTCCGGTGCAAATCCGGGACGGCCCCGCCGCTGTGACCGAGCATTGATCGATCAGGTGCTGCTTGCAAAGCCATTGCCGTTTTGGGACGCTGCCGTCCCCCAACGGTGAGAAGGCCAGCCTGGTTGAGCTTGGGAGTCAGAAGACCTACCAGCACGTTGTATGTTGTGCCTTCGCGAGGGATGAAGGCCGCGTAAATCACCATCAATCTTACATAACCATCAGTTCGAGATGCTCCGCGGAGTACTCGCGAGAACGTATTCAAACGTGCGCGGGCAGAACTCCAGCCGATAGTCTGAAGGTTGCGTGAGTTGGAAGTGGCACGACGTGTTTTCATCTTTTTCTCAAGAGTCGCGGCACGGCCAATATCGTGGTTTCACGCTGGTGGAACTTCTGGCCGTTCTCGCCATTATCGGCGTGCTCGTTGCATTGCTGCTTCCGGCAGTTCAGGCCGCACGAGAAGCGGCCAGGCGGATTCAATGCCAGAATAACCTCGGTCAAATCGGCATCGGCTTGACCAGCTACCACGACACTCACAATGCATTACCTATTGGCTGTTCCGACAAGCGATCTCCGTACAAGAATCCCGCCGGCAAACAGCTCTCTTGGGCAGCAGATACTCTGCCCTACCTAGAGCAAACCCCACTCTGGGAACAGCTCGATCTGCTGTCTGCTTATGACAGCCCCACAAACGCTCCCGCGGGAAGCACGCGAGTTGCAGTCTTCCTCTGTCCTAGCACAACTCGCTTTGCTGCCGAGCGCGAAGGTGACTTCATGGCTCCTCGGGCCGATGGTATTCCGGCACTGGCGGCAATGGACTACGGGGGCAATTTTGGTGCGGCTTTCGTGTCGCCCTCAGCCAATGGCGTCTTGCTCTACGACCGTCCAATTGCACTCAAAGAGATTACCGACGGCGCCAGCCATACGCTGGCGATTGCTGAAGACGTCGGTCGAGGCCGTACCATGGATGGTGAATGGCTCAACGGCGAAAACATCTTCGACCTTAGTGGGCCTATCAATCGGCAGCAAAACAACGAGATTTGGAGCGACCACCCCAATGGTGCGCTTGTCGCTCGCTGCGACGCCAGCGTGATGTTCTTCAAGGAATCTACTGACATTGTGGTTCTCAAAGCACTTTGCACACGCCACGGCGACGAAATACCTATCGATACAGTTCACTGAGATTCCAACTGAGAGAACTCCCATGAAATACCAGACTCAGTGCAATCTAGCCTCTTGGAGACAGGCCGCGTTTTGCCTGATCTTTTGCCTGATCGCGTGTCGTGCCTCCGCCCTGCCTCCGGGCTACTCGAAACATACCGTTGCGCTCAATGCCCCACCGGTAGGGTTGGCCTTCGACAACAATGGCGTTCTTTATGCCCTGGAGAATGCCGAGTCAGGAAATGCGACCACCATACGAGTGATTCAATCGGATTACTCCTTTGGCACGGACCTGCCAATCGTAGGCGACGACCCCAGCAGCTTTTACGTAGGCGGAATGTCCTACGATCCTGTGACAGACAGTTTGTTGATCACCGACAACTCCGCAGATGGCCGGCTCTACTCGGTGAGCAAGGCCGGTGTAAAGCAAACCATAGCGACAGGCATTCCAGCGATAGCCGACGTTGCCGTTCGCAGCTCGGGCGAAATCTTCGTATCCACTGCGTTGGGCGATAACCTTGGCCAGATTCTCATGTTAAATCGCTCCAATGGCAGCACGACAACAGCGGCCACAGGCTTAGACTACGGAGCCGGCTTGGCCTTCAATGCCAGCGGCGACCTACTGGTCCTCGATTCCGACTTCAGCACTTTCCAGGGCCGCCTGCACCGACTCCCCATTACCGAGACGACTGGCAATCTGCAGTTTGATCCCCTGGAACTGCTGCTTGACAATATGCAGTCTGCTGCCGGTCTGATCGTCGACAGTGAAGGCGATCTCCTCAGTACTGGTAGTGGGGGGCTGTTTTCACTCGAAGGATCACCTCTTGCGGAAGTTTCATTCGACACCAATGGCAACCCGTATCAGTTTGCCACGGCGATTGAGTTCGACGCCGGTTCGCAAGCGTTTGAACCATTTGCAGGACCCGACGGAGGCAGGCTGGCACTGATGGCCGACTTCGGCTTTCTTAGTCAGGACACCTTCGTCACATTCATCGAGCCCCTACCGCCCGAGAATGCCAATTTTAATGGCGACAGCCTGGTCGACGGCACAGATCGAGCCATCTGGGAACAGAACTTCGGCTTGGCCGATAACGCAACAAGATCGTTAGGTGACGCAGACGGAGACCAAGATGTGGACGGTCGCGACTTCTTGGTTTGGCAGCGACAGTTTAACGTCAATCCTACCAACGTTCTCGGGACCACAGTTCCAGAACCAGATTCCATACTGCTGTTGATTGGCGGATCGCTGCTCCTTAGCCAGGTCCCAAGAAGAAGTCGTCGGTCTCAGTACTGACAAGCGACCCGGGGGATGGTTCAATGATTACACCGCTTCTGATCTATCCGCCAACCATTTCCTCGGGTCGCCCTGATGACTGCTGAAAACGACGATCCCTTGCCTGCCGACTCGGTTGTACTTCATCACAATCAGCGCGCCTGGGATGCCTTAGCCCGGCAACAAGTTCCCTTGGCGCAACCGGCTACAGATGACGAGCTACGGCAGCCGCTGCAAACGGTCGACCCATTGGGTTGGCTGGGTCCGGACATTGCCAATTGGAGCGTCTTATGCCTGGCAGCAGGCGGAGGGCGCCACAGCGCCTTGTACGCTGCGGCAGGAGCGAAGGTGACGGTTGTCGATCTGAGTAGCGAAATGCTCGCTCTCGACCGGCAGGTTGCTGCCGAGCGGGATTTGCAGATCACTCCCATTCAAACGTCGATGGACGCCCTGCCGATGCTCGCCGACAGCCAGTTCGATCTGGTTATCCACCCGGTAAGCACCTGTTACGTGCCAGATGTCAGACTGGTGTTTCGCGAGATCGCCCGCGTGACTCGGCCTGGCGGTCTCTACGTCAGTCAACACAAGTCGCCCATTAGCCTGCAAACTGAGGTTCGCCCCGAAGGCAATCTCTACCGCCTGCGCGAACCCTACTATCGAACCGGCCCGTTGCCTTCGGCCGAGCCGTGTCGCACCCGCGAACCCGGCACGCAAGAATTCTTGCATCGCTGGGAAGAGCTCTTGGGCGGAATCTGCCGAGCGGGATTTGTGATTGAAGATCTTGTGGAACCGATGCACGCGAAGCCGCAAGCCGAAGTGGGAACGTTTGCACACCGCTCGCAGTACGTCGCTCCGTACGTGCGCATCAAGTCACGGCGAACAGAAACTGACAAACCAAGGTCAATCTTGCGGATTGAATAGCCTATGCGGCTCGGCGTTTGCACTGGCCCTTATCAGCGACCTCCGCAACTCTTGCGACTCTACGATGGAGTTGTCCATGCTAAGTGTGGTCAACCAGCAGACCAGGTAGGCAAACTGAATGAATACTACGTAGCCGCCATTCTGCTGTTCGCTTGCCAACCAGGCCGCGGCAGCAATGAGAACCGTGAGAACAATGAGGGCGCCCGCTCTTCTTACATCTCGCAGATCGCGCCGCGTGAGTATTGCCAATACGATCGGAACCGCCAGCGTGGCCAAGACCTCATCGATCACTTCTGGGCTGAGAAAGGAGTAGTCCATATGACGAGCCCCAAAACTTAGGATCGAAGCAAGGGTGAGCCAGCCCATACATTCGACGAGCGAGATCTGCCATCGCTTACGATCCATCCCTGACTGAAATCTTCGCTTATCGTGGATCGAATCACTCAAGGAAGTTGCGACGGCAATCGCAGACACATAGAGCACATCAAAAGCCAGCCAAATCGAGATTGGGGCTGCGTCCACCCGAATGTTGGCCAACAACCCCACTACCGCAGTAAGTATGCTCACCTTGGCAAGACGATGAAGCTGGGTTCGTGAGGTCCAGATCGCCACGGCCGCCAGTTGCCCCAAGACCATGCCAAACCGGAAAGCCGAGAGATCATCACCTCGCTCGGTCATCACAAACACCAGATCGACGCAAATCGACGCGATGACAAACAACCAGGTGAGGGGATGGTCGCGGAGCATCGGACGTTGCAGCTCTCCTCTTCACGAGCGAACTTTGGAGCGGGCAGATAGCGAACCTGTCGGGCAAACGGCTCGACTGTTTAACGATACCATGCGAGTTGGGGGTGCCTGAATGCAAGTTCTGGCTCTGACGTTGAAAACTTGGCCGGGGATGGTCAGAATGGGCGGTTTGGCGGTCTCGTGCTGCCTCAAGTGCCATTTTTGCCCCCGAGAATTCGCGTGAGTAGTCAGCCGCAGCAGGACGTGTGTTGTTTGATGGGTGCGCCAGTAGCTGGCAATCCGACGCAATACATGCTGGAAAAAGCGTTCGACGCGGCCCGGCTCGACTGGCGATTTCTCACTTTTGAGGTTTCGCCGCTGGAACTTGAAGGAGCCCTACGCGGCGCTCGCATCTTCGGCTTCCATGGTGTGATGCTCGCTCCGCCTCATCGCTCGCGGGTGCAACCCTATCTCGAAGAAATTGGCGAGGCAGCGCGCATCAGCGGGCAAGTAAACTGCATCCAGCAAGTCGCAGGTCGACTCCTTGGTTACAACACCGAAGGCCGGGCGCTGCGGCAACTCTTGGAACAGGCTGGCTCGTTGAAGGATGCTCGAGTCACAATTCTTGGCGCCGGGCGGCTCGCCCGAGCCATTGGCGCCGAACTGTCGTTGGTGGGCGTCGGCGAACTGGTCTTCGCCTGCCGCGAATCCCGCGATGCTGGCGAGTTGGCGCAGACACTTAAAGAGCAGACGCCCCTGACGCATTGCCGAGTGGAGGCGCTTGACCCGAACAATCCTTACGAGCCCAGCGCCGAATGTCAGGCACTCATCAATGCGACCCCGGTTGGTAGCAATGAACTCGGCGGTCGCTTGCCAGTCTCGCTGGAGAGTCTCTCCAAGTCCGCCGTAGTGGCCGACGTTGTTTACAATCCGCCGACGACCCAACTCATTCGCGCAGCCACCAGCCGCGGCTGCCCTACGATCGACGGACTAACGCTGCTCATTGAACAAGCCGCGTTAGCCTTCGAGATCTGGACCAGCGCCTCGGCCGACCGCCAGGCGATGCGCGAGGCGGTCGAAGAATTCCTCGTACTCTGATTCGCCAACTCTATGCCTGGACTTTTTATCACTGGCACTAATACGGGTGTGGGTAAAACGCATATCGCCGCGATGATCGCTCGCTCACTTGTCATGCAAGGTTGTCGCGTTGGTGTATACAAGCCCGTAGAAAGCGGGTGCCCGCTGGAAGGCAATGGGCTCGTTGCCGAAGACGCGCGACATCTGTGGAACGCCGCCGGCCGCCCTGGCGAACTTCATCGGGTTTGCCCCCAGCGTTTCTCTCAGCCGCTCGCGCCGCCATTGGCGGCCATTGCCGAAGGAAAACGAGTCGACAGCCAATTGCTGCGAACAGGGCTTGACTATTGGCTACAGGAGTGCGATGTCGTGCTGATCGAAGGGGCCGGCGGGTTGATGTCGCCCATCAGCGACGACGATTACAACGCCGACCTGGCGGCAGATTTGGGCTTCCCGCTATTGGTGGTCTCGTCCAATGAGCTGGGGACGATTAATGCGACGCTCCAGACGCTGATCACCGCCAGCGCCGTCGCGCCTGAATTGCCAATCGCTGGCCTCGTGCTCAGCCAAACTGCACCGCGGGCAGACGACCCCAGCATCGAGACTAACGCTGCAGAAATCGCCGCCCATTGCAACGTACCGCTACTGGCCAACGTGGCATATCATCAGCGAGAATTGGCAGCCGAGATCGATTGGCTCGCTCTGGCAAACTGCTGATTCCGGCTTCAGGCGGTAGCTGCTGCCGCCACTTCCTCCATGCGTTGTTCGGCCAGCTGCGTGTCGACCGACAGCTTGACAGTCACGCTCCAGCAGCCATTAATGTCGGGCAACAAGTGCCAATGGGGCACTACCGCTACCGATTGGTGAACGAGCTCGAAACCGCCCTCCGATTGACTAACCGTTTCGACCGGGTAAGTCCAAATAGCGGTCGGTCGGTCAAAATCTAAGCCTACGTCAATTCCCAACCACTGATCGACAAGCCCCAACTCGGTAGTGTTTGCCAGATCCAGTTGTTGGCCCAACTGGCCCTGCGAGTTGCCTTCGCCGTCCCGGAAGTACCGATCATCGGCGCCGCTTGGCAATCCCGCAAAGTTAAACTCGGGCGCGAAGTGGATGTGTAAATCGTTGGGGAGATTCTCGATCAGGTAAGCGATTTCCAATACCGCAGCGCCTGCATTCAACGTTACACCCTTGGTGATATGCAACAGGTGTCCTGCAACTCGACCTTCTCGAGTCATCTGAAGCTGCACGCGGCCCTCGCTACGACGTAGCTTCGATTCGTAAGTACCGAGCACAAATTCGCCCAGTTCCTCGGCACTTCCTCGTGCGACTTCTTCGGGCGTAACTCCAGCCGGAAAGAAGTGGTCGACCAGGCACTGCCGCTTCCACGCATCGTAACCCAATCGCTGGTCGAGGCCCTCTTGCTTGAAGATCACTTGATCGTGGATGCTCGACACACCACCGTCTCCAGAGGAAGGTCCACGCAACACGCTACGATGGTACGCCTCAGGCCGGCGAGTGAGCGCTGCCTGCAAGTTGTGGCAAATCGATTTCACGTCTAGCTCATAGATCTGCCCACCCTCGACGGGATTGACCAATACCATGAGCCGGTTGTTAGCCAATCTAGCTTCGGACCGTCCATCCGAATTGAAATCTCCAGCTCCGATTTCGACCCAGGGCTGCTGATCCGCCTGCCACGCGCGATTCTCCGCCTGGTCAAGCAGATTGTCGGCCGCGATCAGGTGCTGGTATACCGCATTGCGCAAATGCGGGAGGTAAGCGCCGCCAAATGCTCCGTGCCAGTATGCACAGTTGCACTGACCGCGGTAAAGCTCCAGCCGTGCCTGGTCTACCAGCTCACCTGTCTCACCACGTTCAACGACTTGCTGAAGGCGCTGGCTGACCATCTGCATCCGGCAATACATGGTGTTGGTTTCTGGATACTTCACTTTGAAGTTGCGCCAGTAGCCGCCCCGCACAAACTGCGAGACGCGGTGCCATTTGCCTTCGTCTTCCAGTTCATGATGTACGTCTTCGTATTCGTTGATCTTCGCGGCAGGTAGCGCCCATTCGGTCATTTCACGGTAGCTGCCCTCAGGAATGTAAAGCTTCCCTAGCGGCGGTACGCTAGCTATCGCTTCGCTCGGAGTTGTTACTTTGAGCCATTCACTGTTGGCAACTAGCGCGTCGAAGAAGTTGGCTAGCCAGCCGTGGTCGTAAACGTGTTCCTTCGTCCCCGGCCAGGTGCCAAACTTTTCGCCGTCGTCACCGAAGACGACCATCGCGCCTGGCTGCTGCTCGGCTACGTACTTTAGGTAGTTGATGCTCTCTTCAGGAGGCTGAAAAGGAATCTTATAGCGCATTGGCTCGCTGCCCGGCAAGACATTCAACACTCGAGCATCGTCTTCGGTCACGTAGTAACCGAATAACTCCTGTTCCGTGAGACCCGCGTTCTTAAAATGAAAATCATCGAGAATGGTGTAGCTCATGCCAGCACGCACCAGGTCGCTGGCCATCGACTGTTCCCATACCCGCTCCGGCACCCACATTCCGCTGATGGTCGCACCCAGTCGATCCTGAAGCCACTTGCTATAGGACGTGATCTGTCCCACCCGATCTCGCGAGGGAATCATCGCCAGAATTGGCTCGAAGTAAGCCCCTCCGACGATCTCAATGCGCCCCGAGGCAACCATTCCAGCCAGACGGTCGACGTATTCCGGATGATTGGCGTCCAGCCATTCCATTAGCGAGCCGCTGGTGTGGATCGCGATTCGAAGTTGCTCATACCGTTCAAAGACATCGAGAAACGGCAGATAACTGTCTTGATAAGCCTGCTCAAATACGCCGTCGAAATTGCCCACCGGCTGATGGTTGTGGAATACAAGGACAAGTCGAAGAGGATGAGTCATGGCGGCTTTTCAGGGCTGTCGCATTTGTGAGCTTGCTAGCAATTGGCGGAACTCTCTTAAGAATACCGGTCAACGAAACTTACGCTAGCAGGTAGCTGAAGGTCTTTTAAGAATGATCGGCACGATTTGCACAGCAGCAACCTACTAGCCGTTACAGGCCTCAAGGCTGCCGAGGCCAACCTATTTTACTGGATCGGTAGCCAGTCCCCTAGCCGTCTGCTTCCCGCAACAGTTTGGCGGCTCGCTCAGGCGCCAGCGAACTGACCAACAAGCCGGAACCCCACTCTAGTCCTGCCAGTTGAGCCGTTCGAGGCACGATTTCCAGGTGCCAATGGTAGCAACTTGACTTCGCCTCGCCAAAGGGAGCCGTGTGCAGAAGCAAATTGTAGGAAAGCGGCTTCAACTGGGTTTGGAGCTTCCGCAAAAGCTGTCGAAGCAACACTGCCAGTGACTTCGCCTCGTCGTTCGTAAGCTCTGTGAAAGACGGGGCGTGAGGCTCGGGCAAGACCCACGTCTCAAAGGGTTGCCGGCCCGCATAAGCACAAATTGCTGCGAACCCCCCTTCCCTGCATACCAATCGCTGACCAGACGCAAATTCCTCTCGCAGCAGCCGGCAGAATATGCATTCTTGCTCTCGTTCGTAGTAGGCAACGGCGCACTGCATTTCCTCCCCAATCACGTCCGGAACGAATGGCAACGCTAACAGTTGGCTGTGGACATGCTCCAGCGACGCCCCCGCCGCATAGCCCACATTCTTGAAAACCGTGACGTGCCGAATACGCCCTTCAACCGACCAATGCCGTAGTCGGTCGCGATAGACGAGCAATACGCTGGTCAATTGCTCTAGCGAAAGATCTGTGAAATCCTGAAAGTGACGAGGCGACTCGATGATCACTTCATGGGCGCCTAATGCTGCCTGCACTGTGAAGAGGCCCGATGACTTCTCCTTCTGCGAGTCAGCGCCGCTGGAGACGACAGGAAACTTGTTGGGAATGACTCGCAATTGCCAATCGCCCTGCTCGTCGAGAATCTCCAGCAATGGGCGGGGAGTCTCCCGTTCGTGCCCAACACAAAAGGGGCACGAAGCAGCGCCCGTGGGCTGAACCACCTCGGCCGACACAAAGTCGTTGGGCCGACCTGCCCGATCCTCGGCTATCAGTACCTTACGACCCGTAATCGGGTCTAATCGCATTTCTGAAAGGGGACCGTCGATTAGCTCAACACCTCTTGCTGAGCCTTGGCGCAGGTACGCTCGTACAACTCGACATACTGACCGGCACTCCGTCGCCAAGACCAGTCTTGCTGCATCCCGGTCCTGATCAATTGTTGCCACTTGGGCTTGTCGTCGTAGAGTTCGCAAGCTCGAGCGATGGCCTCGGAGAGGGCCAACGACGTATACTCGCCAAATGCAAAGCCAGTCGCCGTGCCGTCGGCAATCGAATCAGGAGTAGTATTGACCACCGTATCAGCCAAGCCGCCCGTGGAGCGCACGATAGGCACGGTGCCGTACTTCAAGCTGTAAAGCTGGTTGAGCCCACAAGGTTCGTACTGGCTAGGCATGAGAAACATGTCCGCCCCTGCCTCGATACGGTGAGCCAACTCGTTGGAAAACTCCAATCGAACAGCCATCTTCTGTGGGTTCTCCGCTGCCATCTGCCCCAATACGCGATGGTACTTCGGATCACCCGTGCCAAGGATTGCCCACTGCGAGTCCGACTGGTTAACCCATTGTTGCATCACACGTGCAATCAGGTCGAAGCCCTTCTGATCCGCCAAGCGCCCCACAGCAGCAAGCAACGGTACGTCGGCATTGATCGGCAGTCCCAGTTCCTCTTGCAAAGCGGCCTTACAAGCCGCCTTGCCCGTCTCAAAGTTCCCGGCATCGTACCTGTTCTCGCCAAGAAACGCGTCAGTCGCCGGATTCCAATCGTTGTAGTCAGCACCATTGAGGATACCAAACAGGTCTTCTCGCCGATGTTGTAGCGACCCTTCCAGACCACAACTGAGCGGAGGCCTCATGATCTCTTGCGCGTAAGTCGGGCTGACCGTACTCACGGTATCGGCGAAAGAAATGCCCGTCTTCATGAAGTTCAAGTTGCCGTAGAACTCCATCTGCCGCCAATTGAAATACTTCCAATCGATGCCCGTCAGCACCATATCCCAATGCCAGAAATTGCCCTGATAAGCCAGATTATGGATCGTATAGACCGAAGCAATCTGGTCGAAAGGCGATCGGTCGTTGTACAGCGTCTTGAGATAAGCAGGGATCAGACCCGTACACCAATCGTGGCAGTGCAACAGGTCGGTACCAAGGTCCAGATTAACAATCGCCTCGAGCACTGCACGGCAGAAAAACGTAAAACGCTCGCAGTTGTCTCGATACTCTTCGCCACCTTCGTCATACAGCGCCGGACGATCGTAGTAGTCTGATTGCTCGACAAAATAAACCGGGATGTCGGTGCCCGGCAGCTGGCTTCGCAAGAATTGGCCCTGCACCCGCTTTTGACCAATGGGAACCTGAAAGACGACCTCGGTCGGCTCGAGCCGCAATCCCGATTCGAAGACCTGCCGAAACGCAGGCAATATGAGCGTCGGCTGGTGACCGAGCTTGGCAAGTTCGCGAGGGAGACTGCCACAGACGTCGCCAAGCCCGCCAGTCTTGCAGAACGGCACCGCTTCAGTCGTAGCGAACAGGATGTTCACGGATGGGTTCTCTCGCCTGAATTCATAGTCCTCTTTCCTGTGAGGGTACCAGAATGCAGGAGCCAAGGGTAGTTCGACCTGAGCCTATCCGCTACTTCGCTCAAGCCGCTGGACCCACCACCACGGCAATCGCTTCTGCTACCCGGTCGATATTCGCTGGCGTTAGCCCGGCAACATTGATGCGTCCCGAGCCCACGATGTAAATCGCATATTTCTCGCGAAGCACCTCAACTTGCTCTTTGGTGAGCCCGCTGAATGAAAACATCCCTCGCTGCCGAGTAATAAAGGAATAATCTCCTGGGACTCCTTTTGCAGTCAGCGCATCGACAAACTGTTTTCGGGTGTCGTTGATGCGGCTCCGCATGGTCGCCACTTCTTTCTCCCAGGTCTTTCTTAAGGCTTCGTCTCGTAAAACACAATTGACGATCGCAGCCCCGTGAGCAGGCGGATTTGAATAGTTGGCGCGAATCGCACTGTTGATCTGGCTTTGGATCGCACTGGCCACGTCCGCATTGGGGCAGACGATTGACAACGACCCGACCCGTTCTCGATACAGTCCAAAGTTCTTGGAAAATGAGCTGCATACAATCATTTCCGACCCGGGTTGTGAGAAAGCACGCAAGCCAACGGCATCTTCGTCGATACCCTCGGCGAAACCCTGGTAGGCGAAATCCAACAACGGCAACAAACCTCGGTCCCGGACCGCCTCGGCAATCTGCTTCCATTGTTCTGGCGTCGGATCAATGCCCGTCGGATTGTGGCAACAGCCGTGCAACAGGATGACATCGCCTGCTGGCATCTGCTTGATTGCCTCCAGCATCGGCCCAATGGCCAAGCCGTTGGATTCCTGGTCGAAATACGCATAGCTCTTCGCGGGCACTCCAGCTGCGGCAAAAATGTTGCCGTGGTTGGGCCACGTGGGTTCACTCATCCAGATCGTGGCCGACGGCAAATTTGACTTAAGGAAATCTCCAGCAACCCTCAGCGCGCCTGTCCCCCCAGGAGTGTGGGCCGATGCGATGCGTCCTGAAGTTACCACTTCGTGGGTCGCGCCAAAGGCCAGTTCCTGTACCACCTCTGCATATTCCGGCGCTCCCGGAATGGGCAAATACGATTTGCCTGCAGCCGACTCGACTAATCGCTGTTCGGCAATCCGGACACACTCCAAAGTCGGCGTTTTGCCTGTTTCGTCCTGGTACACGCCGACGCTGAGGTTGATCTTCTCGCTGCGCGGATCTTCGCGAAAAGCGGCAGTAAGGCCAAGAATTGCGTCACGCGGTGCGGCAGGGATCGTTTCTAACATCTTTTTCCTTCGTGGCAGGAAGTTGATTTTGGCTAGCGCAAAGTGGACGACATCCCCACTTGTAGAGCCGGCCATTCAATCCAAGGTTCGCTTGGTCGTTGACGCTGCACGCCGGCCCATGCGACAATAGTAAGCCCTCCTGTCAACGGTTCCAAGTGGTGCACCCGTCTGAAGTGCTCACTTGCCATGTCTGATGCATTAATGTCCTCTCAGAGTGTCTATGACTACCCCTCGTATCGGCATCTGGTTCATCGGCGCCCGCGGTGGGGTCGCCACCTCCTCGGCCATCGGGCTGACCGCTCTGCAGCATCAACAAACCGACGAAACTGGGCTCGTCAGCGCACTCCCAGTTTTCTCGCAACTCCCGCTCCCAGGCTGGGGCGATTTTGTCATCGGCGGCCACGAAATTCGCGACGTCACCCTTTACGACGAAGCCTTGCGATTGAACCGCGAAAGCCGCGTCTTCGATGCCGAGACGCTGATTGCCTGCCGGGAAGAGCTGAACCAGATAGAATCGAGAATCCGGTCCGGCATCCTCTGGAACGTTGGCCACACCATTCGCAAACTGGCTCCTGAAGACGCTCCGGATCAACTCGAGCCAAGTGCCGCGATCGAGCAGATCCAAGCCGATCTCGCAGAGTTTCGAGCCCAGAATCAACTTGAGAACGTCATCGTCATCAATCTCGCTTCTACCGAAGCCCCGATTGACGAATCGATTTGGCCCCACTCCTGGTCACAGACCCAAACGCTATTGCGGCAGGCCGATTGCCCGCTACCCGCCAGTAGCCTCTATGCGATCGCAGCGCTGGACCTGGGGATGACGTACATCAATTTCACACCTTCACTCGGCGCCACTCCGCCAGGAATCGACCAACTGGCGCGCGAGCGCTCTGCGCGGCACGCCGGCCGCGACGCCAAAACCGGAGAAACCTTACTCAAAAGCGTCTTGGCGCCGATGTTTGCTGCTCGCAACCTCGATGTCATGAGCTGGGTCGGGCACAACATCTTCGGCAATCTCGATGGCAAGGTACTCGACGATCCCAGTAACAAGGCTTCCAAGGTGAAGAGCAAAGACCATCTGCTCGAAGCCATTCTGGGCTATGCACCTCAGACCTTGGTCTCGATCGAACACATCGAAAGCCTCGCCGACTGGAAAACTGCCTGGGACCACATCCATTTTCGAGGTTTTTTGAATACCCCCATGACGCTTCAATTCACCTGGCAAGGATGCGATTCGCTCCTTGCAGCTCCCCTGGTTCTCGACCTCGCCCGCTTCGCCGAAGTGGCCCGTCAACGCGGCGAAGTGGGCTGCATGACATTCCTGGGCTGCTTCTTCAAAAGCCCGTTAGGTACTAATAATCAAGCGTTTTTCGACCAAACACGCCTTTTGGAAACATGGGCAGCGCAGCCCAACTGATGCGATCCCAAGACCTCCGCCAAGGTTCCCCTACAACACCCTGGCAACCTCTCGAACAAGCTTCCGCTGCGCGCCAATCGAGAAAAAAAGAGGCCTCGCCCTAAAAAAATTTGATAATTCGACTTGACGAGTTTCACGCGGAATTGGTTCAATGCGCGCGACTGAGGTGGTGAACGACCTGAAGAATACTCTTTTTCTTCAGGAGCAATGCGGGTTTCACCGCCTACCATCGCCTCACAGAGACGGACATCTGTAATACCAAGGAGTGGAAGCTTTCGGTTCGTTAGGTCATCGACGCCCTTTTCCGAACGGCATCGAGCCTTAATTGATAGGAAGTATCGAACTGGCTTGAAACCCTGCGAGGCACGGCCAGATTCGATCGATTCTTGTTGGTCTCTCTTCCTCACTTTCTAGCGCCCAGGAAGAAGACCATAGAACGACCAGGGCGCCGATAGGTAAGGAGCCAAAAGGCTATGGCAACAAAGAAAAAAGCCGCAAAGAAATCGCCTAAGAAGAAGGCAACCAAACGCAAGGCCGCAAAGAAGTCGCCTAAGAAGAAGGCCACCAAAAAGAAGACGGCCAAGAAGAAGACAGCCAAGCGGTCAACCAAAAAGAAGGCTGCCAAAAAGTCGACAAAGAAGAAGGCGACCAAAAAGAAAGCCGCCGCTAAGCGAAGCACCAAGAAAAAGGCTGCTACGAAGAGGAAGACTGCTCGCAAGAAGGCCACCTAGTCGTTGGCCTGCGTGCGTCGGTTCGCTAGTGCCGCTTCGCGCGGCACTCAACCGATTTCTAATCCCACGGCCGGTTGTGCTGATTTCAGCGCGACCGGCTTTTCTTTTTCTGCCATTCCTCCCGCTCGTTTCACTAATCTGGACAGCGATCTTCGTTGACCCGCTTCTTTCAACCTGATAGCCTAATCGCTGGTGCTTGGCCTACTTATGCACGATTTCCTCTGCCTGCCCCCGCTGTAGTCCTCTCTGGAACCCCTCCCGCCTTGGCCTCTGAAAACTCTCGATCCGACGACCACTCCCACGCTCCTTCGGAAGTCGGTTTCGACCAACTGGGACTCTCCGCGATAATGCTCAAAGCGTTATCCGCGGCCGCGTACCATACCCCGAGTCCTGTCCAGGCAGGTATCATTCCCCACGCACTGGCCGGCACCGACGTGCTTGGCCAGGCACGTACCGGAACCGGCAAAACGGCAGCCTTCGCAATTCCACTACTCGAAAAATTCGAGCATATCTCGTCCAAAAGCAAGAATCCTCTCGCCATTGTCTTGGTTCCTACCCGAGAGTTGGCCGTTCAAGTGCGAGACGAGATCTCGAAGTTAGCTCTCGGAAGGAAAATACGCTGCATTGCACTATACGGCGGAAAACCGATTCGCAGTCAGATCACGCAACTGCAGCGCGGCAGCGATATTGTCGTCGGCACCCCCGGACGGGTCTTAGATCATCTGGCTCGGGGCACACTACGCTTGGATGAGCTGCTGTGTGTAGTACTCGACGAAGCAGACCGCATGCTGGACATCGGTTTCCGACCCGATATCGAAAAAGTTCTGCGACGCTGTCCTCGCAACCGGCAAACCCTGCTCCTGAGCGCAACGGTCGCCCCCGGGGTCGAACGACTTGCCAAACGCTATATGAACGAGCCGGTCGTCATGGACTTTTCGCCTCAAACCAAGTCGGTCAGCACAATCGAGCAACACTACTTCACGGTCGAAGAACAACGCAAGTTTGAGTTGCTATTGCGTCTCATGCAACGCGAGCAGCCCGAACAGACAATCGTCTTCTGCCGCACCAAGCGAGGCACCGACCGCGTGCACCGAAAACTCTCTCAGAAACTCAAAGCCGTCGATTGTATTCATGGCGATATGCAGCAAAGCGCCCGCGATCGGGTGATGCGCTCCTTTCGAAGCGGCGACGTGCGCGTTCTCATCGCTACCGATGTCGTGGGTCGGGGAATCGACGTCACAAGCGTCTCCCACATCATCAACTACGACCTGCCGCAATCCTCCGATGACTACGTCCACCGTGTGGGGCGCACCGGCCGCATGGGGCGCGAGGGCATCGCCTTCTCCTTCGTGACCCCCGAACAAGGAATCGAACTGACCCGAATCGAAATGCTCATCAACAAACAATTGAGTCGCGACGAAATCGAGGGCTTCCAGGCCGTCGCCCAAGCAGCTCCTCCCCAAGAACTGACCAGCAGCGAAACTGCGGCCCCCAAGCCTACCCCACCTGGCCAACGACCCCGCCGCCGGCATCGCCGGGGCCTTTAGTCTTCAGAGGCAAACTTCTCTCTCAAGAACGCAGCCACATGATCCCATCTGGCCGCGGCCTCTTCAAAATCTACCTGCATGGCACGAATCGTCTGCGGCGACTCGACACGCAAACGCTTATCGATCGTCTTGTTCAATGGAATCTGCGCACTGGGACCCGCGGCCAACATTTCTTCCACTGGCGCCGAAAGCAGATAGTCGACCAACTTCTCCGCCTCTTTCCGGTGAGGTGCATCTTTGATAATGGCCACGGTATTGGGAATGAACAGCGTCCCTAAACCCTCTTCGCCTTGATCGGGGTAAACGATCGTCACTGGCCTGCCTTGCTCGCGTTCGATGATTGCATCATCGGTGTCGGTTAAACCAAATGCTAATTCGCCCGCGGCAACCGAGATCGCCACCTGCTTGTTACCCGCCATCACTCGGACATTGTTTTTGATCGCCAAGAAGAATTCCTCGGCACGTTCATCACCCCAAACAGCAAATAGACAAGCCGCGTGACTAGCCGTCGTACCCGCCAAAGGCTTGGCAATACCAACCTTTCCCTGCCACTTGGGATCGGTCAAATCGGCTATCGACTTGGGAATGTCTTCTTCGGGTACCAACTCGGTGTTGACGATCAACACACGCGCACGCGCAGCAAACCCAAACCACGCTCCCCGCGACGATCGATACTGCTCGGGAAATGGCGACTCAGCCAGAATTTGATACTGGCCTAACAGCCCTGCCTGATCCAACCGCAATGTATTGACGATTTCGTTGTTCCAAAAAACGTCGCATCGAGGTCGATCGCGTTCGGCGAAAATCGCCTGGGTAAGTCCCACGGTCTTGGTTGATTCGGTGTCGAATTTCGCCAGAACGGCAATCCCTGTCTGTCGAGTGAATTCTTCAAATACGGGCTCCGAAAAATCTTGATCCAGCGCCGTATAGACAACCACTTGCGGACCAGCGTGGGACCTGACCATCAGCCCCCATATTCCCACCAGCAACAGCCCTCCTGCAACCAACCAGATGCCGAAGCGACCCAGTCCCCCAAAACTTCGCCTTTTGGAATCAGCGGATTCCTCATCGATCGTCAATCTGTTTTCCATTGTCAGAAACCAGTCATAGATTCCGTGCCGGACCGCTTGTACAATGTCTATCGTACTTTTTCGCCGGAGCACGGGCCATTATGAAACTTCTATTGCTGGGCACCACCGGCTACCATCCAAACGACCGCCGGCACACAGCATGCCTCATGCTCCCCGAAATCGGCGTGGTCTTCGATGCGGGCTCGGCTATGTATCGCGTCGCCGAATACCTAGCGACCGACACTCTCGATATTTTTCTCACCCATGCTCATCTCGACCATGTGGCAGGGTTGACCTATATGTTCGATATTCTCCAGGAGCACCCTCTCGAGCAAGTGATCGTCCATGGCGAACAAGCAAAGCTCGATGCTGTCGCCGAACACCTCTTCTCCGAAATGCTGTTTCCTGTCGATCCCCCATTCGACACCAAGGCTCTCCAGCCCAAGATCAAGCTCCTGGACGGATCGGTTCTCACCCACTTTCCGTTGAAGCACCCCGGCGGTTCTGTCGGCTATCGAGTCGATTGGCCTGATCGCTCGCTCGCCTATGTGACCGACACCGTAGCCTCGGCCGACGCTAAATACGTAGAAAAGCTTCGGGGAGTCGACCTGCTGATTCACGAGTGTTATTTCGACGACTCAATGGCGGACCAGGCTGAACTCACCGGCCACAGCTGCCTGACCCCAGTGGCCGAAGTCGCGGCCAAAGCCGGCGTCGGCCGCATGGTACTCGTCCACATCAATCCGCTCTTTGCCAGCGACGATCAACTGGATCTCGACTCCGCTCGTAAGATTTTTCCGCACATCGAAATCGGCACTGATCGGATGCTCTTAGAATTCTGAGCAGCTTCAGCCCAGTTAAGCCGGGGAAGATAGCTACTGAGATCCGTACGGTTGTGCCGATTGTTCTGGATTCTCCGGCACATCTAGCGCCTTTTCCGCGACTCGCTACCACTTATAAGCTAAGTTTTCTAGGGAAAGCGGCTGTCTTCCTGATAAACGGATTCTACGACGGCTACATCGCACTTGCTTGCAAATCGCTCCGAGGGCGCTTGCTCTCCCTTGTCGAGCGAATTCCCGATTCGAGTTCGACTGCTGCCTGACAAATCGCTTGAGTAGATCGCGGCAATCACTCTTATGGCTACCTCAACTACTGCCAAGTTAGTCTCGGACGGCAATATCGAGTGCCGCCAATGCAGCGCCCGACTGCCTTTACGTCTCTCAAGTCCGGGACAAACTGCCGCGCTCTGGGAATGCCTTGGTTGCGGCAGTCCCATAGTCGGGGTTGCTTCTGCCGATCTCTGTGCCGAAACGGCCCCACTCGTCTGCCTGGCTCCAGTTCATTTCGATGCTCAGGAAATACTGGAAGTCCCCAGCAATGTGCTGACGCTTACTGAGCGAATTACTCTGCACTCTGGCCCCCCCAGCGGCAATGAGCGGCGGCGCTCACGACGGGTCACCAGAAGGCTGCACGCCTCGGCCATACTTATGCAGAACGACTATTCCCTAGTCAGCGACCCCTTCAGCTGCCTGGTGATCGATTTGTCAGAAAACGGCCTGGGTTGCATCTCACAACGCGAACCTACCAGCAGCGATGTCGCGATCCAGCTTACCCCCAATGGCCTCCAGTCCATTCAAATATTCGGCCGTATTGTCCGCTTTAACGCCTTTGGAGGCGGTTTCTATCAATTGGGCATCGACTTCTCTTTTCGCCTGGGCAACAGCCGTAGGCAGTGATTACTCGAGTCAGCGGCAATCTGCCACTTGACAATCACATCTGATTACTGTACGTCTGTATATATCTCCAGTACGCCCCTCAGAACCCCCGGTGGTTGATAGCGTGCTTCCCACCCAAACTTTGAGTTCTCCACCCAATCTGCAAACTCTGCATGGAACCAATGTCCGGCGATTGATGGCGCGATTGGACATGACGTTTCAAGAAGTTGTCGAGGCCACCGGTCTCGACCACCGCACCTTGCGGTGCATCCTGCAGGACAGCACCAGACCCCATGCCCGCACTCTTCACAAACTAGCCGAGGGCCTGGGCGTCTCGGCCGACGAACTGTTCCAGGATCCTTATCAGAGTAGTCCCTCCGCATTTGATATGGCGACCAACCCGGTGGCCGCCGACGTAGTCGACGCCCACCCCGAAACTTTCGCGCGCTGGACCGAAGCTGATTTCGAAGAACTCTTCAGTCGCATGGCCGTGGGGGGCGAACTGACCGAGGCAGGCACACTTGCCGCAGCTGAAGCGATGAATGCTCGACGGCAACTGATGCTCGAGGTTGCCGTCATTCTCGAAAGCAGCGAAGCCCACTTGATGCGCGATTTCGTCGCTTGGCTGTATCGCCGAGTCACCACCGTCGATTGATCGCACCCACTCCTGCCTCACTCCTCCTGCCGCAGCACCCTGGCCACCGGCAGTCGGTCAATTCGTTCCGCCCCTTCGTACGACTGCAGAAGGTACACGGCGCCGTCTTCTGCAACAAATCGATCGCCCGCTTCGAGTGCTATAGACTCGCTGAGGGTGATTTCAAAAAAATAATGAGACGCTGGCGGGTCAGACGTATCGTCGACAATGATCTCATCAGGCTGAATCCTGACTGGCAGCGCAGTAAAGGCATACACCCAATCGACAATCTCTGGCCCCGAGCCAAGATCGCCCCACACCGCCCGCTCCACGTCCACACGATTCAGGCATCCATAGGCCACACTCAAGTCTCTTGTCTCGCATTTCCACCGCCCCAGCAGGGGCAACTCGTTGGCTATGAGAATCGTCCAATGCCCGCCGATGCCGTCGACTACGACATCGCCTGGACCAGGAGCCCTTTCATCACCCGGCATTTGCAAGTGCCAAACCGCATCGGCTTGACGTACAAAACCGCCGCCAGGTGTTGCTTCGCGCATTGCCGCACCGATACGCCTGGCAATGTCAACTGTCACTCTTTCGGCACTCTGCAGCCGGCGCAATTCGACGCTCTCCAGACCGTCGGATAGATCGGCAAAATCCTCTTCCATTTTCAAATTCGGCGCCATTAGGTCGTTCCCTGCGATTGAATTTCGAACGGATCGTAGCTCGCCAACTTCCGATCGCACCAATCGACCGTCTGCTGCAGCGACTGGAAGTACTCAGACCAAGACACACGCTGTCCGTCGATCGAGTACGTGGGTTTCGGATTGGCGCGCAACTCCTCCATCTGAGTAAGCGTCAGACTTCGTATCGTCGCTATTTGCTGCGATTCGCTAGACATCCTTAAATACACCTCAACTTAAAACGGAACACAATTTTCTGGCCAACTACCGCGATCAATTCGTATCGCACTTGATAGAGGCCGCCCGCCTTTGCAAATGCTTCGTTCGACGATACGTCCAATTCGTGTCGAAAATTGTAGCCGGTCGCATCAACCGTCCATGACTCATCGCTTTGGAGCGTGTCGAATATCACATCGCTTGCAGCCAGGACAACGTCGTCGTGACCAATAACCGCCATGAGCGAAGTAGGATCGACCGCATCCAGTTCGAAAACCGTATAATGCACCGACGCCACCGAAGCTTGCGTTATCGCTTGCCCTACTGCATTCTCCACGCGCGCCATAAAGGTCGCGGTAGCGTTGCGAAACACGGTTGCATGAATATCTCTTGCCACAGTCATTGGCTAACCACCTCACCTGGTAAAAACGAATTTGCTGCGTAAGAACCGGCAATCGCACATTGGCCTGCAGCATCGGAACTGGCCCGAGCAAGTGCTTCTTCAATGCGAAATGGCCCGCGGATTCGATTGGGCATCGCGACAGGAGTACCACCGTTGGCATATGTCGCCCGAGGATGGTCCTTCACTACCAGGCTGCCACTAGAAAAGAAATCGGGCCCCAATCTCGGGCGCATGGCACTTCTGATGCAGTCGTGGTACGTAATCAGCTGACTCGAGTCTGCCAACGCGAGTATCGATACCCCACGAGAAAGCGCAAGCACCTCTTCGCTGCTCAGCGCCGCTCCGACCAGCGATATTTCGCCCACATCAACCGTCGTCGTACTGTACCCGTTGCCAAAATAGCAGAAATCAAGTGGCCCAATCGCGAGACTCACATTGTTTGTGCCCACGTTGCCGCCATCCAGATAGACCTTTCGATCGCTGTCCGAAGCAAACACCGCTGCCAGGTGATGCCATTGGCTCTCTACCATGGGACTTGTCGAATACGCAGACCCCGAACTCCCAAACATCGTTCTTGCGATGGCCTCCTTCGAGCCGTTGCCCGCATAGAGCAAATCACATCGAGCGCCAGTAGCGAGACTCGCGACTCCCATGAGATAGGTCATTGCGGGCGTCGCCGGCACTCGAAACCAACCTGCGAACGAAAACGGGTAGCCCGTCAAAGGAAACGAAATGCAGTAAAAAGCATTGCTGTTATTGAGTGAGAATGACACGGCTCAGGCCTCGAGTATCACAAGCGAAACCAGTTCAAAGTCGCCGACAATCGTATCGCCGGCGTCGGACGCCAGGCGAGTGAAACTTACTAGCAACATATCGCCTGCTGCAGCGTCCCCGGCGGCAAACGTCGCAGTTTGCGCCATGGCCAACTCTCCTGCTGTGGCAGGTGCGCCGACGCTTAATTCGGTCATTCCGTCAGCTGCGGGGAGAGCATCAAAACTCACCCCGCTCGCTATTCGGGTCACTTCGATTCGCAGCTTTACATTGCCCGTCGTTGCCGAAGTGGTCGTCCACCCGGCCGTGGCTGCCAGCGACCCCCCGCTGTAATGGCTAGGCAAAACAGCCAGGAAGAGCGCTGTTTCATTGGCCGTATCGTCAAAATCCAAGACGACAAACCCATTCCGCAAATCCACCGAAGCATAGTTGCTTGTCGGAGGTCGATTGGACAATGCGTCCAAAGTAATCAGCGAATCGCCTGATGCCATTGAGTGATTCCTCCTAACCGGGTGTGGTATTCATTACACCATGCTTCTTAGCAAGCCAGGTGCAGGACACGGGGACCAGTGGCCAAGACACCTTTCTCGACCTGGCGCTCCCGTCTCCTGACTCCTGACGCCGACACGATCTAACCGGTACACTTCACGACATAGCGTGGGTTCAACACCGCAGCAGCGCCTCGCTCGCTAGCCTTGAACCGCAGCACAACGTCGTTATTGAAATCGGCTTCACTGTTGAGCGGAGCCTGGGTGACCGTGATCGGCCAATTCTCCATGTAGGCAAAAGCCTTGCGGAAATCGCCGATGAACCACCACTTCTTCGCATCTGCCGCCGCTTCCCCCGTCGCCAAGATGCGCCGATAGGCCAGACGGCTTTCTTCCACTCGATAATTGCCTAGCGGATTCGCCGCCGTGGTTTCGGTCTCAGCGCCGGCGCCAGAATAGCTGATCTCTGCCGCGTTAAAGATGCGATGAGCCGCATGACGGTAAGCAGGCATGACCAGAACCGTCGTAGCTTTCACTAGCACAGGCTCGTCGGTATGTGGATCAAGTATCTCGGAAAATACCTGCTCGGCCGCATCCACATTGGTCCAATCCACTAGCTCATTGCCCGACAGCTCGTTGACCCACGGGCCAGTGGTGTAGTACGTGTTGTAACTGGTGCCGTTCGACTTGTAGTTGTTGGTGGCCCCAATTACCAGGTCGAGTATTCGCTTCTCCTTGTTCAGCCCCAACACCTCGCCCACTTCTGCAGCCCGGCTGAGAATCAAATGGGTACGATCGAAAAAGATCGCCTCTTTGGTCACCGGCACGATGAAGCCTCGTTTCGATGTCGGAGGAGTTTCGACGTAATCCTCGCCAAACCCAAGATTCGGGTAGGGCATCCCTGGTGCGACCTCGTCGATCTCTTCCGCGATGCGGGTAATGCCTGGGATCTTCTCGCCGTCGAGACGCGTAGGAATGCTCTGCACAAGTTTCGAGGCGACAAAGGCGTCTTGCTCGTAGGCATCCAGGATCTTCGAGTAGATCACCTGCCCCGTAATATTGAGAAAGGCCGTGACATCGACTCCTTCGGTCGCCTCGACCACACTGACGCTGCCGCCTGAGCGAGGATCGAGCATCCGCACCCACTCGCGTCCGTCAGGCACAAGCGATTCTGCCAGGTCGCGTATGCTGAATTCCTCGGGTCGCAAATGCCCTTCCTGCAGGGCTTCCGAAAGATGTTGGACCGTCTTCTCAGGCCCATCCAAATCGTAACGTCGCTTTAGTTCGCGATAGTTGAGTGACACAGACTTTTCTCCTTTGATACAAGCTTGGTTCTATTCGCAATGACCAAAAAATGCTGACTTCGCTTTCGCCGGCTGCTGATATCACGCTGCTGCTTGCGGTCCGCCCCGCACTACCGTGCTCACGATCTCCAGCAACACTTTGTTTTCGGGAGTCAGAGTACGTTTCACACAACGGCCAATGGCAAGGTTCTCGGTTGCAACTCCCATCACGACTTGCTGGTCGAGTTGAGTTCCCGTCGCTTCTTCGTGGCCGCCGAGGAGGTCTCCTAGCTCAAAAGACTCGGCGATACAATCGAGCTCAAACACTCCGCTCGTCGCGACGCGGATGGGGGTCGCAGTTTCCGCTTTGGAACTCTGCATCGCCACACCGAGGAATTTGTCGTGAAGCAGCTCTTGATTCGCCGCCAGCGTGCCCTGGTCGGGCATGCTCGAAGCAGGCCGGGCATTACCTGCCTCCAGATACAGCAGGTCGCCAATTTCGACGCTAAAACCAACTTCTACTGGCATCATGACCGGATTCGTATCTCCGTATCTCCAACGCATAATGTTTGCCACGAGACTTTTCCTCCAATTGCTAAGTGGTAATTCTTTTCTGAAACAAGCTTTCTATTAGGCCTATTGAACCCTGCGCTTCGAATGGGCCCAGGGCCCCCGCCGGAAACGCCTTTCTCCCCACCAGCAAACGTTTCTGGCGGGGGCTCTTTAGCAGCGCAGGGATCAATAGTACAAATTGAGTGACGACTTGAGACACCTTGCAAAGTCTTGTACCGACTGAATCGCCGACGGCTGCCTGGCGAAAACTGATAGCTGGTCCCACGACTTTGGTTGGTATCCAAAAGCGTGTCGAGAATCCTGTTTGGCAGTGCTTTGAATCAGTTCAGCTCGCTCAGCGATCAACGCTTTCACCTGCTCGTCTGCTTCCGTCCTGAGCAACATGCCGAAGAACTCTCGGCTGACCGTTGCCGGCAGGCTTTTTGCACCGTCTTCGGCGTTCTTGTTTTCGCCTGCTACCGACAACCGATGCTCATGAAGCAGCTCGAACACATGCTGTCGATGCGCAAGCTCTGCAGACTCTGCCCTGGCCTGTTCGAGTTCGGCATGCAATCGCCCGATCTCTCCCGACTCAATCTCTTCGAGCAAGTCAGGTCGGTGAAGTCGCAGGGTCTCGACCGTCAGGGCATCCAACTTGACGACCGCCCCTCCACCTCCTGCCCTCTCTGGCACTGCCTGCTCAAACAAACCCAGAGTCGTCGCCGGGTCGGCAACCAGGTCGACGCTTTGCACCTGGGTAATTTCTTGGACGACCGCGACTTCACCTTCCCGAGATAGGCGAGCCGTCACGTTGTGAGAAAAACCGACATTCCTGGGGTTGTGTTCCGCATCCCACACCAGCTGCTCGGCCAAGGCATGCTTCGGATTGAAATGCAGGTTGCCATAGAGTCCCTTGCCCGCCAGCATCCGCACTTGACGGATCACTCCCAACCGCTCTTCGTACTTGCGTGGCGCGAGCGGGCTCCCCTGGGGGTGGTTGACATTCACCTTCGCTTCTTCATACAAAGGCGCCGCCTTGGCCAAGGCGGTTTCGCGATACCGACGGCCATTGCGCGACTCTAAGCCAAGCAGCTTCACCCCTTCTAACACACCCTGCGCCTGGTCTACTCGCACCGACACACCATGCGAATCGACGAATTCTTGCAATACTTCATCCTGCAACACTTCACCCATTTTGCCTGTTCCTCATTAGGAGGTCACAACTTGAAGCAATAAAAAAACCCCGCTCGAAACCAAAACCTGGTCGCAAGCGGGGCTCGACTGGATACCCGCGCCGCCTCACGGCACGAGCTCGATTCAATACCCTGAAATCTCCACTATCGCCAGCCAATAGCAAGCAGCGACTTGCCAGCCGCTAGTGCTTAGCGAATCATTCGATCTACGGTTACACGCGTGGTTTGAATGTGTCCGTCTTGGATGTTCACGGTGACACTCGCAGTACCGTAGAAGTCCGAAACACAAACGTTCTCCATAAGCTTCTTGAACTCAAGCTCCGCCTGACGGCTCTTCTCTCGTCCAGTGGATCGCATGTTTGTTCCCATGATGCGTTCAGGTTAGCAACTTTGCCGGCCGTTTTCAGCAACGTTTTTTGGCCACCTGTGCTTTCAACATCACCACAAAACAATCTTGCCCATTCTTGACCCAACTAGGGCGACGCTTGGCTTTTTTGCATCGCAATGTTCTTCTGCTCCTGGTCGTAGTCCAATCCTAGCCGCAGACTCCATGTTTGCGCCGACAGCAACCCCTTCTCGAAAGCGATACGCTCGACCTGGCACTCACGCACCTGATCTCGTACTCGCAACGTCGGCGGGGTAATCTGGATATCTACTTGCCGGCGCGTCCCTTGAGGCAAACGACCGGCGTCCTCGGCATTTTCAATTACCTTCCAGATAACCTCCGCATCTCGATTCTTCAGATTCGATTGATGTCTCTCAAACATCTTGATCGCAGGTCCTTCGGCCACCAGCGTCGAGGCATAGTTGGAATTCGAGGCATCCGAAGTAAACATGAACTCGGGCATCACCAGCCGAGACGCAATCGCCCGCAGCTCAGCCTGCAATACCAGCACGAAGTTGCTGGCGTCGATCCCGTTTGCTGGAAAATCGTATTCCAATCCCGCTGGTGCATCGAGAATCGTGCCCGGTGCGTATTGAGAAAGATACCGAACGCGGCCGTTAGCGCCCTCGACTCTCGTTTCATGACTTTGGTCAGATACGAATTTTTCTACGCCGGTTCGCGTTGCTCCGCGATGTTTGCGAATCAGCGCAATCGCCGATTGAATCTCGGAAACCACACTCATGTTCCGCAACAGCTTCTCCACGCGACGCAGGTTCTTTCTGACCGGATAGTAAAGCGGCAACCCACGTTTGACATTCGCGTCGACGTTGGCCTTGCGATGCTGTATCGAAGCGGCTGCGACCGGCTCGCCATCGATGTAGTAACCCAAGACGGTTTCCACGTCGTCCGACTCGGTATGAATGCCAAAACTCGCCGCCGGGTAGTCTGCAAGTTCTTTCGGCGTCTGCACCTGATCGGGTTCCACAAATCGAATACGCGTTGTTCCGTCAGGGTCGGCAAAGTAGCGCAGAAACACTTCGCCGTCCCGATCCATCCGTCGCACGATTTCCTGCTGTCGAGATTGCCAGTGGTTGACCTGCAGGAATTCATCAAGCACCAGTTGCACCTCTCCTTCGAGTGCGGCCGACGCCTGCACTCCTTTGCGAATCGAGGCCCGATAGTTGTGACCCGTACCAACGAGATAGTTGATACGGTTTTCGATGCCGTTGATCGCGTATTCGTTAGTAACCGCCAAACGACGGCACTGCTGTCGAATCTCAGCCAGCTGGTCTGCCGACTCAAAGGGTACACTCGCCTGCCTCGTCGGGCGCCCATCGACCGACACCGTATTCCACCACAATCCGTCATCGTCCAGAAATGCCTCGCGGGGATCGACAAACTGATCCCAAAGCGCGTTGCAGGCTTCACTCAGCTGCTTCTCCAGTCGGCTAGTCTCAATCATGCTTTTTATTTCTCCATGTCATCGCTGTGGTAAACCAGTAATTGCTGATCAACAACGATCATTTCGATTCAGTTGCACACTATAGGCTTCCCTCTGTAGTTCCTAATCAATCACGAGGATGCGGTCTCCCAGCCCATCGTCCACGTTACTGCCACGGAAGCGCTCTTCCGCAATTCTGAGCGCCATTTCCAGCGCGTCTGGTCCGTCGTCATGCGCGCCCAACGGAAAGTCGCGGAGTTGCTCGACCAGCATCACCGTGGAAGGATTGCCCTTAAGAAACCGCATCCTCCGCTGGGACAGATAGGGACCCAATCGTCGGATCCGTACTTGCTTGTTCACACGATTATGAATCGCACAAGGAGGGGCTTGCCGCAGACCGCTCTGCAGCATCGCAGTCTCGAATTCTCCAGCCAGCAGCTCTTGGTACTGATTCGCCTCGACGCCAAACGTGTCGATGCGATGGCGTCTCAGTAGCTCCACACCCTCGGCAACCATTTGAGGCGTAGGCCGGCGCGCAAGGTCAGCTTCGACGAAAAGCAACCCTTGCCGGTCGACGCCAAGAATAACGAATGCCGAATAGTCTCCTTGTCTGGTATTCGCACCCTTGCTCGGATCTAAGGCCATGACCTTGAACTGCAATTCATCGGGCCACTGCTGAAACCAGATGTGTTCATCAAAGTACTCGTCCGGCCATTCACACCGTTCAGGATCGATCGGCGAACTTTGTTTCTCACGTTCAAACGCAGTGCGCCCTTCTTCAACGCGCATCTTCATCAGCGTGTAAAGG
>JAGQOW010000048.1 GCA_020427155.1 Planctomycetales bacterium | reverse complement strand
CTTCGCATTCCGCTGACAACTCCCACTTCGCGAGTTGCGGAATTGGTTCGTGCCCTGCAGTCTCCAGTCGAATCATGATTGCTGCTGACTTGCAGAATGTGCAGGTGTGGGTAGCGACGACGCCGGTCGACATGCGCAAGTCGTTTGACGGGCTGGCCGAGGTGGTCCGTTCGTTTCTCGGACACGATCCACTCTCCGGCAGCCTGTTTGTGTTTCGCAACAAGGGGGGCCACCTGGTGAAAGTACTGTGGTGGGATCGCGATGGGTTGGCGATTTACTACAAGCGGCTGGAGCGCGGCGAGTTTCAGTTCCCACGCACGGGCAAGCCGGTCATTGAAATCAGTTGCGTTGGCCCCTGGCACGTAGCTCTCGATTGGTTCACAATACTGCCTTGGCTGTCCTATTCTCGTTCGAGCGGAACATCGCATGAAGTACGCAATCTGCAATGAAACTTTTGAAGATCAGCCGTTTGACGAGGCGTGGGCTGTCGCGCGCGAGCTAGGCTATACAGGCATTGAAATTGCGCCTTTTACGCTGCTACCCGATGCGGAGGTATTTGACGTCAGAGACGTCCCGGCGGCGATTCGAGCGAAAGTAAAACAGCAGGCGGCCGATGCCGGCTTGGAAGTCGTCGGCTTGCATTGGCTCCTGGCCAAATCTCAGGGCCCCTATCTTACGAGCCCCGACAAGACTGTCCGTAGTGACACGGTTGAGTACTTCAAAGAAGTCTTTCAACTCTGCGCCGACCTCGGCGGCCAGGTGATGGTACTCGGATCGCCGCTGCAGCGAAACCTGTTGCCTGGCGTTACCTACGACGAGGCTGAGCAGTATGCCGCTGAGGTATTGCGTGAGGTGATGCCAACGCTTGCCGATCTTAATCTCACTTTGGCTCTCGAGCCTTTGGCTCCGACCGAAGGTGATTTCATGCTCACAGCGGAAGCGGGCATCCGTCTTGCTCAAATGGTCGATTCGCCACATTGCAAGTTGCATCTCGACGTGAAGGCGATGAGCAGCGAGTCAAAGGCAATTCCAGACATCATTCGCGACAGTCGCGAATGGATGGTGCACTTCCATGCCAACGATCCGAACCTGAGCGGACCTGGAATGGGCGATATGGATTTCGGCCCCATCTTCGCAGCCCTTAAAGAAACAGGCTATGACGGCTGGATTTCTGTGGAAGTTTTTAATTACAAGCCAAGTCCCAACGAAATTGCGCAGCGCAGCATAGAATACATGCTACAGACTTGGGCCAGCCTAGAGTAACTAATTCAAAGCGAGGAGAAGTGGGCGCCTCGGGCGAGGCGCCTTCGATTGCTTTTCTTCTCGCTTTTGTTTCTAGACGACGATCGATTTGCCTGGCTCTGGCACCGGGTAGTTGCCCTCGCTGTCGGGCACAACAGGCGGAGCAGCGGCGAAGTCGTAAACACTTGGCGACAGGTCGATTTGCGAATTGATCGCATCGTCCCACTTCACGATTTTGCCGGAATAAGTCGCCATACGTCCCAAGATCGCCGTCATCGTGCTATAGGCGCCGAAATCCGCCTCGTTGTAAGCCTCGCCCCGGCGAATCGCGGCGAACAGATCGTCGTGTTCCTGCTGGTAGGGATCAACGCGTTTACCCTTGAATTTCCATTCGCCGGCATCGCCGAATATCTTATGGCCCCCGATATGGGAGGTGCCCTTGGTGCCAACGGCGAATTCGTCAACCCGGCTCGCACAATTGGGGATGTGGCGGCACTGGCTCATCATCGTCGTGCCATCGGCATAAGTAAACTCGACAAAGTGGTGGTCGAAAATCTGACCATGATCCTTCCCGTTGCGCACCTGCCGACCGCCCATCCCGCCAGCCTCGATTGGGTAGGCTCCCTTGAGCCAGTTGCTGACATCCAGGTTGTGGATGTGCTGCTCGTTGATGTGATCTCCGCAGAGCCAATTGAAATAGTACCAGTTGTTGACCTGGTACTCCATTTCGGTGGGAGCATGCCCATAAGCGGCTTCGAAATCGGCTCGCGTACGAACCCAGACACCAGCGCCATTCCAATAGACCCTGGTCAGCGGGATATCGCCAATTGCACCGTCCTGCAGCCGAGCAATCGTTTCGATGTAACCAGGATCGTGATGCCGTTGCAATCCGACACCGACTGCCAATCCTTTTTGTTGTGCAACCTTGCTGACAGCCAGGACGCGCCTGACACCAGGAGCGTCGACGGCTAGTGGTTTTTCCATGAAGACATGCTTGTCTTTGGCAATCGCCGAATCGAAATGCAACGGCCGAAAACCGGGGGGAGTCGCCAGAATCACCATATCGACTCCGCTATCGACAGCTTTTTGGAACGCGTCGAGACCAGCAAACTGACGCTCGGGAGGCACATCAATAGTCGCCGTCATGGCCCTTGGCTGTTTGGCAGCCTGATCGTTCTCGAGATCTCGTTTGAGTCTCTCCAAACAGCTTGTGACGCGCGGTCCAAAGGCGTCGGCCATGGCCCATAGTTTTACTTTACCTTCGGTTCGCAGGGCTTGGCTTGCCGCTCCGGTTCCACGGCCGCCACAGCCAATTAGAGCAACCTTGATCTCATCATCGCCAGAAACATGCGCGGCACGGGCAAAGCTGGCGCTAGCTCCCAAGGCAGCACTTCCAACAACAACAGCCGAGGACTTTACAAAATCTCGTCGAGACGGTTCAGCGCTTAGGTTTGAGGGAGTCTTCTTGGGCTGTTTCATGATGATTCCTATCGTCTGGTTTGGTCGAAGGCTAGGCTATCGGTCTTTCGACAGCTGATCTGCACTGGCAAACTATCGTACAACAAAAAGAGGCCAGCTCCAAATAGTCTTCTTGGCTTGAAGCCTAGAACTCAGGCAGTGCGGCTAGTCAACTAGCTCTTTTGAAGTCAGCTCTTCGATGGCGGCCGGCAACCGGGGATCTGCCGCACCTTGCGAGCCCCGCCCTTCGGTCAAACGGTCGGCAACATCCTGTCGAATCTGTTCAATATCGGGGTCCCAGGCTCGCTTTCTGGTCTCGTCGTCTAGTGGCTCAAGAGGGCGGATGATTCGGAATCCAACGCCCATGGAGGGTTCCTCTGTGTACCACCAGGGACTTTTGGGAAGGTTCGGGTCCGACAAGTTCCAGTCGGGATCATCGGACTTATGGCGTGCTGCGCTGCGGCAAAGGGAGGGTTCGTCAAGCCAACTACCACCACGAATCGCGCGGGGATAGAGTCGCATAGGCCAGCGCGTCGCCTCGCTGCACTCGACCAGTCCAGCCCCTAGCTTGCCGTAGTGCTCGCTTTCGTATTCATCGAGTACCCATTCAGCAACATTGCCGTGCATATCGTACAACCCCCAATCATTGGGGCGTTTGGAGCCAACCGCGTGCGTTTGTTCATCAGCATTGTCGTAGTACCAGGCATAATCATCGATCTGCGAGGCATCGGTGCCGAACGAAAAGGGGGTTGTTGTCCCCGCGCGAGCCGCGTACTCCCACTCCGCTTCGGTTGGCAACCGGTACGTATGACCGGAAATGCCGCTGAGCCATTTCGTGTATTGCTTGGCAGCAAATTGGGTCATCGTTACCGCCGGTTGATCAGGATCTTCGCCCGCCGTATAGGTTGTGTCGGGGTCGTAAATCGGAGTAGGAGAAGTGACAGCATCAACTTCCAGCGATTCTTGCTCCAAATAAGCCTTGACCGCCGGCAGCGCGGTAATCTCTGACTGCATAGGGCGCAACTCTTTCAGGCGTTTGAAGACAAGATAGGTTTTCATGAAGGCGTGGTACTCGGCCCAAGTCACTTCGCACTTTCCCATCCAAAACGGAGTCACTCGGATACGAACTTGCGGACCCTCATCGGGCTGCCTCTCTGGTTCGTTTTCGGGGCTGCCAAGCAGAAACTCGCCGCCACCGATTGGCACCATCGTGAAGCGGACCTCGGTGCCAGGAATCTGCTCAGAGTATTCTGTCATGTAGCCCTCGGCAAAAGGAACCGAGCGGCTCTCGGCAGGTTTTTCTTTCGAGAGCCCAAGAGCAAGCGTTGGTTCGGTTGCATGCGAGTGGCTATGAGTAATAAGAATGCAAAACGTTGTTAGTAGTAGGTTTCTCATGCGTCGGTTGCACGTTCTCAAAAGTTAGCTCCAACAGGTCAGTCTTTTCACATGGATTATAGCACAGGACGACCAGTCATGTAGGATTGCCGAGAGCAAACTCGCCCAACGACCTCCTAGGCGCGGCGGGAAGCGAATCAGGGTTTCTCACATATCGAGCGACGAATAGCATCTATCACTTCTTCATCGCTGGGTAAGCGGCTTTCCAATACCGGGCGCAATGGAATGGGCACTTCGTCCATGCGATAAGCTGTTCCTGCCCGATGGACGCCATAGATGGCCGTTGTAAACTGCACACTGCTTGCAAGGTCGCCAACGTTGCTCCGATTGGCAAGTACGATCGTTGGGATCTGGCTCAATCGCTGTCGAGCGAGCGATGAGAGTTTTTCAACGCCTTCGCAACCTACCAGCATAACCGAGTCGACCTCGCCGCGTTCGAGCAAGTTGTTGGCCGTGTATTCCCCTGGATTGTAGCGAGGATACCCACGAGCAAAACTCACGCTAAATGGAAACCCGGTCTGCCAGCAGAGTACACTGTCGGCACCAGCGACATCGCCAGGGATCCGCATGCGTCGGGCAATCCATCTTGTGTGTGAATTGAGATCGGTTACCAGGCGGAGGAGCGCTTCGACATTGACGTGAGGCACCGAGGCCTTGGTAAGCCCGAGACCAAAGAACATGGCTCCGTAGCGGCAAGTCCGCATTGTCTGGGCGAGTTGAATCAGTTGCTGGAGTGGAACGCCACCGACTATGTCTTCACTCGGAGTCGCTCCTTTGAGAATCATGCGTAGTGCCCAGAGAACTTCGAAATCGGTTCCTGGATCTACCTGCAAGAATTGATCAGCAATATCAGAGGTCGCTGTGCGCTGGCAGTCGACTACCACAAGAAACCGATCGGCACGCCCGCCGGGTACAAACATTCCGCTTGCCTCGACATACCGCTCGATGTGGCGAGGGTGACTCTTCAGCGGATTGCTTCCCCAATAAACAACCATATCCGCGCGGTTCTTGACTTCGCCGAGTGACGAAGTGCTCTCGCCAACGGACTGAACGGCGATGATTGACGGGGCATGGCACGTGGAAGCTGTGGTGTCAATCGTAGCGCCAAGCAGATCGGCCAAGCGACATGCTGCCCGCTGGCCCGGTGTACTGCTGGTCGAAAGCCCGTAGATCAGCGGTGCCCGACTTCGACGCAAAACATCTGCCGCCGCTGCCACCGCCTCGGCGAAGCTTACAGCTTTACCATCAGCTTGGGTAGAGAAATCATCGGCAGACGTCTGTGCGAGCAGCCACGGCTCGCTCAGAGAACAAGCATGCTCTGCGGCAACAATGCTTCCTCGATCGACTAATAAACGCAAATCATCGCAAACGCAACCACATACGGTACAGGCAACGTTTTCAAAGGACTGTGTCACAAGTACAGGTAAGCAAGCCGACGGGGGGAGGGAGGGAGGAATCTTCATTGTAGTCGACCGGCGACCCACTGCCCATCAGTCAAGGCACGACGAAAGGGCCTCTCGATCCAAGGCAGCAACGACGCTTGCAGCTAGAGAGTTTCTTGCGGATGACGTACGATAAGGAGATGCCGAAGCCTCCTTTCCAGCATCCGAATGCCGACGTCCGCATGCGCGGTTTTGTTGAGAGAGTTTCAGCCGAGGAGGCGCTCGGCTGGTTGGACGCCGAACTCGAGCGGCATGGCTTGCTGTCCGATGAGTATGTCGCACTTGTCCATGCTGCAGGCAGAGTCTTAGCCCAGGACGTAACCAGCCCGGTGAATGTCCCCAATTTCAATCGGGCGATGATGGACGGCTATGGCATCCGGGCAGCAGACATTCGAGGAGCCACTGCTGCGACGCCCATTGCGTTAGAGGTTGTCGGTGAGTGTTTTCCTGGAAAGCCCTTTGCAAGCGCCATCTTGGCTGGGCAAGCAATAAGAATCATGACCGGCGCACCGCTGCCGCCAGGCGTCGATGCTGTGCTGCCAGTGGAGAATACCATACGACAAGGAACTCAGGTATTCGCTGCTTGTGAACTTGAGCATGGCAAGAATTATGGGAACGTGGGTGAAGATATCCGCGCGGGCGAAGTTGTTTTGCGAGCAGGTCGAGTGCTGCGACCGCAAGACTTGGGTGTGCTTTCCTCGATCGGCCATGGTACCGTGCCGATAGTTCGTAAGCCGCGCGTACGAGTTGTAGTAACAGGAGACGAACTCTTGCCAGTCGGTTCAGTGCCGGCCGGTTCCCAAATCGTAGACGCTAATGGACCGATGTTGACAGCACTGGTTGGACGAGACGGTGGCGTCGCCAATCATCCTGGTATCGTGCCAGACGATCGACAAGCTATCCGAGCGGCGATCGAGGACGATGTCGACGTAATCTTGGTATCTGGCGGTTCGAGCGTCGGACAAGAAGACTATGTGCCGACTCTTCTGGCTGAGCACGGACAACTGGCGGTACACGGCATTGCCATGCGACCGGCAGGACCTCTCGGGATGGGACGGCTGGGCGAGCGCTTTGTTTTCTTGCTGCCAGGCAATCCGGTCGCCTGCTTATGGGGTTACGATTTGTTCGCAAGCCGTGCGATTCGCACGTTGGGAGGCCGCTCGATCGATTGGCCTTACCGCCGGACGATTGCACGTTTAACCCGAGATCTGAAGTCGCCCCCAGACCGACTTGACTACATTCGCGTCAAGTTGACCGACGAAGAAGTCGAACCATTGGGACGCAGTGGGGCTTCGGTTTTAAGTTCGACGACGCGCTGCGACGGCTTTGTAGTCGTGCCTACTGATTCGGCTGGATATCATGCGGGTACCGAAGTTGAAGTGTTTCTTTACGACTAGCGTGAACCTGCGCTTTTGGCAATGCGTGCAGTGATCGAGTACAGCCAATGTCGACACTAGACCACAACCTGCGGGTCGGACTATTAGCTTTGCAGATGGGGATCATCTCGCGACACGATCTTCTGGAAGCTGTCGCCGAATGGAAAACAGACAAACTGCAGTCGCTGATTGACATCTTATTGCGGCGAGGTCTGATCGAAGCCTCGGCCTGCAACGCATTGAATGAGCTATCACAGCACACCTCGGACCTCGCGGGAGAGTTCAACTTGAATCAATGCTTCTCGAGCCTGCCTCATGGGCAAGAGCTCGAACAGGCCCTGCGCGAGATTGGCGATGTTGACCTGAATGAGACACTGGGCCCTGCAGGCGACTGGAGCACGGTGGGGCCTGAATCGGGACAACCCCTCGCAATCAACTTTCAGCCTGCCAAGGAACGCTTTCACGTGATACACATGCACGCCAAGGGAGGACTTGGCGAGGTGTGGCTCGCCGAAGATGCCGATCTCAGACGACAGGTTGCACTGAAAGAAATCCGCGGTGAGCATGCTGACAACGACGAAAGCCGTTCTCGCTTTGTGCAGGAGGCCGAGATCACGGGGCGACTGGAGCACCCGGGCATCGTTCCCGTATACGCCCTGGGCCAGCACGGCGACGGCCGCCCCTACTATGTGATGCGGTTCATCCGTGGGCACAGCCTGCAGAGCGCTATCGATCGCTACCACGAGTCGCGTCTAGGAAAATCAATCGACGACGCACCCACTCTGCGGCAGCTGCTGGCCCGACTGGTCGACGTTTGCGAAGCGGTAGCTTACGCCCATAGTCGTGGTGTGCTGCATCGCGACTTGAAGCCAGAGAATATCATGTTGGGCTTATACGGCGAAACCCTGGTGGTCGACTGGGGACTGGCCAAGGCTGACGGTACGCCCAGTGTGGCCGAGAAGCGTGTTGTGACTGATGAGTCGGTAGTCAAGATTACCAGCGGCACACCAACCCGATTGGGCAGTGCACTGGGAACGCCGGGATATATGAGTCCGGAGCAAGCCTTTGGCGCGACCGACCAACTGACCCCAGCGACAGATATCTATAGTTTAGGGGCTACGATGTTCACCCTGCTCACAGGCCGGGCGCCCATCCAAGGCAAAGATGTAAGTCAGATATTGGAGGATACTCGAGAGGGCAACATCCCTTTGCCGCGTTCACTAGTGTCGAACATCCCGCTACCTCTGCAATCGATCTGTCTGCGTGCATTGGAGGCTCGGTCAACCGATCGTTACGCCACGGCACTAGAGATGGCTGCCGACCTACAGCATTATCTCGATGACGAACCAGTGAAGGCACATCGCGAATCACTAGTCGATCGGACCAGTCGCTGGGTGCGCCGTCACAAGAGCAGCGTGATCGCAGGAGCAGCGACGTTGACGTTGGTCGCGGTGGTAGCCTCGGGCGCAGCAATTTTGATTGCCCAGTCGCGTGATCATGCCCTGCAACTGGCAGACGACAACGCCAAATTGGCGACCGCCGAACGCGAATCGCGGGAAGACGCCCAGCGTCGTCAACGGCAAGCTGAACAGGCCACCGAACAGGCACTTCAGCAACAAGCTAGGGCAGAAAAATACTACCAACTCGCAATCAGTACGGTCGATCAGTTCCTTACCGGTGTTGCCGACGATGATCGCCTGAAAGCCGTGGGACTCGAAAACCTCCGTCGGGATTTGCTGGTGCAGGCACGTGACTTCTACGAACTGGTCATCGAACAGGCCGACGATGGTGAATCCCCGCTTCACGCCGAGCGAGCCAATGCACAGCAGCGATTGGCTGAAATCAGTTTTCAGGTTGGAGAATACGAAGATGCCATCGCAGCATACCGCGAAGCTGCAAGCCACTTCCTGGCGATGGGGGAGGATAACGCAAATGCGTCGGAGTACACGATTCTGATAAACGACTTGGCGCTAACCCTCGACGCAGCCGGTCATGCCGACGAGGCACTTAAGCTGTGGCGAGAGCTTGTTGAGCCACTTCGCGAACTGATCGCTGCCGATCCCGACGAACCCCGGTACCACGACTTACTGGCAACGGTTCAGCTGAATACCGCATTGCAACTTACCACCAAAGCACCGGCCGAATCGTTGGCTCTTTCTGCCGAGGCCAAACAACATGCTCGAAACGCGCTAAAACTTGTACCCGACGATATTGACTCACAAAACACCCTTGCGCTACTTCATAACAATCACGCCAATACGTTGATTTCGCAGGAACGGTACCAGGAGGCAGCAGCCGAGTTGGAAGAAGCGGATGCGATTTGGAGCAGTCTTGCCGCAACCGCAGAAGGCTGGGTAGCCGATTACTATTCTGATCACATGGCGTTGATGTATCTCAATCGAGGTGTTGTCGCTGCCAACTTGGGTGATACATCCCAAGCAGAGCGCTATATCCAAGAAGGTCTCGATATTCGAAAGCGAGTCGCCGCAAAGCACCCTGATGCCGTGCAGCTTCAAACCCGGCTGGCCACACTGCAGGTGACCGCTGCAAACAACTATCGCAATATGGGTGAATATGCCGCTTCGCTTGAGCAATCGACGACGGCACTTGAAATACTGGAACGACTACATGCCGCATCTCCTGAATTGCCGACTTACCGCTCCCATCTCGCCATGACCTTACTCGAACACGGCACTACGCAGGTGGCAGTAGGAGCATTGCAAGATGCCAACGCTTCGATCGAGCGGGCCATCAAGTTGACAGACTCTCTTGTTATCGAAGCCTCTGAGCGCGCCGACTATCGACGTCAACGTGCAATATGCCGCTATTACATGGGCCAGGTTCTTGCGGAAGCCTCCGAGGTAGAGGGAGCCGCGGAAGCTCTGGAAGCGGCGGCAGCCGAAATGGAGGAATTGATCTCCGGCAATCAAGATGATCTCGAACTGACTGCCTACTTGACCGAATGTCAAACATTACTAGGTGCAGTATACAGTCCTACAGTTCTGGCAAATGAAGGAAAAGCCCAGCATTGGTGGCAACAGGCCCGCAAGACTTCGGATCGCATGCTGAACGAACCCTTCATTTCTCGCCTCCCTCCATCGCTCCACTTAACTGCCCTGAAACATCGGGCCGAAGCCCTGACCGGCCTGGAACTTTACGAAGCAGCTTTGCTCGATTGGGAAGCAGCTTTTGCTGCAAATCATGGAGCAGTCGATTACGACCTCGGGACTGGCAAGGCAATCACGCTCTTCTCAGCACATCGGTTTGAAGAGGCGCTGGAACTAATACGCCAAACCGGCATGACTGAACAACATGCAGCGCTTGTCTTCGCCGTCGCGAGAGAGACTTCCCTAGGTGTACAAGCACTGACAACTTTCGACCTGCCAGCGACCGATCTCGCACGTTGGACCAAAGCCTACAGCGCCGTCGCGTTGGAGATGCTACGTAGAGCAGCAGAAATGGGATACTTCGCCGATCCCGAGACCATTGAGTTTCTGGAACAGGATGTCTATTTAGACGCACTGCGAGACCGCGAGGATTTCCAGGCGTTCTTAGAAGAACTCGAATAATGTTCCCAAAGCGGTAGCTTCAGCTTGCAGACTGGTGGGCAATGAGTATTTCTCCCTTGCCCAGTGCGACTAAATCGCCACTGTAGATATCGCATTCTGCGTTGGCGACCGACGATTCTATACCAAACCCTTGCTCCCGAAGCTGGTTGCACATCATCGGCAAAACCTGCAAGTGCGAGGTGCAAGCATAGCGAAAACTCGGCAGTAAGGCCGGCGGATTGGGGCCTAGGAGGCCCAGGGTCCCGCGGCGCATTCCGGCACCGGGACGGATGCCACACTCGCCGAAAACGAGCACGGTTCCGGCGATCATGTTGAATCCTAGTACGTCTCCCGCGCGGCCACCGATCGCAATCATCCCGCGCCGCATCGTCAGCCCCACTTCGTTGCCGGCGTCGCCATCGACGAGAATCATCCCGCCGGTCATCCCTTTGGCTGAGCCTCGATAAGCGGCACCTACCAGGTGACCCGCGCTGCCTTGGACGTGAATGAAACCAGCGTGCATTTCTGCGCCAAGCCAACCTCCGGCATCGCCGTCGACATGAATCTCGCCGCCGCGCATTTCGCTGCCGATGTGTCGTCCGCCGGAGCCGTGGATATGGATCGCCCCCTCGCTCATGTGAGCTCCGATCCAGTGCACTCCCGACAGATCCCCCTCAAGATCAAAGCGCAAGTCACTGGCATTGCCCTCCACGCGAAACATTTCTGCCAAAGGGAGCTTCTGGTTGCCGTGAAAAATCTCGAACTGTTCGATTTCGGCCAGCGACTTGTCTTTCGCCCAACTGGGAGTGAATCCTTCGATCTCGACAGGGACCGAAGTTTGGCCGGTGTAGGTGAGCGTGAGAGGCATTATGTCTAAAGTAAAATGTTTGATGTAAGATGTGGAATTGAAACAAGGATTTGCCGAATGGCCATCTTACTGGGAGTCGTGGCGTGAAGCGAGGTGCGATTGTTCTCTGCGGTGGCAAATCGTCGCGAATGGGCCAGCCGAAGGCGTTGCTGCCGTTTGACGGCGAAATAATGCTACAGCGAGTCGTACGATTGGTTGGAGAGGCCGTCGAACCGAATCGCACGGTTGTCGTGGCCGCAGCCGGGCAAGAATTGCCGCCACTTACTGGCGAGATTAAGGTCGTCCGTGACAAGCACGAAGGGCAAGGCCCGCTGGAAGGGCTCGCGAGAGGTCTCGCCGCTTTGGCAGACTCCTGCGATGCGGTCTACGCGACTGGCTGCGATGTGCCACTACTCGTACCGGCGTTTATTGAACATATGTTTCGGCTGTTGGGTAGGAATGATGTTGTAGTCCCGCGTGACAGAAGGTTTTATCATCCGCTGGCCGCGGTCTATCGAACTTCGGTATTGGCTGAAATTCGGCAACTCCTTACAGCTAACAAACGTCGGCCCTTCTTCTTGTTTGAGAATGTCGCCACTCTTGAGATACCTGTAGATGAACTGCGGGTGGCCGATCCAGAGCTCGCTTCGCTGACTAATCTCAACACGCCTGAAGATTATCACCAGGCGTTACAAAAGAACCGCGACCGCTAGGTAGTGCAACGCGTGCAGTAGGCCCTGGCAACTTCCTAATTGCCGTGGTTCGGACTTCCGATTAATTCAGGTTGATGCATGTAGCTGGGGTCCACAGGGTAGTTGCGCCAGCGGATAGAGTAGTATTTCTCGAACCACTCCTGGATGTCCGCCTCGGCATCGACGTCGTATGCCGGAGCGACATGCAGCGTTTTGCCGATGCGCGAGTCGCGTACTTCGCCTTGTTCGACGATCACCTCGCCCGACTTGATCACCAGTCGGGGCAATTCAAACATGATCTCTTTGTTTTCGTGCGGCGTGTAGATCGTGATATCGGCGTCGGCTCCTGGACCAAGGTGGCCTTTGTTCGTAAGCCCCAGAATTCTGGCGGGGCCGGCGCGGGTGATAATGGCAATTTCGTTGAGCGTATATTCCCGATGCAAATCGGCCAGCGTCGAACGTCTGCCCACCAACGGATGGCATGTCTTCAAGACGTCCTGCCTGTAGGTGCGATCCATCAGAAATCGAATGATCTGCGGATAGGCAAGGAAGGAACCGCCGTTGGGGTGGTCGGTGCTCATCACTACACGCCAGGGGTCATCGACCAGCAGATACCACTCCAACCCAATCGCCCACTGTAGAGCATGGACTAGCGATTTGTTCTTGTACTTGATCGGCGTTATGCCGCAGCCTGCTTCCATCTCGGTATCACTGCTGAACCATTTGCCGCCGTAAATATTCGACAGAAAATAGCCCAAGGGCCCATCTCCCGTCATGCTCGTCGTTTCACCAAAAAGGACCTGACCGACGTCGATCGTGACGTTGGGGTGCGAGTTCACATAATCAGCCAACGGAACGACTTTGCTATTGAAAGTGTTTTCGTCGCCTTCGCCGCCGCCATAACTATGAAACTGGATGTGGGTGAGATGCCCTCGGCGTCCTTCGAGGGCTCGCATGGTTTCAAGCGTCGTTTCCCAATTGCCCGGCATCCCAAGGTTGTTGCAATGGATGTGTACTGGATGAGGCAGGCCTAATTCTTGTGCCGACTGAGCAACCTGGCTGACGATCTGTCGAGGAGTAACACCAAAATGATCGACCTCGGTATCGAGCCCCGACACGTTGCCCGCCTGTCGGTGCTTCCAAACCTCGACGCCGCCCGGGTTCACTAGCTTGGGTGCAAAACCTTTGGCTGCGGTCAGTAGCCAGGCGATGAAGGCCTTCAGCTTTTTCGGCTCGTTCTGCTGAATCGACTGCATTACGTAGTGATTGTTTCCCATCAGCACGTAAAAGCCTTTGTCGAGACACGGCGTGTCGTCAAACTCCTCGTGGGCATGACGCGCACCCAACGGCGGAATGGCCGCATCGAAAGCAGTCGTATAGCCCATACCGGCATACTTATACCCGGTAGCAAAGGTGCTAGGCACACTGCCCAGCGTGCCGCTATGGGTCACGTCGGTGCGCGAAATAACTTCTGCCTTGCGTTTTTCCTCGGGCCGCATCTTGCGAGCAACATTCACCTTGGGGCCCGCTATGTGGCAGTGCATGTCAATGCCGCCAGGCATGACAACCAAGCCTTCGGCCTCGATCGTGCGTGCAGGCTTGGTTGCTGGATCGCTAGGCGCAGCGATGATCCTCCCACCCTGAATCCAAAGGTCGCGCACTTCGCCGTCGACGCCATTGGCGGGATCGTAGAGAGTACCTTGTGAGATCTTGATCAAATCTTTGGTCATGTTGTTTTCACACAGTAGCGCGAAGTCGCAGAGTTATTGAAGGAAAGCAGAAGACAATCCCTCGCAACATTACTCTTCTCTGCGACTTCGCGCTTCTGCGAGATTCATAGGACTGGCATTAACTACGAACTCCACGAATTGCTTTTACACGTGTTTCGATATTGCTCAGCACCTCAAAATCGCTCGGATGCGGTGACTTGAAAGCCGGCCGCAGCGGGATAGGCACATCGTCCATGCGGTACACGGTTCCCGGGGCGTTGATGCCATAGGTAGCAACGGTAAAAGCAACTGTTGCGGCTCGTGTTGTCGGAGTTTCTTTGGAGTCGAGTGCGATGTAGGGAATCGAAGCAAGATGCTCGCGCGCTGGCTGCGAAAAGTTGGCCATCGGATCACAGGCAATCATCATGCCGCAATCGGCTTCGCCTCGTGCCAGCGTGTCGGAGGTCGTGTATTCTCCGGGATTGAAGCGTGGATAACCACGATTGTGATTGACGCCAAAAGGATATCCGGTGCGCCAGGCCACCACGTTGTCGGCTCCTGTGACATTGCCGTGACCACGATTTGGCTTGGCCGTAAAACGCGTATATGCATTCAAATCGCGTGTCAGCGCCAGCAGGGCCTCGCTGTTCGCATGTTTGCCTCGGGTCATAGTCAACCCCATGCCGAAGAAGATCACACCAAACTTTGCTGCCTTCATCCGGTCCATCAAGTCCTGCCAAACTGACAGTTCGATGCCCGTCTCAGACTCAACCTGCCTCGCATCGAGTTCAATTCCTTTGGCCAGAGCACGCAACGTCCAGAGGGCCTCGAAATCTTTCCGAGGTTTGATCTGCAAGAAAATATCGGCCGCCTTGGCACTTTTTGTTTTTCGCACATCAACAATCACACAGGTGCGATCCTTGCGGCCATTGGGAACGAACATTCCTTTTGGCATGAGGCTGTACTTAGTGAAATGCCGCGGATGGCTTTCGGCCGGATTGGAGCCCCAAAACATGATGAAGTCGCCTCGATTGGCCACTTCGCCTAGCGTACAGGTCACTTCACCGACACCTTGAAACGCCATTCCAGAAGGGCCGTGGCAAACGCTGGTCGTGGTGTCGATCGTCCCATCGATCCAGTCAACGATGCTCACCGCGACGCGCTGGGCTTCGCAGGGCGAATCGCTAAGACCGTAGACAATCGGATACTTTCCCCCGGTAAGGATCTCAGCGGCCCGCTGATAGCCGTCTTCCAGGCCGGCCGGTTGGCCGTCAATGAGGCATGAAGGACGATCATCAATCGCGTGATTCAAAAACCACGCTTTGCCCAACACACACGCGCGCTGAGCTTGGGTAATGTGGTTGTTTTCGACGGTCAGGTCGATATCGTCGCAGACGCAGCCACAAAATGTACAGACCGCATCTTCGACAACCGTCAATTCGCTACGAGCCCCAGGCTCAACAGATCCAACGGAAGCCACGGCATGAGTCCCATGGCACGATCCATGTACATCAACTCGCCAGGGGGATGTCGTACCTCATCCACTCGCGACGGGAGCCAAGGCTCCGATCCTACTAGTCGTTATCGCCGAGTCACCATTATGTCGACAGAGCAGGCCTTCGTTCAACACTTCCATTGAGGAAAAAATTCTTCTTCCCACGGCAAGAATCACGCGGTTTCACTTCTCAGTACTTCCAACTCGACATCAATTCCTTTGCTCGTTGGCATGCCAGAACCGTGAGTGTCGCCACCCATCAGCCGGCTAGAAATGTCGCCATAAGCAATAAAGAGCAAGCCCTCGGGAAGTTCGTCCTTTTTTGCTGCCGTGACAGCAACCTCCACTTGCTGACCAAACTCGGTGGTGAGCCGCACCCAGTCACCCTCGGCCAGCGCAAGCCGCTCCATGTCGCCGGGAGCGACTTGCAACGAGGTAATCTGCTTCTGGTATTTTTCTTGGAACTTTCCTTCGCTAATACCACATCCCTGATCGCTGGTTCTGCCAGGTATGAGTATGAACATTTCAGTCATGGGTAGTCACACAACGAGCGACTTGAGTCAAGGAAGGAATATAAGGCTAGTTGAAAAACGAACGTCGAACAAGGAACAAAGTGAAAGACCGGTGGGATCGAGAACTGATGAAGTCGGGTTTGCTTCTTAATTCGGCATCAGAATTCATCATTCGCCATTCCCCTGCGGCCACCCTTCCGGCGACCACCCTCGGGCTGTGTTGTAGGCAGCGACCAAAGCTTGCAGGCGAGCAGGCGATAGTCGCGCCTTGGCGTCGTCTGCTAGAGGCTGGTGGAGCATTCGTTCGGGAAGCGTGTCTTCTGCAGGCGTCCACCCTGCCAGAATATTAAAGCGTTTCTTAGCGGCGATAATTCTCTGAGCCGTCCGACACATTTCCTCGGCAGTAGTCTCCCACCCGGTCGCCAGCTTTAGCATCGCCGCCGACTCAGCAAAAAAATCGTCGAACACACCTCGCAAGAATTTGCAGAGTATCAAGGAATCCATCAAGGCCGCTTTGTCTTCAGTCTCTACTGCCAATCGGGCGGCTTCGGGGCCGACATTGCGTCGGTCGACCTCCTGCGTAAAGTCAACTTCGTACGCCCCTGATCGATTGTGATCGGCGCCACGGCTTCCGACGGCGAAACCTAACGCCATAGTTTGTAGCCCCCGCGGATCATAACCGGGGATCTCAAGCCCCTTGACTTGCGGAGCAAAGCTGATCGTACCTCGCCCGATTTGCTCGGCCAGGCGACGACTTCCTTGAGCCAATCGCTCTCCAAGCCCCGTACCGCTAGCAATCTCTTCCAGCGCGCGTAACAGGGCCGAGCCATCGCCAAATCGGAGCCAAGGGGCGTCGAGATGGCCTCGTTCCACACACTCCATAGCAAAGGCGATCGTGCCTCCCGCGCTAATTGTGTCGATTCCCAATTCATCGCAGCGCCGCGAGGTTTCAAGCACGATGTCAGGGTCATCGACACCGCATAGGGGACCAAAGGCGAACAGATTCTCATATTCAAGCCGAACACCTCGCTGCGCTCCTCCGACACTATAGATGTGCTCGCAGCCGATCGTGCAAGCGGCGCACGACGCACGCGTCCGCTCTCTGGTCGCACTCAACTGCTCAGGCGACAACAATTCGGCACCAGCAAAACTACCTCTCTGAAAATTCCTCGTAGGCAACACGTTCAGTCGATTGAACAAGAGTAGGTTGGACGCGGTGCCCAACTCACGATACTTGGCCGTTGCAGGGCCAAACGATCTTGCAGAGAGGTCTCTAGCCAGTGCGAGCAAACCAGCTTCGTCCGCCCAGGTGCAACGCTGGTTGCCTTTGACCGCGATGGCCTTGATGTTCTTGGAGCCCAGCACCGCACCGTTGCCGCCACGGCCCGCGTGTCGGCCATCGTGCGAAATCGTTGCGTAGCGAACGAGCCGCTCGCCGGCAGGACCAATGGTAGCGACCTGGAAATTGTTTCCTAGTTTGTCGAGCAGTCGCGATTGGGCCTCTTGATTGGGCATTCCCCAGATATCACCGGCGGACTCCAAGCGAATGGTGTTCTCTTCTATCACAAGAATCGACGGCTCATGCGCCCGACCGACAACTACTATCGCGTCGTGTCCCGTCCTTTTTCCTGAGATGGCAAATCCGCTGCTCGCCATCGAGTCGTTGATCCGATGCGTCAGCGGGCTCTTGCTCACAACGGCAAACTTGGCCGAAGTCGTCAACGGGCTTCCCACAAGCGGGCTAAAGACAAACGCCAAAGCTGCTTCTGGAGCTAAGGGATCGACCGTTGCGGTTCCCTCCTCCAATAGAATCGCCACTCCCAAACCGCCGCCACCAAGATAACCTCGTAGGGTATCTTCCGGCAAGGCAACCGGTTCTCCTCGACCAGAAGAAACATCAACGCGAAGATAGCGACCGTGATAACCGGGGATCGGATACTCTGGCATTGCCCTTTAGCCCCCGGCATCAAGGGCAAGGAGCAAGAGCGTATCGCCATCGGCAAGCGGCGTCTCGGGATCGGTGACAAAACGCTCGCCGCGCAAATTGGCCGTGTAGCCTGGGCGTAGACTGCGTCCATCGAGGCATGTCTCGGCCAGGCCAGGAAACTGGCGGCCCAAATCGGCCAAGGCATCTCCAAGGCAATTGCCAGCGGCAGATGCCACGGCCAATCCTGCCCTAGCACGAGGGATACCAAAAAGTTCAACGGTGACAGACATCGGTACTCGCTATTATCAGGTCAGCCAAGGTTTATGATAGGCATACTGAAGGGGCGGCACAACTTCGCTTGGGACTTGTGCCAACGGGCAAAACAAGTGATGTTGAGAAATGATACTCAGCAAACATGCTAGGTTGCCGAGCCCAGCCCACCCTATTAATTCACCATGACTGCGAAGTTCCTCACGCCGTTACTCGCCCTGCTGGTCTTGATTGGCTGCGGCAGAGACACTCGCCAGCGGCAAGTACTCCGCCTGGCAACCACAACAAGTACGCGCGACTCCGGTCTGCTTGACTTGCTGATTCCGCCTTTTGAAAAAGAGCATGATGTGCGGATTGACGTCATCGCAGTTGGCACGGGAAAGGCGCTTAAGCTTGGTGAAGCCGGCGACGTGGATGTCGTGCTCGTCCACGCCCGCCAGGCAGAAGATGCTTTTATGAAGGCAGGCTACGGCACGCGTCGCGAGGACGTGATGGCGAACCGCTTTGAACTCTTAGGATCTGAAGTCGATCCGGCCGCTATCCGCGACCTGGGTGCGCCGGAGGCACTACAGCAAATTGCCGCAGGCGGCTTTCACTTCGTTTCGCGGGACGATGATAGTGGAACCCATAAACGCGAATTGCAGCTTTGGGCCAAAGGGGGTGGAAAGCCTGAGTGGAGTAACTATATCGAGACCGGACAGGGGATGGGAGCCACGCTAGTCATTGCCAACCAAATGCAGGCCTATGTGTTGTCCGACCGAGGGACGTACTTGCAGATGAGTGCAAAGCTAGATCTCGTGCCACTGGCCGCTCCCTCAGCCGAGATGGACAATCCTTATGGGATCATCGTCGTCAAAGATTCCGGACAATCCTTGGCACATAACAAGCTGGCCCATCTGTTCGTCGACTACATGACTTCGCCCAGAGTTCAGAGTAGCATCCAGGGATTTCAGATCGCTGGGGAGTCGCTCTTCTTCCCTCTGAAACCAACCAGCGCAGAGTAAGATCTACCGATGCACCTGATTTGGGAAGGTTTCATTGAGGCGATTCAGCTGGTAGGCCGTGGCGATCCGCAGATACTCTCGGCTGCCTGGCGAAGCGTTTGGATCTCATTTGTCGCCGTAGCGCTCTCGACCCTGATCGGGCTGCCACTAGGGGTCGCGCTGGCACGAGGGCAGTTTCGGGGTAACCAGTTGTTTGTGCTCATCTTTCGCGTCGGGATGGCTCTGCCTACGGTTTTCGTTGGCGTGATTTGCTACGTCTTGTTTTCTCGTCGCGGACCATTGGGGCCTTGGGATTTGCTTTACTCCCCCTGGGGGATTGTAGCTGGTGAACTCCTGCTGGCGGTGCCGATTATCGTGGGCATTAGTCACGGCGCGGTGAAGTCACTTGACCCACGTGTGGGCGAAACCGCCTGGACTCTAGGAGCCGGGCCTCTGAAACGAGGCTTAACGTATGTATCGGAAGCACGAGTGAGCGTCATGCTGGCGGTGCTTACCGCTTTTGGACGCTGCGTGACCGAGCTTGGTATCGCGATGATGGTAGGCGGCAACATCAAGGATCGCACGCGAACTTTGGCAACTGCTACCGCTTTGGAGACGGGCAAAGGCGAGTTCGGCCGTGGATTGGCCATGGGAACCATTCTGCTATTCATTGCTTTGGGCGCTACCTGCCTAATCGCCTGGCTCAGCCGCGAGAATAAGAGGTAATCCTGATGATCACGATCTCGGACCTACTCGTGGCACGTGAAGGCCAAACGCTCTGTTCTGTCGCAAAGTTAAGCCTGCCGAGCGGAGGACGACTGGCCGTTGTCGGTTCAAACGGCTCGGGCAAGACAACGTTGCTGCGTGTACTCGCCAATCTCGAAGACAAGTATCAGGGCAGCTGCCAGGTTGATGTCGGGAACCGCGAGCGAACGTTTTTGCATCAGCAGCCTTACCTATTTCGCGGTAGCGTGCTGGCGAACGTTCGTTTCGGTGAGCAGGGCAGGGGAAGGCAGAATAGTGAAGCAACGAAATGGCTCGAACGTCTCGGCATAGGCCAGCTGGCCCACCGCACAACCCAGAATCTCTCGGGAGGAGAAGCCCGTCGCGTTGCCCTAGCCCGTACGTTGGCACGCAGGGCACGTCTCTTATTGCTCGACGAACCTCTAGCCGACCTTGATCCGAAGGCTACTGCAGACGTCTGTCAGGTGCTCAATGAACTGCGAGATACAACACTGATCCTCACATCTCCTTGCGAGCTACCAGATACTCTTTCTATCGAAACCTTCAATCTCGATCATGAATCTCTCAAAGTTGCGTCGGAGTGCAAAGATTAGATTTGGCTTGAACAGCAAGCGCATGTCCACCGATTAACGGCGTCTTCGTACACATCCACAAAGAGACATCCCACAGACCAACATTAGCCCAGAAGTTGGTTCTGGAATGTGATGAAGATGAAGTTGCGGGATACTCGATAGCAAGTCTCTGAAGCGACCAAAGGGGTTGAACTCTTCTACTTTCTTGAAGAAGCCGAACGGATCTTCCGGAAAAGCATACTCGACGTTGAGGTCGAGCTGATAGAATTGAGCCGCGTTTTGTAGTCCCCGCACTTGCACGTAGTACTCACCTGGAGAATTCAACCTAAGATTACTGAGGGTTTCGGCCATGCCGATCCCTTGGTCGTTGACAAACTCGAGCATCGTGGTGCCGTCGCTGTCAAACACCGACAACGTCAAATCGCTCAGCGCAGAGGTGTCGAGCGGAGATTGATTGTTCATCTGGGCGCCTTCTAAGTAAGTAGGACCTAGCGGAGTCAGCGTCAGGTCAACCAAGCTGGGCGTCTTCACTTGGAATCGAAAGAAATCTATGTCGGAGTCATCGTCGATACTGAGGAAGTCGATCGCATCGAACTCGACCTTGGCGCTGGCGGCATCGACGCCAATCGACTTGCTATCGCCCGGCCAGAACTTGCCAAGATCCGTAGCGCTCAGATACGTGTCGTTGCCGCCATTCTCCTCGTTCGCGTCTCCATAAAGCCGATGTATTCCAAGAATATCGTCCAACTGGGGGCCGTCGAAAGTGGTCGCCAGAAAAGGCTCCATCAAGAAATCTTGATCGGAAGAATTTAGATGGCTGAGCCCGAGCCCGTGCCCCGCCTCGTGCATCAGCATATTTCGAAACCTGAGGTAATTCCCCTCGGGGTTTCCCCAACGATTGATTTCATCCGTATCGATGACCATCTCGGCATAGTTGGGAAAATAATTGTAAGCCAAATACGTCGGGCTTGTCTGTCCGTCGATTGAATGGCCGCCAATGCGCTGGTCGCCTCGGGTGCCGAGGATGCCAGGATTCGCAGAGCTATAGGTCGCACCATCGTCGTAGGGTTCGTAGCTGTAGCTCACTCCCGAGACTGCGTCCCAACGTTCAAAAGAAGATTCGATCAATGGAAACCAGGCGCGTTGTGTGAGATCAGCACCTCCGGGACTCGCCCCGCCATGGTGAATTCCGTCGAGGAATGCAATCAGATTACTGGGCGAGGAAGGCTCACCGAGACCTCGCGGCAGACCGGTACCATCGGGCGCGATGCTCCAGGTAAGCGTAGCGGGCTCGCCGATGCTTGACGCGCCAGAAGAAGTCGACGTCCAGCCAACGCCAACTGTGCGAAATGGATCCAATTCTTCGGCGTCGCCAAAAACACCTGTGTTGGCCAGCAGAGGCTCAGCAAGCTTACCGGGAACTATGATTCCCAATATCAGGAGAATGAGAGTCAGCAAGACACGGTGAAACTTTGACATGATGTTACCTGTAAGAACCGATTCTTCCGACGGCAAGGGGCTAGAACTCGGAGCCAAATTAGCCGAAGAAGACGAGAACCATCTTCCGCCCCTGCAGATGCTGGCCGTATACTACCATAATCTGCTGCGGCATGCTGAGCAAGTAAACGGCAACAAACCTTTTCGCCCACATTCAAGAATCTGGCAACGCTACGGAGACATAGGACGCCTCATAGCCATGGCAAAAACGCCGTCGACGATCGTTCCCGCATTGAGTTTTCTGACGACTTCAGAGCAACATCCACCTGGGGCGATTTGTGCCATTTCGGGGGACGACGCCTTTTTACGGCATGAAACACGCATGGCCTTGATACATGCGCTAAACCAGGTCGGTCAGGACGGGGTCGACAATGAGCCGACTTGGGAGTCATTCGATGGCCGAGTCGCTGAAATGGCGGACTTGATGGATGCGCTTCGAGAGCGCTCTTTGTTTGGCTCTGAGCGCCGAATAGTGGTAGTGGAAGAAGCTGACGCGCTGGTGAAACGCTATCGCGAACGACTTGAACTGTATGTGGAGAAACCTGTCTCTGACGCAGTGCTAGTGCTTGAAGTAAAGACCTGGCCGGGCAATACTCGACTGGCAAAGGCGGTCGCAAAAAGCGGTCTCACGATTCGCTGCCAAGTACCTCAACAAGGGCGTGAACTGACTGACTTTATCAAGCAGCTTAAAGATTGGCTGATCCATATTGCTCGAGTTAAACATCAAACCAAACTCGAGCGGCCAGCGGTCGATCTATTGCTCGAACAACTTCCGACTGAGGTTGGCATCCTTTACCAGGAAGTTGCCAAGCTCTCGCTTTTGACTGACGAGGAGGGAGTAGTCGACACAGACCTGGTTCGCAATCATGTGGGCGATTGGCGGACGCGAAAAACCTGGGACATGATCGACGCTGCGGCAGAGGGCCGCGCTGCAGAGGCTCTTGATCAACTCGACCGCTTGCTGGCAGCAGGCGAGGATCCTCATGCTTTACTGCCTCAAATGGCATCCACATTTCGCCGGTTTGCAGCGGCAGCGCGCGCTTATGAACAAGCCGAGCAACAAGGCCGACCCATGTCGTTGCGAGCCGCTCTGCAACACAGCGGCGTGCCCTCCTTCAAGCTCTCGGCAGCCGAGGGACAGCTTAAGCAGATTGGCAGACCACGGGCCAAGCAACTCTACCGCTGGCTGCTAGCAGCCGACCTGCAACTCAAAGGGTACAACTCTGGGAAGGAGCGTGCCCGGAGAGTGCTAGAGACGTTGATTGTGCGTTTAGCACGGCAAACCGCCGTTGTTCAGTAGCAAGTTCTAACAGCAAGTAATGCTGCCCTGATAGCTGGTGGCCCCTGCCAGCAATGAGCTTGCCGCCTGCGGTAGTGTTTTCTACGATCCTCCGACCCTTGGTACTTCTCTGGCGATCACTCTAACAAGATTATTGACTGCAATGGCGTCGGATCGATCCATACTTGCTCGCGTATTGGCTGTAGTGGGAATCGCTGCCGCCAGTGGCTGTATGGCCCCTTGGTCGATGGGGAGTCGACCGACCCCTGCTTCCAATTCGGTATCGGTCGTGAAAGATGTCCGAGCAGGCTCTTCTGGCGAGAGAATCGCTAATGCTGATTCACTTGACCCCAGCATCGACAATTCGCCCAAAACTCAAGAAGAGGCAATGGCTGCCGTACTCGACGAGCTGCAACAAATCGGTGCTATCGATCAAACCGCCCAGCAGCAGCTGATGGCCGACTTGCGAGAAGCCAAGCCAGAACACTGGCCCTTAATTGTCAAACAGTTTCAGTCGGCGTTGAAATATCGCCAGCAACTGGCAGCACGAGAGTCACCGAACACGCTGCAGCAATCCGCGTCCTCTAGCCTTGCTAAGTATTCCGAAGCCATGCGTCCCCCGGCGCCTGCCTCTCGAGAAACTAACGTGGCCCAATTGGATATGGCAACTATCGCAAGCCAAGCATCTCAGGAACTTCGAGAATCGGAGCACGTTGAGATCAGCGACGCACAGCCACCTCTTGAGACTACCCGAGAAAGCGATTCACTGGATTCCGCGAAGCCGTTGCCCCCTCCCACGACTACTCCGCTCAAGCCCCAACCAACCGCACGTGCTGTTCCCCAGCAGCAAGTCATCGAACAGGCAACTTACGAAGCACCTTCAAGTCCTGCGGCAACCAGTGAGGACTATCTCCAGTCCGCGATCACGGCGATGGAGCAGTCGGCCCAGCCTAATCCTTCGACTGTAGACGAGGTTCAGCAGCATATGCGATTGCGACTGTTGCACCTGCTGGCAGGTCAAGAAACCGATGCCATGCGCCCCATCCCGGGAGCATCCGGTACCCAGCAAGACTATTGGTCTAATCAGCTCTTTGCCATCTCCACTTATCTAAACAACGAGGATCAACCCGATGTCAAACGACGCGCTGCCGGAAGCCTGATGCATTTGGACAGCGCGCGTGCCAGCCTAGCGGAACTGGCGACATTGCATGTTCGCAATTTGACGTTCGTCGACTCCGTCGACGGATACGGGGTATATCAACCTCGCGAAGAAACTAAGTTTCGTCCCGGCGATCAAGTATCGCTCTACACCGAGGTCGAAAACTTCCGCAGCGAATCGACCAAAGAAGGCTACCGCACTTACTTGACCACTAGCTATGAAGTGCTTGACCAGAACAACCAACGAGTGGACGGAGCTCAGTTTCCGGATGTCGAAGATCTCTGCAGAAACCAGCGCCGCGACTTCCACGTACAGTACGGCGTTGCGTTGCCGACTCGTATTTACCCGGGACACTACAAGCTGCAATTGACGATCACCGATCAACTCAGCCACAAGATCGGCCAGATGAGCGTGCCATTTGAGATCGTCGAATAGTCTCACAGCTCTTTGACACGTTGAGCCTAACGCAGTTAGAATGGCACAGCGCTTTCGCGCCGAGTCTTTTGGCATTCTTCGGATAGCTGGCGGTCGTATGAGGGGTTTTTTATGGGAGTTCCATCTTGCTGGCAGCCTCGTGCCCTGATGATTGGATGCTGCGTTCTGATACTCGCTGCTAACGAATTAGCAGCTGAGTCGTTACCACTGCTGGTCTCCGAAGACTTCTCTGCAGGCATGCAACGTTGGCAGACGACGGACCCCGATGCAAGTAAGCCCTTTTGGAAAGTTATTGATCTTGAGATTGAAGGAAAGACCAACCGGGTACTGCGCGTCACTGGCAAAAGCAATTACGAACCCCCTTATCGCAGCCCACACAGTATTGCACTATTGAAAGACATAAAGGTCGGTGACTTCGAGTTGACCGTCAAGCTGCAGAGTACCGATCAGATCTCAGGTAACCACCGCGATCTGTGCCTTTTTTGGGGATATCAAGATCCCGCAAACTTCTACTACGTCCACTTTGGCGCAAAGGCCGATCCGCATGCCTGTCAGATATTCATTGTCGATGACGCCGCGCGGACAATGATTACTACGGTCGAGGCAAGTGGCACTCCCTGGACCGACGGCTGGCATCAAGCGAAAGTCGTGCGAAACGTCGCTAACGGCAACATCGATGTCTATTTCGACGACATGGACAAGCCGCTTATGTCCGCGTGTGATAAGACTTTCACGTGGGGACAAATCGGTCTAGGAACTTTCGACAACCATGGTAACTTTGACGATCTTCATCTCTTTGGCATTGAGGCCAATAAGTAGCTATTCCTTACAGCGGCAACTCTGTTGACATCATTAATCGCCTATGTCAACCAAGACCTTGCCAATGGCGCCCTGCTCGACAGCCTCATGTGCTGCTGCAGTTTGCTCTAACAAAAAGCGCTTTCCTATATGGTGCTTGAGCGATCCTTGCTCGAGCCATCGAGTAATTGTCGCAATTGCACGTTTCTTCTCTTCCGCTGGCATCAGCAGGACAAGAATGTAGCGGACGACCACGTTTTTGTAGGCAAGCGTATAAAACGGAATGCTTGGCTCGGGAACGGCCTGCGAAGCATAAGTTGCAATCACTCCACCAGGTTTGAGAACCTGCAAGCTTACTTCCAGGTTGCCGCCAAATTCGACTTCGACGATCCGATCGACTCCACTGCCTGCCGTGATGTCTTGTATCCGGGCAACGACACATTCGGTACGATAGTTAACTACAAAATCCGCTCCGGCGGAGAGCGCCAGCTCTGCTTTCTCGTCTGAACTAACCGTGGCTATGACCACTGCCCCGTTTAGCTTGGCAAATTGAATCGCATAGCGGCCCACAGCCCCAGCGCCGCCAGTTACCAGTAGCGTCTGACCTGCAACATCGCCATCGGCAAAGACGGAAGCGTAGGCTGTGAGGGCAGGCACGCCCAGGCAGGCGCCTTCGTCGTAGGAAGTAGACTCGGGCAGCGGCACTGCATTGTCAACGGGCACCAGCACCGCCTCAGCAGCTGTGCCAAAGGGTCGTTCACCTTGGGCCTCGTAAACCCAAACTCGTTGTCCGAGTCGATTCGCGGGCACCCCTTCGCCCACCAGATCAATCACACCGGCTCCGTCCAGGTGAGGAACAACGCGGTCGGCGGGCATTACGCCACGTCCTCCCAGACGACGCTTGGTATCGACGGGATTTACGCCCGACACTTTCATCCGTACGCGTACTTCGCCTGGCGCCGGCTGCAAATCGGCCATCTCACCATACTGCAATACTTCGCTGGCAGCTCCCTGCCTTTCGTACCACACTGCTTTCATCGCTTCTCTTTCACTCAAAAGCCATTCAGGAGAAAGCCCATGATTACCGCCATCGGGCTAGCAACGATATTGTAACCCTGAGTGAGACGTTCATGATATGGAATAAGCGTTTGACTTTGTACTGGCGCTTACTCGAGTGCATTTTTGCAATCTCATGCCAGTTGTCAGTCCCCGCTGAAGAACGCAGCGACTGCACACGGTAGAACGATGAGAGCGATGATCGTCGCTCCCGAACAATCCGGACTGGCGAGCACCGTGGCACTCGCCCAGTACTTGCTTGATACGCTAGGATTCTATTGGCCTAAGATTCGTTCCGAGAGTCACCATTTCAATCAGCTTCCACCGCGCCAGCAATGGTCGTCCCCGGCCCCCCTGGCTGGCCCTGGGGCTTGGTAGGTTGGCCATGTCTGGGCAGTCTTCAATGGTTGCAAGTCTTCCGATACTATTGACCCCTGCGCGGCAATTGAGCCACCGCCACTTTCGGTTTTCGGCAGGAGGTAGCGAGTAGTGGCGGTGGCACTGGTCCATTAGTTGCGCAGGGGTCAATAGTGATGCCAGCTGACGATACGACTTGCAATCGCCTTGGGCTTTCAGTTGGAATTCCTGAATCTGCCGGGAGTCGTTAAGATCTCTTGCCTATTGGCTACTGAAGCCAAGTGAGCCAGCAGCTACCCAAAGCAGTCAGGCAATTCGATGTCGCTCAACCCGCTTGCCCCAGTCACCAATCACGATTCCAAGCTCAGCCGGATCTTTTGGTTTACGTCGGTCTCGTCGGTGGTGGCCCTTTGGCTGCTGCGCGAAAACATCGAGCCCATCGATATGGCTTTGAAAACGATTGATGACAAGTTGGGGGCAAGCGAAAAGCTACCCTTATCTGCTGGCTACCTGCTGCCTGCAGTTGCAGTGGGAGTCATCTCGCGAATCTTCCGCGTCCACGATCGCATCTCGGACTTATTAGGAATTCGCGAACGCTTTGACGTCGATGTCATCATTGCCGAATTGGCGACGAGAATCGGAATCGACTTGGCTAATGTCTCGGACGACGAGTTGGTGCGGCTACGTGGGCCGATCATGGGCAAAGCATTCTATCAATTCACCGGCAGCAAGAATCCGCAAATTGACGAACATCTGATTCACCAGGCTCTCGATTGGTGGTCCTGGCTCTGGGTGGTGTTGGAAGCCTCGCTCGTTTTCGCGCTAACTGGTCTCACCCTTGTCTCTTTTGGTGTTTATGGTCTGGGTATCGCGATGACCTTTGGCCCACTTGCTGCTGCAGCCCTCACAATTCCGATAATCTGGAGCCAATGCCGCCGATATGCTATCGCCCAGGTTGCGGCAATTCTGTCCAACCCAGATCGTGCATCGGAGGTACTTGATGTTCTGCAAGCCGCCGTCGGTCCGACTCAATCTGAACTGGCTGGCTGGCACGTCAACAGACCAGGATCTCCCCATCGCTCCGATGCGATCGAGCAACGCTTGGCTCGTCATCTAGGCCGATAAGTTGCCCCGACGCTTACAGTTACGGCCCAAGGTTTTCTTCTGTGCCGTAGTACGATCTAATGATGCTTCAGCCGTTGGAACAGCCCACCATGCCTTCTTTCTGAGTGGCCCTTACGATGTCTGCACCTATCCACCGAAGGGAGTTCTTAGGTCAAACAGCAACGACTGCTTCGGGACTTGCCTTGGTGGGTTCCGCGCGAGCTGAGGAGGACACTATCAGCAACGAGTCGTCCGCGAACCTCAAAGTAGGCTTCGTGACTCACGCAGGAGGCGCACATTTGGATGCCTACTTCACGGCGCTTGCGGCTGCCGAGGAAGTTGGCTCAGTCGTGCTTGCCGATGCCGATGGCAAATCCGAAACCATGGCAAGAAATATTTTGGGAGAGAAACTCCGTCAAGTCTACAAAGATTGCAATCGACTCTTCGCACAGGAAAAGCCAGCCATGGCGTTGATTAGCATGGAGGCCAAAGAGTCACCTGCCGCCATACGTGCTGCACTCGAAGCAGGCTGCCACGTGTTTGCTGAAAAACCGGCATGCACGCGAGCTGAAGACTTTCAGTTGCTGGTTGAAATGGCAAACAGCAAGGATCTCTACTTGATGTTGGCACTGGCGAATCGGCTCAACCCGGAAATCGTGGAAGCTAAGCGTTTGATCGCGACTGGACTACTTGGAAAGATCTATGGACTTGAAATGCATCTCATTGCTGACCAAACGAGATTAACCAAGCCCAGCTATCAACAAACCTGGCAGGCCCATCGAGATCGCGCCGGCGGAGGACATCTCGCTTGGCTCGGCATCCATTGGCTCGATCTGGCAATGTACCTGACAAACTCAAGAATAAAACAGGTGGCAGGATTCGCCGGCAATGTCGGCGGGCAGCCGATCGATGTGGAAGACTCCGCGGCTATGTCGATGCGGTTCGATAACGGGACTTATGGCACTCTGACCTCAGGGTACTACCTCGATCGGGGATACCATTCACTGATCAAGATCTGGGGGGCAGCAGGTTGGTTGCAAATCAGCCGTGAGATGCCTAACTCGGTCGAATGGTATAGTAACAAGACATCGAAAACCGAAACGTTTACTGGCCCCAGTGATCATAACGCCTACTCGACGTTTGTTCGAGCGGCTGTGCGCGCTAGTGCCGGGCTTCAGTCGCCGCCCCTCACGGGTGATGAGTCGCTCTATGTCCTGAAAACCATCTTCGGTCTCTATCGTGCAGCCGAGTCGGGCAAGACGCAACAAATCGAATAGCCTGCCACACAACGGACCACTTTGCAGAAGCTGATGCTCCCAATGGCTCCGCGACACTGCCGCTAATCGCGACTTCCAGTCAATATACGGCCTCGGCAGCTGCTTTCATGTCGGGTGAAGAACAATAGTACTGCGGATTTTTTCACTAACTCTGAGGACAGTCAGCAGTTAAACTACCGGTTCTAGCCAAGCATGGCTTCTTGGTCCTTCATTCTTCACAATGCTGGATCGATCGCATTCGTACAGGTTGAGGTTTGGATCGTCCTGTGGATGCTCTTTCATGTTTTTCATTACTTGCCGTCAGGAGGTGAATCATCTTGCTTCGCAATATCTTCGCCTTCCTGCCAGCAATCGTCCTCACATGCGTCAGCGGCCTCGGGCATGCGGCTGGCGACCAGGTAAACTCGCTGCGCGTGGCGGCAATTCAGATGGTTATCTCGAATGATGTCGAAGAGAATCTTTCGCGAATACTGCGTGGCATTGCCGAGGCTGCCGAGTCCGATGCTCGCCTCGTCTTGTTTCCCGAAACGGCTCTCTCTGGTTTTGATCGTGAAACCATCAAGCAACTCGACTGGTCGGGACTTAAGCAGGCCATGGATGCTGTAGCTGAGCGCGCGAAAGAGAACAACGTCTACGTTCTCTACGGCTGTGCTACCCAATCGGATAGAGAGCGGCCCTACAACTCCGCTGTGCTCATAGGGCCAGATGGAGCGGAGATCACGCGCTACCATAAGTTGGGCCCAGAACCGTGGTTTACTCCAGGCGACCATCTGACCTTGTTTGAGATCGACGGGATCCCTTGTACCGCGATGGTCTGTCATGATGAACGCTATCCCGAAGTCGTCCGCCTGCCCGTACTCTCGGGTGCGTTGGCTTGCTTCTATCTCAGCTACGAAATCAACTCGATGGAAGCCGCTCTCCGTAAAGCAGAAGGTTATCGAGCACAGTTAATTGCTCGCGCAGTCGAGAATGGCATCTGGGTTTGTCAAGCCAACGGCATTGGCCCTCTCGGAGATAGCAATACAAAAAGCCTTGGACATAGCCGAATCGTCAGTCCCGATGGCGTCGTGCAAGTCGAAGCGCCAGCTTTAGTAGATACGATGATCGTCGAAGAGATTCGACCGAGCGACTCAGGCCGCGGCAACGCCTTGGAGAGTCTGGAGCTTTCCCCCGTTGGCGATTGGTGGCGAGAGGGGATCAAGCTCGTGAGACATGCGAATAGCCCCAGGGCAGAACTACTTGATGCGTCTTCTAAAAGCATAGTTGACGTCAAGAACACGGTGCGGCTTGCCTTGATGCAAACCGTGCCCGCAAAGTGGGAGTTGGATAAGAACTTCGATGTTTTTCTGAAAATGCTGGACGTCGCGTCCGATGAGCAGGCCGAGGTATTTGTTACACCCGAGTGCTGGCTCGATGGGTATGCTGCTCCGGACAAGTCCTCCACTCCAGCGAAGTTGCAGGCGATCGCGCAGCCCTTGGTTGGCAGCAAGTATCTCGATCGCGTTGCCGCTGAAGCTCGTAAGAGGTCAATGTATATTTGCTTTGGCTTTACGTCGCTGGAAGACCACAAGATATTCAATGCCTCGGGTCTGTGGAACGACCATGGCGAACTGGTGGGCGTCTATCACAAGACACACCTCCAGACACATGATCTTCAGTACGAGTTTGGAAGGGAACTTCCCGTTTGGGAAACACCTTGGGGACCGTTGGGGATCATGATTTGTGCCGATCGTCGTTGGCCCGAAACTGCACGAACACTACGCCTGCAAGGCGCTCGGTTGATTTTGAATCCTACCTATGGGATGCACCATGAAGCGAACGAATGGTGGATGCGAACCCGCAGCTACGAAAACCAGTGCTTTATTGCATTTGCCCACCCGAATGTGGGCTTCGTCGTCGACCCCAAAGGGAACGTCCTCAGCAAACGGGATGAGCAACCCGGGGTACTGATCAGCGACGTCGACCTTAGCCAAGCGACCGACGATAATCACCTTCGAGATCGTCGCCCTGAACTCTACAGGGCTATCACCGATCTGAAATAGAATTGCACAATTGTTTTTTAGCCTTACTTTAGAAGGGATAATTTGATGCGGCAGATACTCCGAGCTAACTTCGTCGCCCTCGCTATTTGTCTCCAGGCAGTTGCGGGACTTTCTCATGCCGTCGAACTCGATCAACAGCCTGGCTACGTACTGGCAGAGTTTATTTATGAGGATGCCCCTTTTCCGTCGTGTCATGCCTCGACGATCGTTGAAACCCCGGCGGGACTTGTTGCTGCCTGGTTTGGGGGAACCGACGAGGGAGACGACGACGTAGGAATCTGGTTCTCGCGTCAACTCGACGGTAAATGGTCGGCCCCAGTCGAAGTAGCCAACGGAGTTCAATCGGACAAGGAACGTTACCCCACTTGGAATCCGGTCCTGTTCCAGGCTGCCGAAGGCCCTTTACTTCTCTTCTACAAGGCAGGGCCGAATCCCAGGGATTGGTGGGGCATGTTGATCACGAGTAACGATAGCGGCGAAACCTGGTCGAAACCCACTCGACTTCCTGACGGGTTCTACGGGCCAATCAAGAACAAGCCTGTCAGACTGGCCAATGGCGATTTGCTCTGTCCGACAAGCTTTGAAACCGTCACCGACGGCGAGACGATTTGGCAAGTGTACATGGAACGAACGCCAGACCTGGGTAAGACCTGGTCGAAGACAGGCATGCTCAACGATGGCCATGAGATCGATGCCATTCAGCCCAGCATCTTGTTTCACTCCGAGTCGCATTTGCAGTCACTCGGGAGAACGCGCCAAGGTAAGGTTTGGAATGCCTGGTCGGAAGACGGTGGCTTGACTTGGGGGCCAATGAAACTAACCGAGCTGCCCAATCCCAACTCAGGGACCGACGCGGTGACGCTCGCCAATGGCAGCCATCTGCTGGTCTACAACCATACCAGCAAAGGAAGAAGCCCCCTGAATGTATCGGTTAGTGAAGATGGGAGAACATGGCAGGCGGCTTTAGTACTCGAAAACCAACCGGGCGAGTACTCCTATCCCGGGGTTATCCAATCCAGCGACGGCATGGTCCACATCATCTACACGTGGAACCGTAAGCGGATCAAGCACGTCGAGGTCAATCCTGCTAAACTAGTCCCCGTCGAAATGACAGCCGGCAGGTGGCCTCGTTAAAAGGAAGAACATGGAAACTCACTTCTTTGCCCTCGATTGGATCGTATTGGTCGCCTATTTCTTCGGGACCATGTCCATCGGTTTCTACTTCTACTACCAGAACAAAAGCCGTTCGATGGAGGGCTTCACTGTTGCCAGCCGCTCGCTACCTGGGTGGGTATGCGGGCTTTCAATATTTGCCACTTTCCTCAGCAGCATCAGTTTCCTGGCTCTGCCAGGAAAGGCGTTTTCAGCTAATTGGAATCCGTTTGTCTTCAGTCTTTCGCTTCCGCTGGCGGCTTGGGTCGCGGTGAAGTGGTTCATTCCCTATTACCGCCAGAGCAATGAGATCTCGGCCTATGCCCACCTTGAACACCGCTTTGGCGTCTGGGCACGCGTCTATACGAGCCTCTTCTATCTGCTGACCCAAGTGGCCCGGATGGGGGCAGTCATGTTCCTGATGGGGCTCCCGCTCAACATTCTGCTGGGCTGGGATCATCGCACCATCATTCTAGTTACGGGAGTTTCGGTAACAATCTATTCACTCGTCGGTGGAATTGTAGCGGTGATCTGGGCAGATGCCCTGCAAGCAATCGTCCTTATGGCAGGCGCCCTGGGCTGTATTGTCCTGATGTTTCTCAGCA
>JAGQOW010000496.1 GCA_020427155.1 Planctomycetales bacterium | reverse complement strand
CGGATGTCACAAAGTTTCGTGAGTACATGTATGAAACCATGGGGTGGGAAACGCTTCGGGAGCCCCTGATTCGCATCGTGATGAAATACTTTTCCGATCAGGAGTTGCGAGATGTGATTGCGTTTTATCAAACTCCAAGCGGGAAAGCGGTTGCGGAGAAGTCGCCGCAAATGAACATTGAAATGTCCGAAGTGATTTCGGCCAACATCATCAACGCCATTCAATCGCGCACGCAGAAATAAGTGTTTCTAACAATTCGGTCAAGCCGTTCGCTGCGCTCACTCGGACGCTCAGCACTCCGCGCCTGCTCGCGCATGGCTTCGCCATTGTTGCGCGATCAGCCGCTCCGAGCTGAGCGCCGCTTACCTGGGCGTTAGCCAAAGAAAGGGATTGTTCGAGTATGAGCTGGGAAATTGGGGCCATTTTCGTTTCGCTAGCCTGTGTGCTACTGAGCTACCCAATTCTCAAGATTCACCACTATGGTTTTCGTATTGTTGCCGTTCTCGCAGCTCCGTACCTGAGTGCGCAAGCGCTGTACTGGGGGGTATCTTCCGTCAAAGGTGCGTCTGATGAAGTAGGCTCATGGTCCGGCTTGTTCGTTGGCACTTGGGCAGCTGTCGGCCTAATCGCGCTCTTGGTCGGGCTCTATGTCTCACGCCAGTTCAT
>JAGQOW010000495.1 GCA_020427155.1 Planctomycetales bacterium | reverse complement strand
ACAGTCGGGGGTGCGAGCCAGCCCGCAGCGGTCCGGTTACCGTGAAAGCCCAACCTGTTGAGGGCGAGTTGAACCCTCCCGCCGATCGGCGGGATTGCCAAGGCCGCTGGGCCCGACCCCTCGATTTCAGCGGCGAGTCAAGCGCTGATGGTGGCCGGCGCGCTCTGGGGCGCGGGCCACTTGCCGATGAGCTTGAGTTGCTTGATCCAGCGCGGTGCGTTTTTCTTCGCGCTCATGGCCGCGTAGTCGATCTGTTGATCCAGGTAGCCCTGCTTGCGCGTGAGCAGCACGTAGATCAAGCGGATCATCTTGTGCGCCACAGCCACGATTGCCTTCTTGTGCGACTTGCGCACCATCAGGCTGCGGTACTTGGCCGCCAGGCTGCTCTTGGTCATTCTTGCTGCATTCGCGCACTCGCACAGGATGTACCTGATGACGCCGTTGCCGTGGCGCGTCCGGCCCGACTTGCGTTTGCCCGCCGACTCGTTGTTGCCCGGGCACAGCGCAGCCCACGAGGCCAGGCGCTCGGCGCAGCCAAAGCGGGCCATGTCGTCGCCGATCTCGATGAGGATCAGCGCGGCAGCAATCTGGTCGATGCCGGGAATGGTCTGCAGCAGGCCGTGCGCCAATGCGTAGGGCTGCATGGCAGCCAGCAGGTAGGCGTCAA
>JAGQOW010000494.1 GCA_020427155.1 Planctomycetales bacterium | reverse complement strand
TGCTTACGACGAAGTTTGCGGGCGACGCCGACGGGAACGTAAAGGAGCTTCACACGATCCGCATCGAGTGGGTTATGGGCGAGAACGGAAAGCCTTCTTTCAGGGAGGTTCCCGGGACCGAGAAAGTATGGTCGGCCGACCTCGTATTCCTGGCGCTCGGATTCCTGGGGCCCGAAGAAAACCTGCTTCAGAAGCTGAACGTAGAACAAGACGACAGGACGAACGCCAAGGCCGAGTACGGAAAGTACACGACCAACATCGAAGGGGTATTCGCCGCCGGCGACGCGCGCCGCGGGCAGAGCCTCGTCGTCTGGGCCATCAACGAAGGCCGCGAAGCCGCGAGGGAATGCGACCGCTACCTCATGGGTACGACCCAGCTGCCCTAAGCTCAGGTTACAAACAGAAAGTTCCTTTTGCCGGCAGAGCTCTAGACTTCCTATGTTCTCCGGACAGGATTGAGGACTCTCTTAATTCTGGAGTCCGTTTACCGTACGTATAATTGAGGAACCGGATAAAGGCGGGGAATTATCCCCCGTACCACGAGGGGATTTTATCGCCTGTGAAGATGTTTATGGCCTTGGTTTCGAGGTACATATCGAGGCCGTCCGGGCCGAGCTCCTTCCCTATGCCGCTCTGCTTGAATCCGCCGTACGGAACTTCGGGGATTAT
>JAGQOW010000493.1 GCA_020427155.1 Planctomycetales bacterium | reverse complement strand
CCGTTGCGATTGGCTTCCGCCCGTGTAAGAAAGCGAATTGCGGCCCGTAGCTTCTGGAACCTGAAGCCTTTTGTCTTGTCGCCAGCCTCCCGGCTGATGACGCTAGCGTCACCTGCGCCGCTCACTACCGCCATTTCCCTCTCCTTGCCAACGCTTCAAGGCGCGTTGTTGCTGGCATAAATATACTTCATTCGCGGCCCGCCAGAACTGGGGGGACGAGGGGAAAGGGCAGGATGCGTAGGTTGCCGCCAAGGCGTGTCGAAGGGCAGGTTGCGGACAGGCCAAGTCGCATACTTGACCGGCCGCTCAGGGTCGCTATGTAAAGCTTTACATAGCGACCCCTATGCATAGATCTCAACTAGGCGTAGTTACGTCCAAGGAAACGCGCCAATCCCGCACTAACACTGATCGGGCAGTGGCGCGTCATTCGCATAGTTTCAGCAATTAAAAGGAAATTCATGAGGGGCCTTGGCACGCTGTATCCACATCGTGATCGTTGCGTGAAGGCCAGCCTGCGTTTCGAAGGTGACGCCGTGAACTCCCGGCGCTGGCGCAGCGAGGCCCTTGTGGAAGTCAGTCGATGGGCGCAAGCCGAGTTATATGCGTTCCCGATGAGGGTCGCCAGGCGTGGCGCCTTCACGGGTCCCTACTGCAAAAACTATGGCAGGAAG
>JAGQOW010000492.1 GCA_020427155.1 Planctomycetales bacterium | reverse complement strand
AGGACACCCAACAACACTTGAGGAACCGCGAACTGATAGCCTATCCACGAACTTCCCCCAATCATTAACAGCACTGAGTCAGCAGGAGCACTGGCAGAAAAATGTGACTGGTAATCGACATTCTTGCGCGGCGGGAACTCGCCGCAGGGGTCGCTCGGCACAGTCTTAGATTGGCACCCCAGAACACACGCTATAGCTGCCAGGGCTAAAAACGGCCTACACCAATGAGTGACGGCAAGTAGCGGCAATTGTGTCCCCCCTTAGATCTCTCAGTATAACGTTGTGCTTCACCTGCAAAGTTGGCTGGCGCGGCCCTGGCCCTGCCAGGGCCGTGACAGGCAGCTTTGTCGGGTGAAAGCGCTTGTTAGATACCCCCCAAGCCATTGCTAAAACCACATGGACAAGCCAGCTCCGATAGAATAGAACGAACCCGATGTGAGCTTTGGCGTGTTTTCTAGCTGGCCGCGTACTTCGACGGCTAATCTCCTGCCTAGTTGATGCCGCACTCCACAAACCAGAGCGTAGCCAAAGCCATGGTCACCCTGCGAATCAAAACCCGCCACAACCTCGTTGAACCGGATATAGGTAAAATGCATGCCCAGATTTCCGCCCACAAACGGGACAATACCTGAGCCCCTTAGCTCATGCTCCCCGAACACAGCCGCTGAATACC
>JAGQOW010000491.1 GCA_020427155.1 Planctomycetales bacterium | reverse complement strand
CCCACCACCCTGTAGAAACCTGCGTGGTGAATAATACCGAGGTTCCGGGTGCCGGGAATTGACCAGCGCGCCAGATTCGCAGCCCGCTGCGAACGAACGCGAATGCGATGGACAACAGGCCAACCGCCCCCACAAGTGCAACCAGCCGCATCCACTTCAGCTGCTCGCAAGTGTGCATGGGCGCAACGTGCTCAGCGTAGAACCGGGCCGCCAGGAAAAGGAAGCTCAACAGCAGAAATGGGGTGCCGAGCTTTAGTAGGGCGACGGCCCGGGCCTTCTTTGTTGGGCCGATAGTGTGCTCTGCCATGTGGGGCCTAACACCTGAAATGAGCCGCGTGCGTTAGCACGTCGGCTCGATTGAAAAGTTAGGCCGCACCGTAGTCGTGTTTGGACCAGACGCAACCAGTTTGGTCGTACCAGAAGTAGATGCCAACCTTGCGGCCATGAGCATACTCGCCCCGCTCTTTTGGTTGGCCATTTTGCCACCAACTCTCGTAGAGCCCGTGAAGCTGGCCGGCATGGAAGTGTGCTTGTTGAGTAAGAGTTCCAGGGTAGTGCCAAATTTGCTCAAGACCGTGCGGGACACCAGCGCGCAGCTCTAGCCGATACAGGGGCTCGCCAGACGAATGAAAGAATTCTTTCAAAGTGTCATTCTCATTCATTGCTGCCTAAC
>JAGQOW010000490.1 GCA_020427155.1 Planctomycetales bacterium | reverse complement strand
GTAAGAGTTCTGGAAAATCCGCATCCGCTGACGGGTACCGGCTCGGAGGGGCAGGAATGGGTGTACTTCCTGACACCCTGGGGTATGCAGATGGAAATCGTCAGCTATCCCGATGGCATGGCTTACGAAAAGACGACTGATCGGAGAATGTGGGATCCCCGCTCCTGATTGATATAACAATCCAACTTGACCAGGCTCCGACGGTGTTTGAACGTCATAGTCCACACCCCGGAGTCTATACCCTAAAGTCTATACCCCAGAGTCTATACTCCAGAGTGGCCCAGCGATGCCAAGAACTGATTTGTACGCGAGTACTCGAGTCAAGAGTTACCTGTTGCTGACGAGCATCGCAATCATTACGATCCTTGGTCTTCCCACTAGCGCACACGCTCACTTCAGCTATTCAGACCCGCGCATCATTCATGTGGCCGAGTACGGCAAAGACCAATCGGTCATTCTGATCCGTATGCCGGCACCTCTTGCGCTACTTCCCGACGATTGGCAAGGCAGCGACGATACGCGCGATCCCCCGTTTGGTCTGGTGCAAGGCGACCAAACAGTGCTGAATCTCACCGCAGTCGCCAACGGCGGTGCAGCAATGCGAGAGCAGCTAAACAAGGCAGTAACGCTATGGGCCGGCGGGCGGCACGTCGGAACCCGTGTTGAGCAATGGCG
>JAGQOW010000489.1 GCA_020427155.1 Planctomycetales bacterium | reverse complement strand
GAAGCTGTTTGATCGACTCGACCAATGCAGTGCCGTCTCTGGCCGAGGGCTTGGGTCGCCGAGTCCGAATGTGCTACTGGAAACAGTGGAAGCGTCCTCGGAAACGGAGACGCGAACTCATTCGACTCGGCGTCCCCCGACGTCAAGCGATCCGACACGCTCGCAGCCGACAAGGCTACTGGCACATGTCCAAGACAATCGCCAGTGGCGTCGGGCTGACCAACGCGTGGCTTGCAGAGCAAGGACTATTAAGCATCAAGACTCTCTGGGCAGAGCTTGCTCCACTTCGTCGAACCGCCTAGTGCGGACCCGCATGCTAGGTGGTGTGGGAGCTGCGGTCAGCGATGGCCGCGGCTACCCGATTCGTCGTGTTTCGGTTTCCACACCGGTCGATTCGACGCCGCTTGTCGACGGGCTGCGTCTTCGGCGATCGCAAAGACATCACCACCGAACCGATCTGAAATCTCGCGTCGAATTCGGTGGATATCGTCGATGGTTGAGTCAGTCTGTTTCTGTTTCATCGCCCAACAACTCCTGCGGCGTACAAATGATCGGGATTGGAATGCCCAAATCTATCAGCACATCATGGATGCGAGGAAGAATCTTGGCGTTCGCGATGTGTTTGCAGTTCCACGTCAACAGGTATTGTATCCGATGATGTGCTACGGCGGCGATA
>JAGQOW010000488.1 GCA_020427155.1 Planctomycetales bacterium | reverse complement strand
CAAGGACTTCATGGACCGCGAGGTCATCCCGCTGGAGGGCGAGATGCTCCACGGCGATCCGGCTGCGCTGGAGGCCGGCGTGCAGGCTGCCCAGGCGAAGGTGCAGCAGATGGGGCTGTGGGCGCCGAACCATCCGGTGGAGTTCGGCGGGCTCGGCCTGTCGATGGTGGACCACGGCCTGTTCGCCGAGGCCGTCGGCCGCAGCCCGCTGGGCATGACGGTGTTCGGCACGCAGGCACCCGACGCCGGCAACATCGAGATCCTCCACAAGTGGGGCACAGAGGAGCAGAAGGAGCGCTGGCTGCGCCCGCTGGTGGCCGGCGAGATCCGCAGTTGCTTCTCGATGACCGAGCCGGAGACCGCCGGCTCCAACCCCACGCTGCTGGCCACCACCGCTGTGAAGGACGGCGACGACTACGTCATCAACGGGCAGAAGTGGTTCACCTCGTCGGCCGACGGCGCGGCGTTCGCCATCCTGATGGCCGTCACCGATCCGGAGGCCCCGCCGCACCAGCGGGCCAGCATGATCCTCGTGCCCACCGACAACCCGGGCTTCAACCTGGTCCGCAACGTCAGTGTGATGGGTCACTCCGGCTCCGGCCACGCCAGCCACGCCGAGGTCATCTACCAGTCCTGCCGGGTGCCGCAGTCCAACCTGCTCGGACCGGAGGGCCAC
>JAGQOW010000487.1 GCA_020427155.1 Planctomycetales bacterium | reverse complement strand
CCGCGCCATCATTGATGAGTACTCCGACATCCCGTGACATGACGCCAAACGCTGCGGCCCCTTCCTCCGTCGGCCGAGTTGGTACGTTGAACGTCAGTTAACCGATTCGGCGAGAGGCAGATGATCTGCTCCCGCGGGCCATCAATCAGTTTTCCAGTTGAAGCTGCCGTCGGGCGTCGCCTCCGGACTATGAGTGATCGTCCGCTCTTGGCCGGGTGGGTGAGTTCGCGAACGGCAGCTTCGTGGCAACCAAACTCACGAAAGCACAGCATGCCTGAACGGCGGCTTCGGGGAAATCCGGATGGCGGCTTGGGGTCGCTATGTAAAGCTTTGCATAGCGACCCCTATGCATAGCTCGCAACTATGTATAGTCGCGGCCGGCGGGATCGCATTTGATCAGCAACTACGCGGGGAAACTGCGCGCTCGTCGGTGAGCAGCTATACGTAGTTTTCCCGCCCGGGTTCACTGGCGTCTCCACAACCTGGAGGCTGCCATGCGAACCAAGCTTTCTTCTCAATCCGAACCCTATATCCGCACGCGCGGGTTTACTCAGTTGGAACGGCATGTCCCGGCATACCGCGAGTACCTGCTCAGTCGCGGCAACGCCGCCGGGTATGTGCGCAGTTGCGAAGCGGCCGTGATGCACCTTTCGATGTGGATGCACCAGACCAACCT
>JAGQOW010000047.1 GCA_020427155.1 Planctomycetales bacterium | reverse complement strand
TTCCATGTTCATGTCGTAGCGATCTGTGCCGGAGGTAGGAAAGTACCCACCCTCGTGGAGGTAATAGCCGGTACTGTTGTCGTTATCGACGTCGATGGTCACGATCACATAGTATCTGCCGGCTTTTCCTTGCGCCGCGGTTTGGGTGTTTCCAATGACTCCATCCGCTTTGAAGTAGGCGTACAGATTACTCGCATCGTGGGTGAATTTGAATTCCAGGATGTCCACGTCCGGATGATCGACATAACTAGGTATGTCGCCCAGCGCACTATGATCAGTGTCGTGGATATCCGGGATGAGAGTGCCCGTATGCATTACCCCGAGGCCCCCATCTGCGTCGAAATAAGCGGGCACCGAGTCCCAATCGGAAAAGGCGCCGTCGATCGAAATATTGCCGAACGGCCCACCCAGGGTTGGACCAGTAAACCTTGCCGTGAGAATTGTGAGTAAAGCAACTCTGAGAAGCGCGGAGCGATACAAGCGAAAGAGACTCATTGAGTCGAAACTTAGATCAGACGAACTCATTTCAAATACCTCCTGGCTCTGACACTCCACAAGCGAACAACCCCGGCTCTTAGTGAGAGATGTTCTCAAACGGCAAGGGCTGCCTTTCGATTCCCGGGCCTTCCATATCGATTTCTAGAATCGCCTCGCCGCCCGCTTCGAAGAACTCGATTCGAAGCCGATGAGAACCTGCCGAGAGTTGCGTTTTGCCGCTCAGTTCGAGCAGGCTATGATCGCCGTCATTATCGACAATCACTTTCTCGTCGATCAAGAGTTTACAACCATCGTCTGAGTTCACGTGAAAAGTGTATTCCCCATCGCGCTCGAGATACAAGTTGCCTTCAAGCAGCATGGCCCAATTGTCCGACCAGAGCTGGCGGGATTCGACATTCAGGTCGGTTGCGAGACTCTCGAACACAGGCTTGAGCGTGTCGAAATCGGGGAGCCGAGTCCAACTGCCTGCGTAAAACCGGTAGCGCAACCCGCTGCCGGTAGCGATCGGCTTGTAGCTCTGGGTCGAAGTGTTCGAACCGTGCCCTGCCTCATTGAACATCCGAGCCTTGACTGTTTTCTCATCGTCAATGTCAAACGGCGAGTCGTAGAGCGGGGAATCTGCGTCGGGAGTCGTGCCGTCGACTGTGTAGCGGACGCTATAGCCGGGCTCTGTGTCGGCCATGGCGATCGAAAGCCGCCCGGTGTACTCTGGAGCAACGGTCTTGATCAAATCAAAGTTGCTTGGTTTCAAGGCCATCTGCTTCGTCCCACTCAAGTACAATTGCTCCTTGTCCTCCAGTTCGTAGCCCATGTTCCAATCGAGCCTCAGCAATGCAGGTTTGTCTGTGGGCACGGCTTCCGATGAGCGAATCTGGAATTGGAGCCGCTGTTCCTCTCCGGGTTCGAGCGTCAGATCCAGCGAGGGTGGATCGATGGCGACCTGATGGCCGTGCATAAAATCTGCTTTGACCTGCAACTGGTTTTTCGAAGGATTCTGAAGTCGCAGATAAAGCGTGCCCGAACTAACTGCGTCTTCGCCGTCGGTCAGCAGGGTGTAGGGCATCTCGGTCGAGGTAAGCAACGCTCGAGTCAGTTCATAATCTTCCCTGGTCGTGACGTCGTGTGGCAGGATGCCTTCGAGTCTCAAGTTGGCCAGCACCGGCCCTTCGTCGGTCATGGTCACGAGCGAGACATGGTCGAATTCGCCAAATCGAGTCCCTCGCAACTGGCTTCCGCCACCGGTTGTCCCCAGAATGTAGTAGTTGGCGTCGTCGTAGCGCTCGTGAAGGTAGTGATGCGTATGACCAGCAAAGACGGTGTGCTTTCTTCCTTTCAGTAATTCCTGGATCGCCCCAAAACCTCCCGAATCTGGGTAAAGCCAGAGCGGATGGTGCATAAAGACGAAGGTCCATCGCACGTCGGCGTGTTCGGCGAGAGTCTTCTTGAAATACTCGACCTGGTACTCAGGGACGATATAGCCCTTTTCGCCAGTGCTATCCAAAGCAAGAAACAAGACATTCTTGTAGACAAACGAGTAAAACGGTACGCCGTAGCGTTCCATCCAGATTTCACGCATTACGTCGTTATTGATGTCGTGATTGCCAGGCACGAAAAAGAAGGGCACTTTCAGAGGACTGAGTTCCTGGTCAAACTCGGCCCACTCGGCCTCGAGTTTCGCACGATCGGAGGTATTGCCCGGAATAAAATCGCCGACGCTCATTACAAACTCGGGCATCAGCAAATTGAGCTTCTCTGCTCCGTCTTGAAACACGCCTGGCCGGACCCCTCCGGCTCGATCGCTGATCAACGCAAAGTGGAAGTTCCGAGGATCATTATAAAAATCCAGATGTGTCCAGGGCTTCACTGCCGACGAGACATCGGTTTGAAAGTGCTTGGTTTCAACCTGCGCACTGGCAACAGCTGCTAGATAGCACACACCGGCCGAGAATAGCGCGGCTCGGAATAGACGGCGATTCAGACTGGGCATAACCCGTACCTCACTTCCAGGATCAAGTTGCTGACTTGGGCTGCATTTCAGATGGTAGCTAAAACCGTCTGATGCCGGCCGGCGAATCGGGTCATTATAGGTCAGCCCAGGACTTATTTCGACGACCCTGTGCTAGCCGGGAAGACCGCGTATCGGGGGGGACGTTGGCAAGCCCCGCCCCTGATAAACTGGCGAAACTATCGAAACCGCCGTTTTCCGCACCTAGAAAGCAAGGTTTGCCGGTCTAGACCGCCGTTGGTAACATACAGAATCAGGTTTGTTTCGACTGTATATCTAGCGCCACAGCTATGTTGGACCCCTCGGCAGAAAACTGGAGTTTGTGCGTCGGTCGATGGCGCGGGGTCGGCGTGCGTCTGCATGTCTTGTTGCCGCTCCTGGCGCTTTCCCTGATGGCACTCGAAGGAGTAGAGCGGTCCATTGCTTTCAAGGCTTTCTTGGTGCTCATTGCGAGTATCGTCTTGCAAGAGTTGGTTCGAGCAATTGCCGCCTTCCGCGTGGGAGGGTATGTCCAGTCGGTCGTGATCGGTCCGATCGGGGGTTTCACGAAGCTCCACGTGCCGGCTGATCCTCCAGCCCATTTGGTGGCGGCAGTCGTCGGCCCCATGACCTTTTTTGTAGTACTGGTCGTGGCTAGCGTCGGACTTTTTTTGTCAGGAGACAGCAGTGTCCCCTTTATTCTCTCGGCGCCAAATGCTTTGCCTGTCGACGTAATGGATTCGGCACTTACAAAGATCCATGTAATCGGGCAACTGGCAGTGTGGATCAATTGGTGTCTGCTACTGTTAAGCCTTTTGCCCATGGACCCCTGCGCTGGAGCAGAACTGCTGCGAGGCGTTCTTTGGCCAATCGTTGGTCGCTCGACAGCTGCTACTGCCACATCGCATGTCGCTTTGGGCGGAGCCCTCTTTTTCGGCTTGCTAGGCTTAGTGATGGTCCAGCAGGATCTTGGAGCGGGATTGGTCCCCAGTTGGCTGCTGTGCGCCGGGTTATCTGTCTTGCTGTTTTACAGCGGCTGCCGTAGCACACAGGTCAGAAGGTATGACCTGGGACTTCCCTTTGACGAGTTTGATTCTGACGACTCCAACTGGTTTGGCCAAGAGTCTGAAGAAGAAGACCGCGAGGTGGTGCTTGTCGAGCATCTTCACGACAGACAGCAAGAGGCGTTAGATCGAAAACGCCGCGAGCGCGAAGCGCACGAAGACGAACGTGTCGACGCCATTTTAGCTTTGCTGAGGGATTCGAGTTTCGACCAACTCTCCGAAGAAGATCGGATTGTTCTCAAGCGGGCCAGCCGCAGATATCGATTGCGACGCAACCATTCTGACGAGAACAGGTAGTTTTACCCTATTTTTTCAGGCTCGCTAGCGACCGGCCCTTGCTTCAGCCGCTCGCGGCGCTCTCATACTCCACACAAAAGGTGGCAGATTCGGGCTCCACTATAATCGGTACAGACGGCCTCTTCGCTCCTTTCGCATCTCACCATCTTGCCTCGTCGGCATACTTCGACGCTGATAACTCTTGGCTAGCTCCTATCTTTGGGAAGAGGTGCACCGTTCGTCTCTGCTAGAAAGGCGCGGTGATTTGCCTCATGATTCGCTTGCTGAGTTCCCGCTTTGAACGTAGCCAAACAAGAGATTGTGGCCACGAGTGTTCCACAGACGAGAACGGAGTCTCTTCGAGAGTCTCTCGGAGGAAACTATGTCGGCGCTGGTTCAGCTCAAGACGTCTTAAAGGTCCTTTCCACTGGGTTTCTCGAGCCTTTTACGCTCGTCAACGTCATTCGGGGTGAAATTGTCCACGCCGACTCCGAAAGCCTCAGTTGCGATCTCTCGGGTCGCATGGAGCTGTTGGCCGAAGTTGCCCGGCGCGGTGCGCCAGAGATTGTCGAAGACGTCGCCCCCCTGAGCATGCTGGCCATCCCGCTGCATCCAATGGGGTTGTCGCAAAAGCTGATTGCCGTAGGCGTCTTTATTCAAGAGCCCGTCACAAGCGAACACCAGATTGCCGCGGCGGCACGCGCTTTTGGCGTCGACGCAGGGCGAGCACTGCGATGGTCCCATGGCCGCGAGTATTGGCCTCCACGCTTGCTCTTGCGTATGGCCGAATCGATCGTCGAGAATCTCGTCCAACATAAGCAGATTACTCATTTACGCCACGAGATTAACGAAGCCGTCGCCCACGCGCGCGATACTTACGTCGAGTTGGGATTGCTCCACCGGCTCACCAGCCGATTAAACTTTTCTGGCGATGTCACGGAGCTTTGGCAAAGTGCGCTGGCGTGGCTCGCCGATTCGGTACCTGCCCAGAGTGTTGCGCTGGTGATTAACCAATCACTCGAGGATGAAAAGCCCCGATTCTTAAGTGACGATCATGAACATGTGCTGATCCATGGCGAATGCCCTGCCGAGAAGTCAGCCGTTCGCGAATTGGTAAAGAAGTTAGGGCCCGCTTCCCATAAGCAATCAATAGTACTGAACCGTGCCGAAACATCCTTGCCTACTTGGTATTGTCCCACGTTGCGGGAATTGGTCTGTGTGCCAATCAATGGGGGCGACCAGCCCCTCGGATGGCTCCTCGCTCTGAATCACAAGGGGAGCACCAATATAGAGTTCGAACAGTTTGGCTCGGTTGAGATTCGACTACTCGCCAGCGTGGGAACGATCCTGGGTATCCACAGCAGGAATCTCGAACTCTACCAGAAACAGTCCGAACTCTTTGCAAGCCTGGTCAGAGCTCTCACTTCTGCAATCGACGCTAAGGACCGTTACACTTCGGGGCATAGCGAGCGCGTGGCGACTGTCTCGGTCGCTTTGGCCAGGCAGTTGGGTTTAGACAAGAAGGCCCAAGACACGATTTATCTTGGCGGCTTGCTGCATGATGTTGGCAAAATCGGCATCGACGACCTCGTGCTCAACAAGCCCGACCGGCTGAGTGAGGAAGAGTTCGAACATATCAAACTCCACCCCCAGTTTGGATACGACATTCTACGAGGCGTGCGTCAACTGGATAAGATCTTGCCCATTGTGCTTCATCACCACGAGGCCTGGAATGGCAAAGGATACCCCCATGGCCTCGTCGGCAGCGAGAATCCGCTGTTAGCGCGAATCGTGGCCGTTGCCGATGCCTTCGACGCCATGTCGAGCGACCGACCCTATCGCAAGGGAATGCCGGATGAAAAACTCGACGCGATTCTTCGAGACGGAGCTGGCTCGCAATGGGACGCCAAAGTGATTGACGCCTTCTTCGAGATTCGAGATGAAATCCGAGCATTGTCGGCAGCTGAACCAGCAGGCTATTCCTTCGAGGGGGCTCTGGGCTAAACTTGGTCTGATGGTAGGCAACCGTTTCCAACGCCCAGCTATCACTTGACCTCTTGTCGGCGTCAAGCTGCGAACAATGGCCCGCGAAATTCATGAGCGCGAAGATCTATTGCGCGATGCAAAAGCGCTAACGACTCGGGTTCAGCTAGAGGTTGATTCAGTTTCGAAGGCAGTGAATGTCTTTGCCGGCTTCCGATCGTCTGGGGCGCTTAGTCTCTACTTCGACAGCGAGCCGGCCTATCATTTCAATACCCAAAATCAACTTCGCAGAGCGTACGTCGAAGACCGCCTCATCAAAGCCGAAGTGGGACAGTTAATTGCCTTGCGCCGGCGACAGCGCGAAGACTTGTCTGAACTGCTCCGCTATGAATTGTCTGAAGCTGAACAAGATCAATTTTGCCACGCGCTGGCGACTCGACTTGATGAGCTACGTTGCGTTCTGCAAGCAGGAAGATACAGGATTGTCGGACAAGTGCCAGCCGACGAAGACGTTGCGGGGAGACTGCTCGATTGGCTTATACGAGTTGGCGAAGTTATCGTCGCCAATTCGGCCAATGTCGGCTAGCTGCGCTGAAATGCAGGAAACGGAATGACGATTGCCCGACCACGCTCGCATTGCAACTCACTTCCCAGTGCGTTGAACCCCCGGCGAACCATGGCCAACGCCAGTGGGGCCTCGAGTCGCGGCGACCAGACTGCCGAAGTAATCTTGCCTACTTCCTTTTCTGCCACAAACACCTTGTCGCCAGGTTCTGGCAGCGTGTTTTCCGAAAACTGAAGGCTGACCAATTGCTGGTTCACATGCCCTAGCGCATCGATGCGGGCAATGGTCTCCTGTCCCAAGTAGCATCCTTTGTTGAAGCTGATCGCTCGAGCATCACGATTCAACTCCTGAGGTAGATTCGACGGGCCAAAATCAACTCCAAGCAGCGGCAGGCCCGACTCCACCCGGAGAGTTTTCCAGACAGCTGGGGCTCCTTCGCGCTGGTCTAACGATGATAGGAGCCTTTCCTTTTCGCCTTGTGGGTATCGCAGTAAGAACGCCTCGGGCCAAAGTGCGTTGAAACCGACGAGCAACAGTTCGATATCCTGGAAGTTACAAGTGGTGTTTTGCAGTGGCGTTTGCCAACCCACAGAGTCCACGCCCAGGCGATCTCTTAATATGAATGGGACTTCTGTTCCACACAGTACAAGCAAGCCGTACTTGTCCGAATTGTCCAGAAGCTGAACGTCCTCTCGAATGATATAGCGATCCAAATGCTTGATTATCACCGAAGCTTGCTGCGGGACGGTTAGAAACAGTAATTGATCTTCAGCAACCAAGACGAACCCATGGGCGACGATCTTTCCTTTGACATCTGCAAAGAACGTCTCGCAACCTTCGCCCGGCGAAAGCCGGCAAATGTCGTTCGTGCACATGTTGTGCACCAAGCGGGCACGATCTTCGCCAACGATTGACACCATGGTCCAGCCGCCTAATTCTATGGCTCCCCAACCAGTGGTTATTGACTGGTAATCTGCAAGGAAAGAGTCGGATACTGGAAAGGACATAAACGCCTATCTCGATCGAATTCGCTCGCTAGTCAACTGTCACCAACAGTCGTTGAGCCCCGTCTAAAACAACGCAACACCCAGCGCGACTGATCAGACGCGACAACTCTGCTTCGGTCGCAAAAGGCGTCATTCCCAGGCTTTCAACTATCGTCGGCTCAAGCCGACTCTGAAAGTACACTGTGCCACGATCGAGCGCACGGCTCAATCGCAGCGCAGTCCAGCTGTCAGGGCATCGGTCTCGCATCAACTCTCGCTCCAATCCGGGCGAATCCTCACCGCCTGCCAGACGCAGTAGCGAAGGGCCGGGCAATTGGGCCAAGTCGCAGCAAATGGCGATCGAGCCCCCCGGCTTCAAAACGCGCTCTGCCGTTTCTAATGCCCGCCCAACGATCTGCCACGAGTGCTGCGTGACATCCCCGCTCACCGACGCAACCACCAAGTCGGCACGATGCTTCACATCGCAAGCCCAAATCTTCCGGTACTGCCGGGTCGCGTCCTCAGTCGCCGCGCGAGCCTGGCCGACGCTCACGGCGGCGATGCCGTCCGTCGGATCGGGTACTACCAACACGGTCAGCCCCACTCCAAGTAGCCAGCCAGTCTCGTCAATCTCCGCTTGCCGTTCAGCCCGGATCACCTTCGAGTCGCCTGCTATCGGCGCGTAATATTTGCGGATGGTTTCTCGATCGGAAAATGCAGGAAAGAGACCGCCAAACGCCGCACAGAGATCCTGAGTGGCTGACTCCAAAGTGCAGACACCGACGGGCAGTACCAGGTCTGCATTGGCAAGTGCCCGATTCAACCTTAATGGTCGCCCGGCTTTCGTGACCCCAATTGTTGTCAGGCCAAGTTCGTCATCCGGGTCGTGGACACTCAAAAGAATGCCTTGAGCCTCCGCCAACTGCGTTAACTGCTCGAGCAGTTTCGGCTCCTGCGAAAAACCCGGCGCCAGCAGCAGGGTCGCAGTCGACGACTCCGCGCCCGCATCACGGAGTGCCGCCACAGCCCCCTGAAGTACTTCGGCAGGGCAGGGTGTGCCATACTCGATCGTCAGCGCCACACGATCTCCAGGAACAGTGGCACTCGCGAGTGGGGGATAGTCGAGCGGCTGAGCAAAAGCGTCTCTAAGCTGCTTGCTTACTCCATCCGCTGGTAGCGACTGCTCATGTCTGGGAAACACATGCGTAACTTGGGCCGAGTCGAGCACGCAGGTAGCTCCGTTTCCTATTGTGATTGTGGTAGGCATGAAATCTGATTCACAGCTTGCTGTTACCGAATCGTCGGTTCTCCGAGGGCAAACCTCCTTCAAAGAAAGCCCCGGGCTTTGCCGTCCTATTGCCATCTGGTATTTTTGGAGTCTCTACTATTGGCGCACTCGCAGATGGTCTGGTCAAGGCCTTGGTTGCTGCCAGGAGGCTGTTTGCGGCCGGGCCGCGTTAGAAAGACTTATTCTCAAAGGCATCAGAACAGATGATTCTCAACCTGCTCTCACGGCAACTGCCGCAGGACTGCATGCTGATCGTGTTGCTGGGGCTGTTGCTGCCGCTTGGTTGCAGCAGTTCCGAGAGTACTTCATCGGCGGCGCCAGAGACCGCGGGCGGATTCACAGCCGCAGAACTACTGGACAAAATGCAGGCCACCTACCGCCAGGCAAAATCTTACACCGACAACGCCAGCTATATTCAGCGAGCGGTTCTCCGAGGCGAGGGGGTTGAGCGAGAGACTCCTTTCTTTCGAATGTCGCTCGCCTTCGAGCGACCCAATAAACTGCGATTCCGATTTCAAGAGGCAATCGGCGATTCTCCGGCGAGCCACAACTACGACCTCGCCTCGAACGGACTTACCGTTCGCTCCGCTGCCAGCGGTGTTCCCGGACAAATCCACGAAGCCATCGCCCCGCTGGCTCTGACCGCAGAGAACTTTATCCCCGAGCCTGAAATGCGCGCCGCTGTGCTTGGAGTCTCGCCCGAAAACCTTGTCCCTTCGCTCGTGATGTTGATGTCCAATCAGGCTGAGCAGCCCGTTTTTCCGCAGGACAGCAATCCCGAACTGCTGGAAAAACGACCGCTACGAGACTCCGCTTGTTACCGCATCAGTATGACGAGCCCCGCGGGAAAGCGAATCTTGTGGATCGACTCGACCAACTACACGTTGCGTCGTATGGAACTGCCGATCGATGCCCAACGCAAACTGTTGGACCCCAACAACATGTTTAGTCAGCTTTCGATCTATGTCGATTTCGAAGACAGCACCTTCGACGCTTCCATCGATGCCGCGACTTTTGAAATGGAGATTCCAGAGGGCGGCAGGCGAGTGCGACGATTTGTCCCGCCCGCGCCGTCGGGACCTTCCCCCGACCTTGGCGAACCGATTGGCAACTTCCGGTTTGTGACGCTCGATGGCGAGCAGGTCAATCAAGATTCTCTCTCCGGTAAGATCGCCGTACTCGACTTCTGGCACACAGCCTGCCCGCCATGCAAATCACAAACTCCTGTCTTGGAGAAAGTCTATCAGCAATTCAAGGACAACCAGGACGTTGCATTCTATGCGGTCAGCACCGACCCTCCACGAATTACTTCCGACGTGGTTGCCAAGACCCTGGCTTCCTGGGGAAGCACTGCCCCCGTGCTGCGCGACAGCGAAAGCTCGGCATACGATGTACTGAATGTACGTGCGACGCCCACGTTGATTCTTCTCGGTCGCGACGGTCGACTTCAAGGCTTTCAAGCAGGAGCCCATTCGCAGCCAGCGCCGTTGATCAATGTCATTCAGAAGCTGATCGATGGCGAAGACCTTGCTGCTGCAGCCATCGCAAGATATGAGCAGCAAGTGCAAGTGTTCGAGCAGGCGCTCGAAGCCGCCACGATCAAGGACTCGATCATCGACGTCGCAGTAGCGCGACCAGAGGCACCCTCGCAAAGACTGCCTACGAAACTAACGGTCGAACAGGTTTGGCAGAGCGCGGCTGAAGTCTTGCAGCAACCCGGCGACGTCCTCGCGCTGCCAGACTCCCCGGAAGGAACACCCCGTGTCCTGGTGCTCGACCAGGGAAGAGAAATCGTTGCTCTCGATGCAGGCGGCGCGGTTTTGAGTCGTCACAAATTGCCAGCACATGAAGAAACAGCCAACGGTTTTTTGCGCTCCGCAATCGACGGACAAGGCAAGCGCTGGTATCTGGCCAGTGGAGTCGGTTGGCAACAGGCCTATGTCTTCGATCAACAGTGGCAGTCGACACTGTCGTTTCCTGACGATGCGCATTCTGGTATGGGCGACGTGCTGCTGGCCGATCTCGTCGGCTCCGGCAATCTGGTCATGTATGTCGGCTATTGGGGCGGCCTAGGCATTCAGGGAGGAACCTTGGACGGACGGCGTTTGTGGTCCAATCGCCGCCTTGATCACGTCTTGCAAGTTGTCGCGGGACCGCCAGCGCCGACCGGCGATCAGCAGGTTTGGTGCACGAGCACCCGTGGCACTGTTATGCAACTGACTGCCGAGGGGAAATCGGTCAAAGAACTTTATGTTACCGGTCAATCGCTCATGGCGGTAGCGGTCGCCGAGCTGCCCGGCGACGAGGCAACGAGCGCGCTTTGCGGCCTTGCCGTCAGCGACGTCGGGCAATACGCGGTCGTCGGTTTCGACACAGAAGGAAATGTGCAATGGCAGTACGAGTTGCCCCCCGGCGAGTATGTCCACCAAGTCCCTCGGATCCAATTCGTTCGAATCGGATCCGATCGACCGGCCTGGATGATCGCCGCGGCAGATGGCTCGATCCACTGGCTCTCCATGACCGGCGCCCTGATCGACCAATTCCTCTATGGCGACTTGCTCACGGGACTGACTGCCTCATACGAGGGCGACACGACGACTCTCTGGATTGCGACGAATCACCACTTAACGGCCTGGACCATTCAACCAGGGTCTGAACCTTAATAATTCCGGATAAAGGGAACAACGATGACCATCTCACCACAACAAATCAGCACTTGGTGCGAAACATTGCTCGCTGGCCGCGCCGCAGCTCCCGATCTGGAACTTATCGACTACCTGGAAGCTGTACCCCGGCTTGATTCTTTGTCCGACGTTCCCGAAGGCACTGCCGTTGCTGTCCGCGGAGACGTCGATGCCAAGCCAGGCGCTCAGATCGGTGAAGGAGATATTCGCCTGCGTTCCATGGTCGACACGCTCAGCTACGGTCGTCAGCGCGGTTGGAAGCAGGTCGTTTTCGGTCACATCGGCCGCAAGCCCGAAGGTTCGCTGGACAAAGTTGCCGCGCGACTGGGCGAACTGCTGGAATGTGACGTCCCCTTACTAACCGACTGGCTCGACGAAGAGTCGATGACGATCTCGACCAAGGTCGCCGAGCAAATCGCAGCGGCCCAACCTGGCGCAGTCTTGGTGCTGGAAAACACGCGCCGCTACGATGTCGAGCGCGCCCTTTGGAAAGCCACCTCAGCCGACCTGCCTCAGCTCTCCGAACGTCTGTCCAGATTTGCCAATGAATTTGCAGAGAAGATCGCTCGAGTCTACATCCACGAGGCCCTCTCGGCAGGCAGCATGGACGCCTCGAGCACGATCGTCCCTGCAGCAATGGACCGCGTGGCAATGGGGCAATATGAGGCCAGTGAATTCGACGGTCCGATGCGTCGCTGCCTGGCTACCCAACTTGTGGTATTCAGCGGTCTTAAAATCGACAAGCTCGACGACCTGGAAGAAATGATTAGCCGTGGCACGATTCGCCACGTGCTTGCCGCCGGTTCACTGGCGATGGCACTGAAGAAAGCGATTGGCGAACTCGACGGCAAACCGTGCTGCTTAGGGCTTGCCGAAGATCCCGCGCATGCCGACAAACCCTACTACATTCCGGCCGATCGGATTCAGCAGGCCAAGTGCATGGTCGAAGATGGGCGGGCCAAAGGAATCGAGTTTGTTGTGCCCGTAGACAATGTGATCGAAGACGGCTCGGTCGTTGACGAACTTCAGCCCGACCAGCAGCAATTTGACATTGGCCCCAAGACGAGTGAATTGTTCGAACAACGCGTAGGAGCGTTTATCGACAGCGCAGACGCGGGAGCAGTTGCTTTCCATAACGGCGTCTTTGGCATGTTCGAAGATCCTAGGTTCGAAGCAGGCACGAAACGCTTTGTCGCTCAACTCAAACGGATGACCGAAGCAGGGGTCGAAGTTTATGTTGGCGGCGGCGAGGGTGGCAAAGCGCTCGAGAAATACGGCGATGCCGCTTGGGTAACCCATGTGTTCACCGCCGGTGGTACCGTGCTCAATGCACTGGGCGGAGACCCGGTCCCTTATTTGGCGGCCCTACGAGCAGCAGTTCGTCAAAACACAGCGGGAGTCTGAATTCCCAGCGATTCAAGCCGGAAACTCCGCGTCTGCTCAACTCTAGGAAGACAGCGGCCTAACGTGGGGGCGCACCTATTCGGGTGCGCCGGCGCGGAGCTGATCGCAGGTGGCAAGCAGTTCTTCCAGCGCTTCAAGCCTTTGAAACTCTTGCCCCGCTACACAGCATGCATCCTCCAGATTGGCTGCTTGCCGGGACAATTCTTCGAATCCATAACTCTGGCCAAAGCCCCGCAGTTGGTGAGCAGCCCTGCTCAACAGTTTCCAGTCTTGTTTCTTGGCATACCTACGAAGCGATTTGGTGCGTTGAGGCAAGCGACTAACAAAGAACTCAACCTGCTGAGCCAGGTCGGGGTCGCCGCTTAAGTTGGAATGAACAGATTTGGTCGAATGAACGGATCGCATGGCCTTCCCTCCAGGCGGCCTCGCCAGATTCTTGTTTGTGCAGGCCGCTTCAGAATGATAGCCCACAATCGAAATTGGGATGAATAGCAGTTTGCTTACATCGTTGAGTATTTCAGTAGCCGCAACGACCGATTTTTTGTCTCAGAAGCGAGCAGCTGCCCAGATCGGCTGCCGCGAGAATCGGCACATTCGGCGCCTGCCGAATTGTCGAATCTCCTGGACGCCCTCCTAATCGCTACGAACAAGATACCCGGACTCGCGAAGCTCCGTGGCATCATCAATTTCACGAATCCTGTCAAGCCCCGATGCAAGGGTCGACGATTAGCCTTGATAACAAAAGTAGAGTTCGCCGCAACCATCTGGCGAAGCGCGTTAAGTAATCGCATCGGCACTAAGAGAAAACAAGACAGAAGTGCGAGCGAGACACGTCGCTAGAAAAAAGCGGTAAGTGTTTCCCCCCCTCAAAAGGAGCCCTCCCGATGAAAAATCACCTTCTCCTGTCGACGATCGGATTGAGCGTCGCTATCGCACTGAGCAGCGCCTCGAACGCCAATGCGTTCTTTGGCATGCTTGGTGGCTGCGGCTGTGAGCCCAGCTGTGGATGTGCGAGCGACTGTTGTGAACCAAGCTGCGGTTGTGCCGATAGCTGCTGCGAGCCAAGCTGTGGTTGCGCCAGCGACTGTTGCTGCGAGCCCTGCTGCTGCAAGCCCCGCTGTGGCCTCTTGGCCAAGATGAAAGCCCGTCGTGCTGCACGTAAGTGCTGCAAAGCAAGCTGCTGCTGCGAGCCTTCTTGCGGATGTGCCGACAGCTGCTGCGAGCCAAGCTGCGGTTGTGCCGATAGCTGCTGCGAGCCTTCCTGCGGTTGTGCCGACAGCTGCTGCGAACCGTGCTGCGAGCCTTGCTGCTGCAAGAAGCCGCGTTGTGGTCTTCTTGCCAAGCTTCGCGCCAAGCGAGCTGCCCGCAAGTGCTGCTGCGAGCCTTGCTGCGGTTGTGCCGATAGCTGCTGCGAGCCTTCCTGCGGATGTGCCGACAGCTGCTGCGAGCCAAGCTGCGGTTGCGCTGGCTGAGTAAGTTGGCAACAGGAAGTATGGGCTCCGGCCCTATGAAGTAAAAGCGAAACGACCCCCTGTCGATCTGACAGGGGGTCGTTTTTTTGTTGTTACTTGTACGTCCTGTGATCTCTTCTCGCATTCGTCCAGTCGCACGCTGCGCAGCTGGACAATTGCTACTGGCCCTGGGATAATCCGATTGGTTCGAGTGCCGCCAATTGTTCGACGGACTCCCGCCGGCGCACCTTGGATAAAAAGTGCAGCCTCTTTTTTGCGGAACAGAGTGAGGCGCAGATATGTTCCAAGAATCAGTTTCGAGTACCCCTAATCGGCGGCACTCCACGAATTGCTTGCTTCGTTCCCGTTTTCTACTGGGGCAATTGCTTTTGCTCGCGGCTCTGACGGTTGCCCTGGCTACTCCAGCACTCCGCGGCCAGCAATCTGGCCAAAGCCCCAACTCGCCAGGCAGCACCACCGCTACCTCCGACGGAGGAGCCGCCCAGGCCGATTTTGACTCGCTCATCGATCTGATTCAGTCAACCGTTGCGCCCGACTCGTGGGCAGACAATGGCACCGGTGAGGGCGAGATTGCGCCGTTCGATATCAACGGCGTCTATGCCGACCCCACGGGTACGCTGCGCTATGAGATTCTCGCCGAGTCGGCCACTACTCCCCTTCGAAAACTTCCTCGAATTCCCTCGACGCCAGAGGGTAGCGATCGCGCCCGTCAGGGCTCTTCACTACGATTTGTGTCGCTTAACAAGCTCGAGTCGGCCATCGCTCGTCGTCAGCAGCAACACCTGCCACTGCCGCCCGAAATGCTCACCCTCGCCGGGCTGCAGCGATTGCAGTATGTAATGGTTTACCCTGAAACGGCAGACCTGGTAATCGCGGGGCCCGCGGGTGATTGGCAGGTGGGACCCGATGGTCGGATCGTGAGCACAGAAACCGGGTACCCTGTGCTGCGGCTCGACGATCTGCTCATGCTCTGGCGTCGTCGCCACACCTACCCCGAAGCCGCCTTTGGCTGTTCTATTTCTCCGCGACAGGCAGGCCTGGCCAAGACACAGGCCTACGTCCAAGCGAGCAATCTCAAGCCGATCGACGCGGGGCAGCGTTCTGCATGGATCGACGGATTGCGCCATTGCCTGGGCAAGCAGGATGTCGAGTTTTTTGGCATGGCGGCAGACTCTCACGTGGCGCGAGTGCTGCTCGTGGCAGACTACCACATGAAGCTCATTGGCATGGGCCTTGCCGAACCCGTCGATGGGGTCGTCAGCTACCTCGACACCGTTGAGCTGACAGCCGATGGCGCCCCTCCTCCGATGGCCGTCCTGCGCTGGTGGTTCTCGATGAAATACGATCCTGTCACAACCGACCAGGATCGCACCTTGTTCCAGCTGCTCGGACCGGGCGTCGAGGTACTTAGCGAAAACGAACTGCTGGCGGCTCACGGTCGTCGCGTGGCGACCGGACGCTCCGAAGCCTTGAACCGTCAGTTTGCCTCCACTTTCACTTCCGAATACCCGCAGATATGCCGTCGTTACCCGCTTTATGCCGAACTGCGAAACGTGTTTGATCTAGCCATGGCACTGGCCATCGTCCAGCAAGAAGGACTCACTGAGCGTGTAGGTTGGCTGCCGACGCTTTTTGCCGATGCCAATCGGTTGGCATTGCCTTCAGAACGTGTTCCCGTTGAGGTCGACACGGTTGTCAACCATCGCGTGATAAGCAGCAAACATATCGTAGCCGGCATTAGCGGAGGCGTCTGGCTGGACCCAGACAAGGCACTGGAAGTCCGCGTCTCGAAGACTTCGGAAGAATCTGCTGGCGTTAGACGAAAGATGCAATCTACAGTCGAACAATCCGCCCAGTCTTGGTGGTGGGATTAGGCAACGTCTTCCGAAGATAGATCGCCGGAATCAATCTGCTGTCCTTCTTGCTGCTGCTCGCGCTTGCACTGCTCCATTGTCTTGTCGAGCAGTCTCTGGCGTCGCCTTCTGAGCCACCAGAGCGTCGCAAAACCGAGTACGGCAAGGACGATCAGCGTGAGCTTCATCTCTGCATCGCGAATGAGATCGGTAATCTGCTCTCCGTAGGCATAAGAAAGACCAAAAAAAGTGCCGACGACCAGAGTCGCACAGACCATGTCCCACAACAGAAAACGCCGAAATGGCATTCGTACCACACCAGCCGCCAGATAGACAGGGCCGCGAATTCCGACCATGAACCGAGCTAAGAGCATTACTTTGAAACCGTGACGCTGGATCGCCTGTTCGAAATATTCCTCGCGCTGGGCTCCCACGAATTTGCCAAACTTGGGATGCGCTGCCACCAATCCGTGACCAAAGTGGTAGCCAATGGCATACATCACGCTATCCCCCAGCAAAGCGCCAAACAGGCAGGCCGAGAAGGCCAGCTGGGGATCCAGGCGACCTTGTGCGCTAAAAACGCCAGCCAGAACAATTGGAACCTCTTCAGGGATGGGAAGCCCACATCCGGTTAGCACTAGGAAGATGATGATTCCCAGATAGCCACCGTGCTGAAGTAAGAAGTCCACTGTAATCCGTCGCCGCCAATAGAGATCGTAGGTTGTTGCAGAACCGGGCGCCGCTGGGCCGCTGTTCTGTAGTATCGGTTGCTGGCAAGCTTACCGCCATTCTACCGGAGATCATGAAAGCCCGCGACCACACCCTCGTTCGATGTGCTTGCTGTTTCAGGTCGCGACAAGTAGCGTCCAATCCTCAGCCTCGAGCCCATAGGCATGGACCGCAACCTCTGAGGGCTCGTCGGCAGGGCATACAAGCACGGCTCCGATTTCCGGGTGTTTCGCACAGTATTGGGCTGCTTCTTCGACACCCATCACATAAAACGCCGTGGCCAGTGCGTCGGCTTCGGCAGCCGTCGGGGCAATCACGGTCGACGTATACACGCCTTCGGCAGGCCAACCCGTACGTGGGTCGAGCAGGTGACTGTAACGTTTCCCTTCAAATTCGAAGAATTGAGTCGCTCCGCCTGCCGTTCCTAGCGATTGGTCTCGCAAATGGAACTCTGCCAGGCGGCGTCCAGGATCGAGCGGATTCCGCAGGCCCAGCGTCCAGGCACGTCTCGGATCGGCCCGATTCTGCCCACGAGCCAACACGCTGCTGCTGCCGCCGTGCCAGAGGTAGTCGGTCAGACCGCATTCTTTCAACCAGGCAGCAACCTGATCGAGCGCATAACCCTTGCCGATCGAATTAAGATTAATCTCCATCCCTGGCTTAAGGAAAAAGACTGATTGGTCGATTGCATCGAGCCTTAATCTATCGAATCCCACATAAGCAAGGGCTTCCGCGATTTCTTCCTCATCAGGGACTCGGCCTTTGCGGTGCAAGAATCCCCAGACCCTGGAAAGCGGGCTACTGGTAATATCAAACGCGCCATTGGTTTGCTGATAGAGCTTGCCAGCCAGCGCGAGCAACGAGAACAAGCTGGCCTCCACCACGACAGGACCCTTGGCTGCCCGTTGATTGATCTCGATCACCTCGCTTTGATCGCGGTAGACCGTCATTCGAGCTTCAAGCGACTCGATCAAGTCGAACGCTTCCATGATTTCGTCCGAGTGCCCCTCCTCAGACGCATGGAACTGAACGGCAAATTCGCATGCCATGGCCCGGCGACTGGCGTGAATATGCAGTTCCGAGCAAGAGGGAATCGCCAGTTCCATCCGTGCTGTGGCCGCATCGACCAACTCTTGCGTCTTATCGGCCAGCGCACGGGCAGCTGCGCGCCCTTGAAGAAAGGCTCGCCGTGAATGTCGTTCAGGGGTGGTCATCTCCGTAGTATAGACCTCGCGAGCTGCTCTCGGCAGACGTGAGGTGTTGCCCAGGACGCTTTCTTGCTACGATTTGCGGTCATGAGCAAGCTAATCATCAGCGTTTCGGGTTTGCGCGGCGTCGTGGGAGACTCGCTTACACCTGAAGTTGCCATTCGATACGTTGCGGCCTATGCAGCCACTTTGCCGGCAGGGCCGGTCGTGGTCACACGCGATGGGCGGCATACCGGCCCGATGCTGGCTAGAGCCGTGCAATCGGCATTGATGGCAATGGGTCGCCGATGCCTTGATGGTGGCATCGCCGCTACTCCGACCACCGGCGTACTGGTTCGACATCATGGCGCTGTGGGGGGCATCCAGATTTCGGCCAGTCACAATCCCCCCGAATACAACGGCCTGAAACTCTTTGATCGGACCGGCCGAGTGATTCCTACCGCCCCTGGCCAGCTGGTTATTGACCGTTATCACGAACAGTCGCCGTACTGGATGCCATTTGATCGGCTGGGCGAACTTCGTCCCATCGAAGATACCACCATTGCTCATCTGGCGATGATTGCCAGCATCTGTGATATCGAGCGGATCAAGCAACGCCGCTTTCGCGTCTTGCTAGATGCCAACAATGGCTCGGGGAGCGTGTTGGGCGTCCCGCTGCTGGAAGAACTGGGCTGCCAGGTTACCGTTCTGGGCGCCGAGCCCGACGGGCATTTTGGTCATCCGCCCGAGCCTACTGCCGAGAACCTAGAAGTGGTACTTCCCCTTATTCGGGAATCTGAAGCGGACATCGGATTCTGCCAAGACCCTGATGCCGATCGACTGGCAATCATTGATGAACGAGGGCGCTACTTGGGCGAGGAGTACACGCTCGCCATGTGCGTCGACCATGTGTTGCGCAGTACGCCCGGCCCGGTGGTTACCAATTGCTCGACCAGCCGCATGACGCAGGATCTGGCCGAGAAGTATGGCGTACCGTTCTTTCGCTCTGCCGTTGGAGAAGCCAACGTCGTCGATCTGATGCTTGCCGAGCAGGCGATCATCGGCGGCGAGGGCAACGGCGGCGCCATTGATCCGCGCGTCGGATTGGTCCGCGATAGTTTCGTCGGCATGGCCCTGTTGCTCGATGCAATGGCCTCGCGCGAGCAACCGATCAGCGCGCTCGCCGCCGAGCTACCCAGCTACGCAATCCACAAATCAAAGATCGATCTCCCCGCAGAAAAAGTCGCCAGCGCTCTGGACGCGTTGGAAAACCACTTCGCAGATGCTGCGCCCGATCGTCTCGACGGCCTGCGACTCGATTGGCCCAACAAATGGCTGCTCATCCGCGCAAGCAACACCGAGCCTATCGTGCGAGTGGTGGCCGAAGCTCCAACCGAGACGGAGGCAGCCGAGTTGGGATCGGAAGCTTCACGGGCATTAACTAACTTGTGATGCGCAAGTTTGCGATGAGATGCCCGTTACTGATCTTGTCAGCCACTACCCCGACGAATTCTCCGCTTCTAGCTCTCTGCTCGGAGACCTCCACAGGTGCGTACCGACACGAAGTACCAATGAACTGGCCAGGTTGTCCGTTCAGAGGCGACTCAACCAACACGCGCAACCGCTTGCCCAGTAGTCTCGCGAAATAGGCCTCGCGTAAACCGGCCTCGACCCGGGCCAACTCGTGTCCGCGTTGCTGTTTCACTTTCTTGGGCAGCTGATCCGGCAAGTCGGCCGCCGGAGTTCCGCGGCGGGCACTAAACGGAAAAATGTGGATCTTCGAAAAACCCACCTGGCGCGCAACATCGCACGTCTCGGTAAACTCAGCTTCGGTCTCGCCAGGAAAACCGACAATAACATCTGTCGTGATCGCCGGTCGGTCGAGTGATTCCTTGAGTAGTTCGCAACGATCGACAAACCGACGGCTCCCCCAACGACGCCGCATTCGTCGGAGCACGCTGTCGCTGCCGCTTTGCATCGAAATGTGCAAATGAGGGCAAACTTTTTCGCCATAATCTTGCATCACGCTTATCAACTCGCGGGTAACTTCGGTCGCCTCGATGCTCGAAAGCCGCACGCGAAAATCGCCTGGCAACTCGGCAATTGCCTTGACCAAGTGCGACAACCGCGTCCACTCGGCCTTTGGCAGATTGCGATTCCAATCCACGCCGTAGTGGCCCAAATGGATGCCTGTGAGCACCACCTCGCGATAGCCGTTGTCGACTAGCCGGCGCACTTCTTCCAGAATATGCGTGAGGGGACGGCTCGTGAGCTGTGGCCGTACATGAGGAATAATGCAGAAACTGCAGCGCAACAGGCAACCGTCTTGCACCTTCACATAAGCCCGATGCCGCCGCCCAAAACCAGAAATGCCCGTTGGTACGTCGGTCACCCCGAACCGCCCCAACAGGTCTGGCAACTCCCGTTTGTCGGTGAGCACCTCGGTGACGTTGGGCAGCTGAGCAACTTCCTCGGGTGCACGCGTCGCGTAACACCCCATGACTACAATCTTGCTTGCCGGATTTTCCCGCGCAAGTCGACGAACCACCTGCCGACTCTTCGAATCCCCTTCAGAGGTTACCGTGCATGTGTTCACGATGCAAAGATCAGCGGCTACTCCTTCCGTAGCATCCTGATATCCGATCCCAAGCAAGCCCTCGCGCAGGTACTCGGTCTCGTATTGGTTGACCTTGCAGCCGAGTGTTACTGTTCTTAGTTTCATTCTGAATCAATCGGGTTTCATGGAGTTCTTCATTTACGACACCAGACTTCGCATTGATCTCTACGCGGCTCCTGAAGAGGAGAGTTGGAAGGTCAAGGGCTGCAACCGGGATTCGTGAACGCCATCTCTGTTTGCCTAGAACCTACGCGTGCGTTGTTGCAGGCAGTTTGCCGTAGAGAAGAATCACACTCAATGCAAGCTCCTTAGTACGCTGAATGAGATCCTCATCTTTCCTCATCAGCTGCCCGCTTCTCCCCTTCCCCTCACTCGACCGCTTCGATCGTGCTCCACATCGAACCCTTGCTCGCTTCCAGATGGCTTTTGCCGTAGGCGTGAATCTGGTCTCGCTTCAGTTCGGCATGTTCCTTGGTCGTGGTCAGCACTACGGCTCGGCCGTCCTTGTCAACACCCTCGGCGATCTTACGGCATTGCTCCTGCTCGTGCCCAAACAGTTCGCGGAGCATTCTTTCGACGTATTCGAACGTATGATCATCGCTGTCCCACAGCAAAACATTGTAGCGAGGCTGCCTGCGTCCTTCTCGCTCCATTTGCCGTTCTTTCTTAGGCACTACCGTGGCGACACCGCCTTGGTCTTGAAATTCGGTCATCCGATCCTTGTCTCCACTATTGCCGTGTCCCCCCGGGTTCCCAGGTGGTGTAATCTTGAGCAGGGCATTATATTAGACGCCCCCGGCAGAAGGAAACTCCTTGCTGAGTTCCTCGACAGGAGGAGTTGGTTTCTGCTACGCCCTATGCCTAAGTCCCGCCTTCGTTATCCTCGTGTACCGCCGTGACATTTTCCTGCCTAGACCAAGTTCTCGAATTTGCTGAACAAAGCCAAGATCGCTTCGAGGCCGATCTTGCCGAGCTGTTGCGGATTCCCAGTGTCAGCGCTGATCCGAAGTTTCGAAACGATATCCGCAAAGCGGCCGATTGGCTTGTCGAACACTTTGGCAAGCTTGGATTGAAAACCGAACTCATCCAAACGGCTGGACACCCGATCGTCTATGCCGAGTCGCCGCCGGTGCCTGATGCTCCGGTTGCACTCGTCTATGGCCACTACGACGTCCAGCCGCCCGACCCGCTAGACCTGTGGATCAGCCCCCCCTTCGAGCCAACCGTTCGCGACGGCAATCTCTACGCCCGCGGCGCGACCGACGACAAGGGCCAGATGCTCACGCATGTCAAAAGCGTCGAATCCTGGCTCGCGACCGGAAAACAATTGCCGCTTCAAGTTAAGTTCCTCATCGAAGGAGAAGAGGAAGTAGGCAGTGAACATCTTGAGAACTTCCTCTCTGGAAATGCCGACAAGCTTGCCTGCGATTGTGTCGTTGTCAGCGATACCAGTCAGTTTGCTCGCGGCGTACCGGCCATTACCTACGGCCTGCGCGGTATCGCCTACTATGAGATTCGGCTTACTGGTCCCAATCGCGATTTGCATTCTGGCGTGTTTGGCGGAGCAGTAACCAACCCGGTCAACGCCCTGAACAGAATCCTGGCAGCCCTGATTGACGAAACAGGTCGCATTCAAGTTCCCGGTTTTTACGACGACGTAGCACCGCTCAGCGAACAAGAGCAAGCCGAATTTCGCGCCCTGCCTTTCGACGAAGCAGCTTTTCAACGCGATTTGGATGTCGAAGGACTCACTGGCGAGTCAGGCTTCACGACTTTAGAACGCCGCTGGGGGCGTCCTTCGTTCGACGTCAACGGTATTTGGGGCGGCTACCAGGGCGAAGGCGAAAAGACGGTGCTGCCTGGCAAAGCCGCGGCAAAATTCAGTTTTCGATTGGTGCCCGACCAGGACCCCGATGCAATCACGGCCAGCCTGCGCGAGATGCTACAGCGATTGCTGCCCCCAGGCATCCGAATGGAGTTGATCGAGTCGCATCGTGCTCCCGGCATTGTCTTTCCGCTAGAGAGTGTTTACCTGCAAGCGGCTGCCGAGGCGATCGAGCAAGGCTTCGGCCGTCGGCCCGTCTTTATTCGCGAGGGCGGTTCGATCCCAATCGTCAGCACCTTCGCCCGGCGATTGGGCGCCGATGTCTTGCTGTTAGGTTGGGGCCAAAACGACGACAACTTGCATAGCCCCAACGAGAAATTCTCGTTAGCCGACTTCCATCGTGGTATTGCCGCTAGCGCTGCCCTCTGGGATCGGCTGGCGGCAGTGTGTCACGAGTAGCAACCGTAGGGTCTTCAACATGTTGGACAAACGCTTCATTATCGATCACGCCGCACTGGTTCAAAAAAACTGCACTAATCGTGGAGTCAAGGTCGATGTGGACCGCTATGTCGCTCTCGAAACCGAGGCTCGGCAGATTCAGCAAAGCATCGAAGAACTTTCGCGGCAAGCGAATCTCGTCAGCAAATCGATCGGCAAAGCCAAAGACGACGCCGAACGTGAACAGCGCAAAGAAGAAGGACGTCGGCTGAGAGAAGAAAAAGATGCCCAGCAGGGTCAGCTCGATCGCATCGCCGCCGAAGCGGGAGCAATCTACCGCAGTATGCCCAATCTGACGCACCCGGACGTACCCGTCGGAGCAGAAGACTGCAGCCGAGAGCTGCGCCGCGGAGCCACCGAAATCAAGGCAATTGGTTTCCCGGTGCAAGATCATGTCGAGTTGGCCCTGCAGCACGACCTGATCGACTTCGAGGGGGGGGCCCGCATTGCTGGTAACGGATTCTACTTTCTCAAGAACGAGGCTGTACTGCTCGAGCTAGCGCTTCAGCAATATGCCATGGAACTGCTGGTCTCCGAAGGCTTCGTCCCAACCATCACGCCTGACGTGGCACGTAGCGAAATTCTGCAAGGCATCGGCTTTATCCCTCGTGGTCCAGAAACCCAAATCTATAGCATCGAGAACCAGGATCTCAACCTGGTCGCTACCGCCGAAATCACTCTGGGAGGGCTCTATTCAGGACAAGTCCTCGAGGCAGAAGCGCTGCCCCTCAAGCTCTGCGGTATCAGCCACTGTTTCAGAACCGAAGCCGGGGCCGCGGGGCGCGCTTCACGCGGACTCTATCGTGTCCATCAATTCACCAAGGTCGAGATGTTCGCTTTCACCCTGCCCGACCAGAGTGAAGACATGCACAATTATTTTTGCGACCTGGAATGCCAGATCTTCGACGGCCTGGGGATTCCTTACCGCGTGATCGACACCGCCACGGGCGACCTGGGCGGGCCGGCCTATCGCAAGTTCGATCTGGAAGCCTGGATGCCCGGTCGGGGATCAAGCGGCGAATTCGGAGAAGTTACGAGCACCAGCAATTGCACCGATTACCAAGCCCGTCGGCTCGATATCCGCTACAAGGTCAAAGGAGAAAAAGGTACTTCCTTTGTTCATACCCTCAACGGTACTGCGATCGCCATCAGCCGAATGCTCATTGCGATTCTCGAAAACTGCCAACAACCCGACGGCACCATCCTTGTTCCCGAAGCCCTGCGCAAATGGATCGGGAAAGACCGGATCGGGGCAGCAGCCGACTAGCCTGCGACTCTACTTGATCTCGATCCAGAAGGGCATGATCAGCGAAACCGGTTCGCTCATCGCTCGCCGCCATTGCACTGCGCGACGCAACGGCTCGGACAGTTCCGGCACGAGCTGTGCCATACCGCCAAGCACCCGAGCTTCGCGTTCTGCTTCGAAATCCGTCCCGAAGAGCGACTCAAACGGATTCTCGGGTTCCGGCAGGATTTCTAGTGTGGCCTTTTCCTCAGGATCGAGGTCGGCCAACTCTTTGGCCACGCGAATTGCATCCTGGAGCGTGCCGAGTTCGTCAATCAGGCCGTTACGTTTGGCATCGCGCCCGGTGTAGACTTGTCCGCCGGCCAATGCTTCGAGCTCTTCCAAGGGCAGGTCGCGCCCTGCGGCTGCCTTGGTCGTAAACTGGCGATAGATGTCTTCCATCATCGCCACGATCGCCTCTCGCTGGGTATCGCTGAACTTCTCAGTCATCGAGAAAATGCCGCTGTTCTTGCCGCGACTGATCACTTCGGACGAAACGCCGATCTTCTCGTAGAGACCTCCCCAAGTCAGCTTTCCGCCGACGACCCCAATCGAGCCGGTAATCGTCCCCGGCTCGGCCAAGATGCGATCAGCCCCCATCGCGATGTAATAACCCCCGCTGGCTGCCACATCTCCCATGCTGGCGACAATCGGCTTGTCGATCGTCTGAGTAGCGCGCCAAATCAGATCGCTAGCCAGCGCCGAACCGCCAGGGCTGTCAATTCTCAAGACGATCGCTTTGACATCCTCATTGTCCCCGGCTTGTTGAAGCGCCTTGACGATCGTTTCTGAACCCATCGTTTGACCGCCCAGCGGGCTGGCCTGATTCTTGCCCGAGCTGATCGGCCCCACCGCATAGACGATCGCAATCGTGGGACCATTGTCGCCGTCGCTTTGACTGCCGCCGCCAATGATGGTCTTGAACAGTTTGATCATCCCCATCGGACCCGAAAAATCGGTATCGACCTTCTTTTTGCCGTAATTAATCACGTAGACCAGTTCGTCTGCTTCATATTCTTCTTGAAGCTGAGCGCGGAACTGGTCGGGGTAAGCCACTCGGTCGATCAAGTGCTCTGCATGCGCTTGAGTTACCGTCAATAGGCCACGGTCGATGATCGCTTCGACTTCATCTATCTTCAGCTCGCGATCACCGGCAATCGTGGTCACCAACTGGTCGTAAACGTCGTCGATCATCGCTGTGAGATTCTGCTTCACCGGCTCACTCATGTCGTTGCGCATCAACGATTCGGCAGCTCCCTTCGAGTCGCCGACGTGCATCATGTCGGCTTCGATCCCAACCTTATTGAGCATCTCCTTGAGATAAGAAAACTCGGCGTAGACGCCTGGCACGAGCACAACTCCTGGCTCGGGCATGACGATTTCATCGCACGCGCTGGCAAGCAGGTACTGAGACCCTGTGGCAGATTCGAGCAAGGCGTACACTTTCTTGCCACTGGCTTTCACTCGGCCAATCGCTGCTCGCAGCTCGTTTGTCTTCCCGCGAGCAACCATCGGCATGCCAATCTCTAGCAGGACCCCGTCGATCTGCTCGTCTTCGGCCGCCTTATCCAGACGGGCAATCGTTTTGCGCAGATCAACTCCCAGATCTCCAAACAACGTCATCTGCCCCGGCGACTCGGGCAACTCACCTTCAATCGCGATATGAGCCATACGAACTCGCTTGTACTCGACCGCCTCATCCTCTGCAGGAACCTCTGCTTCTTTTGCGTCCGACTCGTCCGCGCCAGACTCATCAGCGTCAGCCTCATCGACAGCAGCCTGCTCGTCAGAGACCTCAAGGGTCTCCACGGCATCATCTGCCAACGATGTTCGGTGCACAGGACACAGGAGCAGTGTGAAGGCCGTCGCTAAAGGGATCATCAGCTTCATAGGAATTACCTTTCGAAGTTGTTCGAGCTTCAAGAACAGATTGCCGACCGCTACCAGCCAATTGCTAGCATTTTGGCACGGTGCTGCCGTTTCATCCCAGACCACCCGGTTGATTATAGCAAGCTTATCTCCCCTATCTCCCCCCGAATAAAGATCAGCAGTGGGTGGGCTAAGTTCGCCGCGGCAGCGGTCGTGGCAGGGCCGTTTCCGTATGGCTCAGCCTGCTGCCTTCTGTTACTTTCCCGCCGAAATCGAGTCCAATAGTCCAGTTCATTCGGCTTTACGCCGAGGAGAAGCTCTTTTTATGCGTTCTATGTTGCTAGTGCAGATAGCCCTCTGTCTTCTGTTAGGCCTTGAAAGTGCGGCCTTCGGGGCCCAGCCACTTTGGCAAAAGCTGGTTCCTCGCAAACAAGTCGAGGCAGACCCCGAGGCAGAATACGCACTGACCCGAGAGCATGGTCCTTGGCTAATCCTGGCAGCCACTTTCTCTGGCCCCGAGGCCGAAGCGCAAGCGCACGAACTGATTCTTGAACTCCGCAGCAACTACCGCTTTCCGGCCTATTACTACGGGATGACGTTTCAACAAGACGAGACCGACCTGGGGCGCGGCGTCGACGACTACGGGTCGCGCATTCGTCGCCGCTACCAACGCGGCAACCAGATACAAGAGCACGCAGTCCTCGTCGGCGAGTTTCCTTCTGTCGACGATCCCGATGCCAGCAAACTGCTCCAGCAGATCAAGCAGATTGCACCCGAAACCTTGAATCCGGAGGATCACGAGTCGACTTCGCAAAGCCTCGCAACAGTGCGACAATTCCACAACTATGTGCGGGAAAAGGTTGGCGCAAAGAACAAAAAAGGTCCCATGGGCCACGCATTCATTACGCGCAATCCCCTGCTCCCAAAAGAGTACTTCGTGCCTCAAGGAGTCGACGAAGACATTGCCAAGTGGAACGAAGGCCTTGAGTACACCCTGATGAAATGCCCGGGTCGCTATTCGATCCGGGTCGCAACGTTCCAAGGGCGAACCTCACTACAAGCATCAGACGAAGCGGATTCGAACGCCAAAACTCGCCGGGCTTCAAAGGACGATCCCTTGGTCGTTGCCGGAGAAAAGGCTCATCTGCTCACCGTCGCGCTTCGCGAAAAGGGCTGGGAAGCCTATGAGTTTCACGATCGCAACGAAAGCTATGTGGCGGTTGGCTCGTTCGATAGTGGCCAAACGCTGCCTGACGGTCGCATCACTCTGGACAGCCGCGACGCTCAGATCATCTACAACACGTTCGGAGCCACGTCTCCCAATAGCGTCTTCAATCGACCTGCTCCGAGAGAAAGTAGAATACTTGAAGAGCGCAGCAAACAACAGTTCATGAGCATGTTCCAAAACAATTTGGGCCAGGTCTCCGAAGGGTTTCATCCCAAACAATTCGTGGGCATTCCGATGGACATCATCCCGCAACCCGTGCAAGTCCCCCGTCGTTCGATTAGCTCGGCTTACGCGCGCAAATGAGCCCCGCTGCCTTGAATCTCACCATCGGCACGACGAATCTCGCCAAGGGTCGTGAACTGGCTGAACTGCTGCGCCCCCATGGCTTTCATGTGCAAACGCTGAAAGACTTTGCCAATCCGCTCGCAGTGGTGGAAGACGGCCAGACCTTTGCCGCCAACGCCCAGAAGAAAGCCTCGCAGCAAGCGAAGCACTTGGGCGCCTGGGTACTAGCCGATGATAGCGGCATTGAGATCGACGCTTTGGGTGGCAAACCAGGCATTTACTCCGCCCGCTTTGCCGGCGAAGAAGCGACCGACGAGGACAACAACGAAAAGCTCCTGGCGGTGCTGAGCAAGGTTCCCTGGGAAAAGCGCGGCGCGCAGTATTACTGCCATGTGGCGCTTGCCGACCCCAGCGGTGCGATTCGTGCGGAGAGTTCAGGAATCTGTCGCGGCAGAATCCGCTTCGAAGCGGCTGGCACGAACGGCTTCGGCTACGATCCGCTGTTTGAGATCGTCGAATACCACCGTACCTTTGGCGAACTAGGCCCCAGCGTGAAAAAGGTGATCAGCCACCGAGGCCGTGCTATGCGAGCGATCGTTCCTCTGTTGACTCATCTTGCTGGCAGCGGCTCTTGGACTTAGCAAGCCTTCATGCCCCAGTTCTTGCTCGCCGCCGCGTTCAACGCCATCGAGAGGCCGCTACAATAGAACCGGACCGTCAGCGCAAGATAAGAGCCATTCCGACAGAGATGACAGGCCGGAACGGCTCGATGACGACAACGGCATTATGTATGTCGGCAGTGTAGCAATCAGCTGCAAGATGACCAAGCGGTTGACGACAGGTTTTTTTGCCATCAGGTAAGCTGTCAATGGATCGATCCTCTGGCTTACAATCTCTCTGAGACCGATGCAACCAAGCTCGTGTCTCGTTGATTCTTAACTCATCGGTTCTCAAACTTGTCCTACTTATGAAACCCAAAACGCTCTTAACGACCTCCAGATTTGACGTTGTCGAACACCTCATCGAGACCAGCCCCGATCAGCCCGCGGTCAGAAGGCAGGTTGTTGTCCATCCCGGGGCGGTCGTCATCGTCCCCATGGTCGATGCGGATCATGTCTGCTTGATCCGCAATCATCGTGTCGCCGTCGGCAAGACTCTCGTCGAGTTACCTGCAGGTACTCTCGACCGCGACGAGCCTCCCCGAGACACCGCCATCCGCGAACTCCAAGAAGAAACCGGGTACATCGCCCGGCACTGGCAAGAGCTGCCTCCCTTCTTCATGTCGCCCGGAATTCTCAACGAACGCATGCACCTCTTCGTCGCTCAAGACCTGGCTCCCGGCGAGCCGGCTCGTGAAGCGGGTGAAGAGATCGAAAACCTCGTCGTCGATTGGCAAGAGGCCGTTCGCATGGCGGAGAGCGGCGAAATCGAAGATGCCAAATCCTTGGTAGGCATCTTATTGTGGGATCGGCTCAGGCAGAAGCAACCTAACTGATGGCCGAGCGCGGATTGCGGTAGAGAATGCTTGCCAGTAGATCGGGCGAGCCGCACTGTCCCTGCCGATCATAGTGCCAGAGTTCGTGGGTAGGGCTCATCGCATCGTCCAACGGCCACGGATCGAAGGGCGTAAACCCGAGTTCAGCCGCCAACTTGCTCGAGTCGAGTGTCACGTTCCCCGCTCGCGGCGGCATCGGTCCCGCCTCGATGCGGTTGCAACCCATCAGCAAGCTCGGATCGTAGCCTCCCACGCGATTGACGATTTGGGCAATCTGGTACAGCGAGAGCGAGCGAGGTCCACCCGCATGGTAGAGCCCTGTCAGGTTCTTGGTTAACGCACGCTCGTAGACACGGTTCAAGCAGTCGGTGTAGGTCGGCGTTCGCACCTCGTCGAAGTAGAGCGTTGCCGGGCGACCCTTCTTGAAGCGCGACTGAATCCAATCGATTGCGCCCGCGTGGCCATTGAAGCTGATGCCCATCGGCAGCGAAATCCTCAGCGTGCAGCTTTGCGGCATCCAATCGGCCAACAGCCGCTCGGCTGCGACCATGGTCTTGCCGTAGACCGTCACCGGATCGGTCGGCTGATGTTCCTCGTGGCCGTCCCACGCAGAGGGTCCGCCGTCGCGCCCGCCGAAGACCAGGTCGATCGACGTATGGACCAGCCTGACCGGCTGCTCAGCAATGATCGACAGCAGGCTGACCAACCCTTCCACATTGGTTCGCCAGGCGAGTCGCGTATCGAGTTCGCACGATCGCAATGCACAGTTGCCCGCGCAGTTGAGCACCGAGCGAAACTGGTACCGATCGAACAGCCGAGCCAGCGCCTGGCGATCTTCGGCATTGCATGCTTCGATCCCAGGCCCGCAAAGCGGCCAATTGTCTTCTTGGCGAATGCCAATTACCTGGCCAGGATACTTCTGCTGAAAGTAGGCAAGCGCGTTATACCCGGCAACGCCCGCGACGCCGGTAATCAGTAGCGGCAAAGGCATCGAAGCTGTAGAGCCGTTGGCAGACATACGCCGATTCTAAAGGATGGCTCGTCAAGACAGCAAGAATCGCCGAGTGCGGGTGGTGGTACAGTCTCAATTATTCCCCAAAGGCAGTTTTACCAAGTACAAATGTCTCCTGTTCTCCATTGACATCGAGAACGGCTAATTCCTGTAGTTGCTTCTCGTCCTCCCACTTCCATGAGGCCGTGAACCTAAGCTTACATCCTCCGCAATGGTAGTATATTGGCGTCTCGCCTCGCGATATGACCTTGAGACCAGACTGTTTGCACTTTGGACAGTTGAACTTGCATTCCTGAATTTCGACTTTCATATCGGGTCTCCCACGAAATCAAAATTGTAGATAACGGCTTTTGACCTCCTCGAATAGCATATCAAACCTCCAGAGTCTCTGGGTAACTCCAGCCGCCATTGCAGGCGTACTCCCCTTCAACGTACTCGGCTTCCACACGAAATTGTAATAGGCCATGTGGAGAGCCGTGGCTGCTGCCAAGTTCTCCAACTTCTTCGAGAATCCGAGGGTGAGCCTGTTGAACCGCTTCATAAAGGTGCGAATCGTCAAATTGTTGCGCTCGACATGTGACGTGCAAATCGACCGAGCCTCCTCTTTTCGCATGCCAAAACGTGCTCGCCGCTTCGCACCTACCATTTGCGAGGGCGAGTAATTGCCAGGCTTACGATCGGCATTGCGGTGGTCCTTCACGATGGTTCCAAACTTAACGTATGGGCCGAAAGCCAAGTCCACAGCTTCGGGGTAAGCCGCAAAAGCATCCGTGCTGATCTGGATTACTGGTCGGTAATCATACTCTCAATAGGCGTGCCGGTCAGCACTGCCGGCACCTGGGAGAATCAATCGGCTAGCCAAGTCGCTCATTAGCCGACGAGCCATATCGGCTGAGCGTTTGCCTATGGCAAACGTGGGAATCAACTTGGTTTCAGTATCGAGAGCAGTCCACAAATACATATCACCGATAGAGTGATTGTGATGATCCTCAACGTGAACACGGGCTTGCTTCTTTTGAACAAAAGTCCAGATTTCCTCACATTGGATGTGCTCTAAACGAAGGCCCAGTATTTCTTCATCCATGAACTGTCGGCAAGCATCCCCGAACCGAACCAGTAGGTTCATCACCGTGGTCCTGTGGATGCCTGTAATTCGAGTAATCGATCGGAGAGAGCTGCCCTCAACCAAAAGTTGCAGGGCCATACGCTGTTTCTCAGGGGCCAAAATGCGAGCCATAGCGAAAACCTTCCCGTTTTTGGGGCTCTCGCTAGAATGAGGTTACCAGCTACGATCTGGCGAAAGCCCGGTTGTGGTCGCCCCGGTTGGGTTGCTGCCCTGCCGGGGTTTTTAACACAATAGTATTGTACGCACAAAACTGCAATCCCGCAATAAGAAATGGGTTGAAATCTTGATATTTCTGTGCGTACAATACGCACATGGCCAAAGAACGATCTAAACTACTCGGTGGCCGGCCCCCCAAAGGCGACAAAGCTCAGTCCACCCGCCTGTACGTTCGCGCTGTAGATGCGGATAAAGAACTTCTGGAAGAGGCTGCTGAGGCGGCAGGGATGTCGTTGTCAGAGTGGATACGCGACCGCTTGCTGAAGACGGCGAAGCGAGAACTAAAGCAGTATCAATAAGGAGGGCGACATGCGCAGCATCGGTTTGAGAGCGGAGCCAACCGCTGTCTTTTGGGCTGTTGTAGAAGGAACGCGAGCTAGTCCCATCTTAATTGAGCACGATAAAATTACAGTGCCCAGTGCTTATCAAAGTATTGCGGATCAGTTTACTTACGTGCGTCAGAGGCTCATTGACGAAATCGAACGCAATCACGTTGAATCTGGTGCGATACGCTTCCCAGAATACAGTCGCCGTAATGCAGGATCAAAGAGCGACGACACAAGGTTGAGAATGGAGGGGGTCCTAATAGAGGCTTGCGCCGCAGCAAATATACCCTTAGGTGTTGCAGGACCGCTGGGTACAATTGGCAGGTACGTGGGAAGTAAAGCCATCAGGGATTATCTTACCAGCGACGACCTCAGGGGCTTGGCTTGGCCAAGAAAAGACAAAAAGGTGCGAGAGTCGATTCTAGTAGCTGTTGCCGCCTTGGAGAATTAAATGGACGTAGTTACCGGACGTATATGCTATGAAAAGATTCGTCCTATTGGAAATGGGCAAGGCATGAACTCTGAGGTGTTTCTAGTCAAAGACACTTACACCGGCAGGGAGTTGGCGGCCAAAGAGATTCCTAAAGCCCAATTGAAACAGCAATTCCTCAATGACTACTTCACCGAAGCAAAGGCGATGTCAAGTGCTAGGAGTCATCCAAATGTTGTTTTGATTGCCTATGCGTGTGACCTAAAAAAGAAGGTCTGCATTACAATGCCATACTACAAGAATGGTTCATTGCATGATCGCATAGAGGGCGGGCCGCTTCCTGTTGCCTTGGTTATCAAGATAGTCCAGGATTTATTGAATGGACTTAGTAAGATTCACCAAGCTGGATATGTGCATTTTGATATCAAGCCAAGTAACTTACTGTTTTCCGATAATGATACACCAATGGTTGCAGATTTTGGCCAGGCGCGAGCAATAGCCCGGAGCGGAATAGTTGACCTTCCACCTTTGTATCCAGATGGCGTCCCCCCAGAGTATTACTTGAACAACGCCATTGGCTCGAACGCCACCGATATCTATCACGTCGGACTACTGCTCTATCGAGCACTAAACGGAGATCCGTTTTACAAGCGTCAAGTTCCTAGCAGCGATGACGAATTTGAGAGAATGACAGTGGCCGGCAAGTTCCCTGACAGAAACGACTACTTGCCACACATTCCGCGTTCATTGCGAACCATCATTCGCAAGGCTCTCTCTATTGCGATAGCCCACGACTTTCGGACAGCGGCG
>JAGQOW010000486.1 GCA_020427155.1 Planctomycetales bacterium | reverse complement strand
CTTGCCCTCGTCATCGAACAACCGCATCTCATGGGCGATGCCCTCGCCTGCCGTCATGCGCAGGCGTGCGCGATCGGCAGCCAGGCGTCCGGCATCGCCGGTTCGCCCAGGCCATCGGTGATCAGCCGGTCATCGCGCGTGTAGAACCCATCGAGTTCGCAGTGGCACTCGATCGGGCCACCCGGGAAACGGGCCAGGATCATGCGGCCATCGGCCGGGCCGTCGTGATTGAAGTCTTTCCAGTCCATCGAAAACGCCTCTTTCACATGTGAAACATGACATATATGTTTTGTTTCATTATAGCCGAAAAAAACACCCGCCGAAGCGGGTGGAGCGTGGGAGGATCGAGCCTATATGAAACGACCGGAATGAGTGATCCGGCCCACACCGCCACCATCTCAGATCGGAGGGGCTTTCTCCATTGCAAACGAATCGATCTCAGCCACGGTCATCCGTTCTATCCGGCTATCGGCCGTCACAACAAACGGTCGCCCGTCAGAGCCAACCACAAACAAAAATACAATGCCGACACACCAACAAACACGATTGAGGCAGTCTTCAAAAAGGCCGAATTCTGAATCCATCGTGACACGCGAACGGCTGAATACAACAACAAAACGGAATGCATCAGTGGCATGCCATCATCGAACAACTTGATGAGAGCGCCCCATATCGTCA
>JAGQOW010000485.1 GCA_020427155.1 Planctomycetales bacterium | reverse complement strand
AAGGAATGCGACGTCTTGTACTCATCCCCGTCCTTATAGGTCCGCTCGACGGTGGCCGCATAGAAGGAACCGTTTTCCGACTCGTTTTTCCAAATCGCTGCTTTGATATAGTGGTCTTTGAGGGTCGCCACCGGACCGTTGGAGTTGTTACTCATAGTTACTTCCTTTCTGAGTTACAATAGTTACACTGCGGCTGACCGTAAGCCGCGAATCAGCGTGAGTCAATTCTTTTTTTCCTACTGCCCGAGGTCCGGGGCAGAAGGGATGTCGAAGTCTTGCTGAAGCTCCCACTATTGATCCCTGCGCTGCTAAAGAGCCCCCGCCAAAAACGTTTGCTGGTGGGGAGGAAGGCGTTCCCGGCGGGGGCCCTGGGCCCATTCGAAGCGCAGGGTTCAATAAAAGAGTGGACAGTCATCAGAGTAGTAACTGGAGAGTTTTGGCAAACCGACCAAGAGACAGCTGCCAGGCGCTTTGACTAGGAATCAACTAGACATGCAAGTATCCTGCTAGTAGGGAAAGTCATGCCCGAAAAAGAATCTCCGCAATACAAGTTGATTAGTTCAAACCAAATTCAATCCCATGGCATTGCAGACTGACGTTCCTGGCATTGACTGGCCCTCAATTCCGGGTCGCCGAGCTGCGGCGCTAATGGCCATGCAGTTTCAGCTGGCTCAGAGCC
>JAGQOW010000484.1 GCA_020427155.1 Planctomycetales bacterium | reverse complement strand
CTCCTCGAGGAGTTTGTCAAGCCGCTGGGGGTTACCCAGGTCGAGTTGGCTCGGCGTCTGGATGTGTCGTACCCGCGGCTCAATGAGATTATCAAGGGGCGTCGGTCGGTAACCCCCGATACGGCGTTGAGGCTTTCGCAGGTTGTGGGTATGTCGGCCGATTTCTGGCTCGGCCTGCAGCAGGATTGGGATCTTTGGCATGCGATGAACGGGCCCGCGGCCAAGCAGATTTCGCAACTCAAGCCGCTCGGTGGCGATGGGCGGGGCGTCGCCTAACAAGCGCTTTCACCTGACAGCCGCACCGGTCACGCGGCTTGCTGACGCAACCCGCGCGCCCTGCCGGCTTCGCCGGCTGCGTCTGCAGGTGAAGCACAACGGTAGACAGATAAGGATGACCAAATGGCCGTTCCGAATTTCCAGGAGTTTTTTGACCCACTGCTTCGTTTCGCTGCCGATGGCGAGGTTCATACGGTAGGTGAGGCTAGGGAAGCTCTTGCTGCCCAAATGGGCATTTCGGACGAAGACAGGTCCGAGATGCTGCCTAGCGGTACTCAATCAAAGTTCGACAACCGAGTCGCATGGGCAAAAAGCTACTTCGTTCAGGCCAAGGTGCTTGAGTCTCCTAGCAGGGGGCGACTGAAAATCACCGACCGTGGTCGGGAATTGCTGGCGCAGAACAACCCG
>JAGQOW010000483.1 GCA_020427155.1 Planctomycetales bacterium | reverse complement strand
CGCCAATGGTCTGCAGCGCGGCCGTCTCCGGGCTTATCATTGTCATAGTGACGCCCAAAGACCTTCTCTCGGGAAGCTGCAAAGGGACCTTGAGCTGGTTTGGGTTAAGCTCCGTCACCACGTGCCAACAGGTGTACAAGAACACTGACTCTCCTTCGCGACGAAGGAAGCCGCTAGCTGTTGCGCCGCGTATGGGCTTACCTGACGCGTCAAGCGCCTGGATGAGTACTGCGGACAGTGGGAGCACCATCCGTTGGAGCCCGGGTGGCCAAGGCTTCGGAAGCATCGCTCGCATTCTAACGCCGCATTGAGCGGCCGATGGCCGATATCGTCTCAGAAAACATCGAAGCCCGTCCCATCGGTCCGCTCTAATGCGTAGTTAGGCGCATGACTTCGGCCATACTGACAATTCGCGCTTGCGCTACTCACGGCAAAGCAGCAAGAGTGCCTTGGCAAACTTCACGATCTGCTTCCTTCCGGGATTGTCGGATAGGTTGGCGAGAATATCTGCAATTTTGACGGTAGTGGCGCGCTCGCACCTTGACACACGCTCAATGTACTGCTCGAAGCGCTCCTCTCGCCGCTTGGTAAGGGTAACGACAACCGCCACCACCTCTTCAGGAACGCCGCGGGAAATCAGATCCTCGGCCGTTAGCCCCGTATCCTCCAGGACGTCGTGCAGCCA
>JAGQOW010000482.1 GCA_020427155.1 Planctomycetales bacterium | reverse complement strand
GGCCTATTGCAAACGTTTTAATACGTCTCAAACAGCCAAGACTGCGAATGTTTTATTCTACGGTCTATGAGCAAAGGTAGAACCTACGTACAACCCTACGTGACTTTTCTGGCCACCGTGATTTCGAGAACGTCGATCGCAATCGACGTTCTCCAATTCATGGATAGCCGGCTTGCCAAGAAGCGGCATATACGCCTGCTCCAAGTGTACAAGAACTCTGGTGAGAATGCGATCTGGGGCCCAATAGTTGGTCCAACAGTAGCCGGCTCGAGATGTGAACGTGCTTGTGGCACGACAGGGAAAGAGAAATCTTATTGATCCCTGCGCTGCTAAAGAGCCCCCGCCAGAAACGTTTGCTGGTGGGGAGGAAGGCGTTTCCGACGTGGGCCCTGGGCCCATTTGAAGCGCAGGGATCAATAGAGAGTCTTCTGGGCCATATGCGCGCTCGCGATCCAATTCATAGCGAGCAACTGAACATTGATCACCCCCAGGTGTATCGGCAATCTTTCAGGAACTAGAGAATCGCTGGACTCTTACAGTCAGCTTCTCGCGATCGTTTGAATCGAAAGACTCAGTTAGTGACGTTCCCATCGTCACGGCTTGAGTTGTACTGGTGCACCGGCAGGTCAATATCGTAGCTGAGAGACTCGACATGGCCGTCACAGAAGGCCATGTGAAAAGCAGCC
>JAGQOW010000481.1 GCA_020427155.1 Planctomycetales bacterium | reverse complement strand
TCTTCGTCGCAGCAGAGAAAGGCGATTTCGATAAAGTCGGCCAAAGGCGCAATATCGTTCAGCACTTGAAGGATGGCGTTAGCGGCTTCTTCATCATCGAAGCCCTGCCATATCCGAACCTTACCCGCCTTCGTCTTCTGTTCACGAATGCCTATAAATATTTCACCGCCGGCAGCGTTGCAAAGAGCCGAAACAGTTTCGCTGAGTTTGGATGGCTTGATTTCACGGGACTTAAGATCGGCGAAGTACGACTCCTCGATTGAGAGGATGGCATCCCGTTGGTCAGAAGTGATGGTTTCTGCCATAGACGTGGTCCGTGAAAGCTAACGCCCGCATGAGCCGCACTTGACGGCGACGACTGGAGCGGCAGCGAAAGGAGGAGCGGTCAAGTGTCGGACTCCATGCGGTTGTTGGATTGCGAGCTCATTTTCGCCACCCCAATTTCAGTGCCAAATGAGATGCTGCTACTCGTAATTAAGCCTCTTGCAGATGTAAGCCACTCGAGCCTTTCCGATGAAAAATGCAATGGCAGCTATCCCCAAATAAATTGGAAGGATGAAGAGGAGTCCTATCGCAGCGCTGATTACATCATTGCTTAGCAGCGCCCGAAGAGGCCAAACAAGGCTTCCAAGAACGCAGAATGTTCCTGACCACCCAACCACCGAACTCCTGCATGCGGTTCCGCG
>JAGQOW010000480.1 GCA_020427155.1 Planctomycetales bacterium | reverse complement strand
GCAACGACGCCCTCCGAGGTACGGAAGACACTCAAACGACAGCTGCTCACCTACTGCGAACTCGACACCTTGGCGATGGTGCGACTGGCGCATTGGCAGTCATCGTGAGCAACAAGGCATACGAATGCAGGTTCGGCATCACTTGGCGAATTGCCGACAGTGCCCGATTGGGACAGCGACTCGGCAAGTTCGGAGTGAGCGTACCGTTGGGTCGAGAGGTTCAGTATGGACAGCTCTTCGCGTGGGGCCATGACCAGCGCCCGAGGCTGGTTGGCTGGTTACCGTTGGATGAGCGGCTGCACGCGACCGTCAATCGGGAGATGAAGGACAAGTCGCATTCGTTGGCCCGTTGGCTGGAGCGGCAGCCAGCACTGGATTTCAGCGCGTTAGCGCTCGGATGGTCGTTCTATTGGCACCACTTGCTCAATGGAACCTCGACTGCCTGGCCTGCGCATCTTCGCCGAGCCTTCCCGCGAGACCCCATGCTGGACGACGTGCTCGCCTTGTCGAAGGGCTGGTTGCTCTGGGACCATCAACTGCAACTCCTAGTGAGTTTCTGCAGGCCACAGCTGAGATTTCCCAACCAGATCGCCGTCAGCCTACGCGAACGCAACCCGATGATTCTTGGTTGGCTAGAGAGAGCAAAACTTCCCAACGGTATATCCCTGTCAAGCGTGTTGGAACTTCG
>JAGQOW010000479.1 GCA_020427155.1 Planctomycetales bacterium | reverse complement strand
CATGCCAGTATATGCACGATCCGATGTCGCTGCTTTGGCTAAGTTGGTTCTGTCTCTTAGATGATCTTCTGGCCTTCTCCCAAACCATATGCCAGGATGAACGAGAGAACCTTGGATTAAGGAGCCTTTGCTCATTTGGATTGAGACCGAAGGTTGAACGGAAGAGGAACTGCGTCGGCAGCACCTGGTGCCGCTACAACGTTCAAGATGGCGTCGGATTTGCGATTGAAATTGCGATGCGATATCGCGACATTTGAGCACCTCACAAAGTCAAGTTTGACGTTTTTTTGATCCCTGCGCTTCGAATGGGCCCAGGGCCCCCGCCGGAAAAGCCTTCCTCCCCACCCGCAAACGTTTCTGGCGGGGGCTCTTTAGCAGCGCAGGGATCAATAGAAGTGTTCGCGAATGTGCCGAAGCTGTACGTCCTTTTTTTGATCCCCATTCCCAAGGCACTTTTCTGAGGGAAAACTACGTTTCTGACTTTCCTTTGATCCCTGTAACTCGCTAATTCATGGGATATCGTCGGGTTACCTTTGGAGATTCATGTGGGTATACTGGGTTTTTCAGGCTGGCTTGTCGTGCCGATGATCGCCTATGATTGCCAGGCAGACTTACTTGCCACTCGAGATGGGCCACAGAGAAACCGATGTCTGTAAATCATAACTCTTCGTTGTTGCGAAACAGGGCGTAC
>JAGQOW010000478.1 GCA_020427155.1 Planctomycetales bacterium | reverse complement strand
CATCGCCTGGCTCATCGAGATGGGGTATGACATCGACACCAAGGCGCGCAGCACCGGTGTCCGAGATGGCTTGATTGCCGCCTTGACAGCAGAGACGGTCTGGCAACGGGTGGGTGGCAATGCCGCGCTCACCGCTTGGGCCAAGTCCACTGCCGACGGTTACTTCACATATCCTGTCGACCTGGCTCTGGCTCGGTACCATACCGGCAAGACCGTGCGCTACGCGGTGCTCGTTCACTACAGCGACGACGATGCCACGGCTGACTTGCATGGCTGGTTCCATCGCTACAACGGCCGACAGACGATTGAAGCCGGTATCAAGGAAGGCAAGAACGTCTTCCAGATGCATCATCTCAAGGTCCGCTCGTCCCAGGCGCTCTTGCTACAGGAGCATTTCGCTTGCTTTGCCGCCAACTTCGTGCGCTTCGCAGCCCACTGGCTGACTGAGCAGCATCAGGTGCATGAGCCGCCTTTCGACACAAGGTCAGTCAAGCAGATGGTGCAGGTTTGCGCCCATACTTCTGCTTGGGTCAGACGGTTCGGAGATGTTTGGTTGTTAACGTTCACTGAGCAGAGTCTCTTTGCAGGACACTCCCTGCAAGTCGGCATCGGCACGATCCAATTGCCGTTGCCATTCGTTCGTGGCATTCATTTTTGCCACTTCTGAGCCACTTTCGGCTCTGATTGCACAAAACCT
>JAGQOW010000477.1 GCA_020427155.1 Planctomycetales bacterium | reverse complement strand
CGCTATCGGATCAACTGGATTCCATGTTCTTCGTGCAATCGAGGGAGTCGACCCAAAGTGGCTGTACTTCGGTGTTCAGTCGCATGATTTCGTATCTGTGATGTCTGGACTCGTTCAGGGTGCGCTTTATCCAGCTGTTCGTCCAAAAGACATCAATGCATTCGTGCTGCCTGTTCCACCACTAGAGCAGCAAAAGCGCATCGTCGCGGAAATCGAAAAGCAATTCTCCCGCCTCGACGAAGCCGTCGCTAACCTCAAGCGCGTCAAGGCCAACCTCAAACGCTACAAAGCCGCCGTCCTCAAAGCCGCCGTCGAAGGCAAGCTCACCGAAGAATGGCGTGCTGCACAGGGACGTGCGAATGTCGCGGGAGGGCAGGAGCCCGGAGCGACCAAGTCCCATCCAGACGTCGAACCCGCCAGCAAGCTCCTCGACCGCATCCTCGCCGAACGCCGCGCCAAGTGGGAAGAAGCCGAACTGGCGAAGATGGAAGCCAAAGGCGAGGTCCCGAAGAACGACAAGTGGAAGGCGAAGTACAAAGAGCCTGCTGAGCCTGAGACCACCAATCTTCCCGCATTGCCCGAGGGGTGGGTATGGGCAACATGGGATCAGATATCCAACTGGGTGACTTATGGTTTTACGAGGCCGATGCCTCATGTCGAGGCAGGGATGCCTATCGTTACAGCCAAGCATGTCGTC
>JAGQOW010000046.1:29179-34428 GCA_020427155.1 Planctomycetales bacterium | reverse complement strand
GACAAGTTGTCTTTACAGATAAAAAGGCGCCAGGAGTTCAATACACGGCACCGGCATCGGGAACCGTAGTGGCGGTCAATCGCGGCGCCAAACGCAAATTCGAGTCACTGGTGATCGAGATCGACGGAGACGATCAAGAAACCTTCGACGCACATCCGGACGACAATCTCGCGCAACTCGACCGCCGGAAAGTTTGCGAGCAACTGATCGCTTCGGGGCTGTGGACAGCGCTGCGAACTCGACCCTACAGCAAGGTGCCAACGATCGACAGCGTCCCGCACGCGATCTTTGTCACGGCAATCGACACAAATCCCCTGGCCCCCGACCCGGCCGTGGTGCTCGCCAATCAATCGGGCAACTTTCTCGCAGGGCTCGACGTGATGCGGACTTTGACCGAAGGAGATGTCCACGTTTGCCGTAAAGCGGGTTCTGAAATTCCGGGAGAAGAGAAGCCCACTTTCAAGTTCCACGTTTTCGACGGTCCCCATCCTGCCGGGCTGGCAGGAACCCATATTCACATGCTGGATCCGGTCAGTCCCGCCAAGACGGTTTGGACCGTTGGATACCAGGATGTGGTGGCCATTGGGCACCTCTTTCTTACCGGTCAGCTTTTGGTCGACCGTATCGTTTCGTTGGCCGGCCCGCTGGTTACCAAACCACGACTGATTCGTTCTCGAGTCGGTGCCTCGCTCGCCGAGATTACCGAGGGGCAGTTGAACGTCGGGGCGGATCGAACCCCGCGAGTTATTTCTGGGTCTGTTCTCTCAGGACGGCGCGGTCTATCTCCAGTGGATTTTTTGGGGCGTTTTCACAATCAGGTCTCCGTAATCGCGGAAGGGGGCGAACGAGAATTGCTCGGCTGGCTGAAGGCTGGACAGGAGAAGTTCTCGATAAAACGTGTTTTTGCCTCGGCCTGGCAGGGAGAGGCCAGTGCCCAAAAACGCTTTGCCTTCAACACCAGCACGCACGGCAGCCCGCGAGCGATGATTCCCATTGGCATGTACGAGCAAGTCATGCCGTTGGATATTATCGCGACCCCGCTACTCAAAGCCCTGATTACCGAAGACACCGAATACGCTCAGCAATTAGGCGTACTGGAACTAGATGAAGAAGATTTGGCGCTGTGCACGTTTGTTTGCCCCGGCAAGTACGAATATGGCCCCCTGTTACGACAAAGCCTGACCTCGATTGAACGAGAAGGCTAAAGGCAGGGACAATGACGAATTATAGAATGACGAATGACAACGCACTGACTCCGCCGATCTTGGCTTCGAGGCGGGATAACAAAGCGCGGTTTCATCATTTGGCACTCTCACTTCGCCCTTAATCGAATCCCACCCCAGCGAATTCTCTGAATAGGCCAAGACCCCACGTGTTACGCAACCTTTTAGATCGACTGCATCCGGCTTTTGGCAAAGGCGGCAAGCTCGAACGTTTCTATCCGCTGTTCGAGATGGCCGATACGTTCTTGTATACGCCGGCCGACGTGACAAAGAACGCGTCGCACGTGCGCGATGCGATGGACCTGAAGCGAATGATGTCGCTGGTAGTTGTAGCGCTGGGCCCCTGTTTCTTCATGGCCATGCACAACACTGGCTATCAAGCCAACCTGGCGATCGCCGGTGAGCTTGGAACTGCGACCGAGGGATGGCGCGAGTCGCTACTCGATCTGCTCGGCGTCGGTCACGACCCGAAAAGTTTTATCGATAATTTTCTGTTGGGGGCACTCTACTTTGTGCCGATCTATTTCGTAACCGTTGTCGCTGGCGGACTGTGGGAACTTGTTTTCTCGCTTGTGCGGAGGCATGAGATCAACGAAGGGTTCTTGGTTACCAGTGCGCTGTTTCCGCTGACGCTGCCTCCCACGATACCGCTGTGGCAAGTTGCAATTGGTATTTCGTTTGGCGTGGTAATCGGCAAAGAGATCTTTGGCGGTACTGGTCGGAATTTTCTGAATCCAGCTCTCACTGCCCGTGCGTTTCTCTATTTCGCCTACCCAGGTGAGATTTCTGGCATGGCCGTTTGGACTGCTGCCGACGGCTTCAGCGGAGCCACTCCCCTGGGGGCCCTGGCAACAGCGCAAGCCGGCGAAACCGTGACGCTTCTCACCGAGTATAGCTGGTGGGATTGCTTTATTGGCTATGTTCAAGGTTCGATGGGCGAGACCTCGACGCTCGCCTGCCTGTTTGGCGCAGCCGTGTTGGTTGCCACCGGCGTCGGTTCGTGGCGCATTATGGCTGGGATTGTGCTTGGAGCCCTTGTCACTTCGCTTGCTCTTAAGATCGGCGGCAGCAGTGCCTTGTCTGCCTTGCCTCCTTGGTGGCACTTTGTGATCGGCGGCTTTGCTTTCGGTACCGTCTTTATGGCTACTGATCCCGTATCGGCCGCCATGACCGAGACTGGTCGCTGGTGGTACGGAGTACTCATCGGCGTAATGACAGTGCTTATTCGTGTTATCAATCCTGCGTTTCCTGAAGGAATCATGCTGGCGATCCTGTTCGGCAACACCATGGCTCCGCTCATCGATTACTACGTGATCCAATCGAATATTAAACGAAGGATGGCCCGCTATGGCGCGTGATACTATTGGCCAGACTTTGCTCGTAGCGACCGTGTTGTGCGTCGTCTGCTCGGTACTCGTAGCTAGTGCCGCCGTTGGTTTGCGCAGCAGACAAGAAGCCAATAAGCAACTCGACCAAATGAAGAATGTGCTGATTGCCGCGGGGCTATTTGATAAGAAAGAAAACTCGGCCGACGAAGTGAACGAGATCTTCGAGGCCTCGATCGAGCGCGTGCTCATTGACCTCGAGTCTGGAGCCGAGGCAGATTCGTCGCAAGTAAATGCCGAAACCTACGATCAGCGCGAGGCAGCACGCGATCCGAAACTCAGCCAGACAATCGAATCGGCTGCCGAGTTGGGGGGCATCAAGCGGCGCGAAAAGTACTCATTCGTTTACCGAGTGAAGGGCGAATCAGGCGAGATTGAAAAAGTGGTCCTGCCGATTTACGGCAAAGGCCTCTGGTCGACGGTCTACGGTTTTCTAGCAGTTGGCGTCGACGCCTCGACCGTTGAGGGAATTACCTTTTATGAGCATGGCGAAACGCCCGGGTTGGGAGGAGAGATCGAAAACCCAGCTTGGACCGCTCTGTGGAAAGGAAAGACGGTCTTCAACGACAGCGGCGAGGTGGTCCTCGAAGTGGTCAAGGGATCGGTAAATCCTGAAAGCGCAGCTGCCGATCATCAGGTCGACGGCTTGTCTGGAGCCACGATTACCAGCAAAGGCGTAAGCCAATTGGTGCATTATTGGATGGGCCCCCATGGCTTTGGTCCCTTCCTGGACTTATTGCGGCAATCGGCCGGAGGAGGAACCAGTGGCTGAGCGAAAGTATAGAGAGGTGCTCCTCGACCCGCTGGTCGACAACAATCCGATTTCACTGCAGGTGTTGGGCATTTGCTCCGCGCTGGCCGTGACAAGCAAGCTCGAGACCTCGGTGGCGATGGCGCTGTCGGTCACATTCGTTTTGGGTCTTTCCAATGCGGCGGTAAGCTTGATCCGTCATTACATCCCCAGCAGTATCCGCATCATTGTGCAAATGACGATCATCGCTTCGCTGGTGATCGTGGTCGATCAGATCCTCAAGGCCTATGCCTTTGGCGCCAGCAAGCAGCTTTCGGTGTTTGTCGGCCTGATTATCACTAACTGTATCGTGATGGGCCGCGCAGAAGCTTTTGCGATGAAGAACCCTCCTCTGGTAAGCGCCCTGGACGGAATCGGCAATGCCTTGGGCTATAGCTTGATTCTGCTGCTGGTTGGATTTGTTCGAGAGTTGTTCGGGTCGGGCAAGCTTTGGGGGGTGCCGGTCATGCCAAATTGGTACCAAACCAACGGCCTACTGCTATTGCCTCCGAGCGCGTTTTTTCTCATCGGTTTCTTGATATGGGCAATCCGTACCTGGAAGCCCGAACAAGTGGAACACGAGGGTTGAGTTGATGGAAGAATACCTGAGCATCTTTCTGAAATCGGTGTTCGTCGAGAACCTGGCGCTGGCGTTTTTCCTGGGTATGTGCACGTTTCTGGCTGTCTCGAAGACGGTCAAGACGGCAGTCGGCTTGGGCATCGCGGTCATTGTCATTCAGACGATCACGATTCCTGCCAACAACCTGATTTACCAGCACTTGTTGAGAAAGGGAGCCTTGGTCTGGCTGAACCCATCTTGGGGCAATGTCGACCTTAGCTTTCTGACTCTCATAAGCTTCATCGGAACGATCGCGGCAATGGTCCAGATTCTCGAGATGGCGCTCGACCGGTTTTTCCCGCCGCTCTACAACGCCCTGGGCATTTTTCTGCCGCTAATCACGGTCAACTGTGCCATCCTTGGCGGTTCGCTTTTTATGCAAGAACGAGACTACAATTTTTCCCAGAGTTGCATTTATGGCTTTGGCTCGGGGCTAGGCTGGGCGCTGGCGATTGCGGCGCTGGCAGGTGTTCGTGAAAAACTGAAATACAGCAACGTGCCGGAAGGACTCAAAGGACTCGGCATCACATTCATGACGGCCGGCCTCATGGCGTTGGCATTTATGTCTTTTGGTGGAATGTAGAGCAATTGTAGAAACCTGAGATCTAATCACTCCTTACTAGCGACTCTTAACTAACGACTCAGAATTTCCCATGCTCGAAGTATTGCTTGGCGTATTGATGTTCACAGCTATCGTGCTGGTGCTGGTCGTCTTGATTCTGGCGGCGAAGGCCCGGCTCGTGGCGAGCGGTGATGTTTCGATTCTGGTAAACGAGCAAAAGACTATCAAAGTGCCGGCTGGCGGCAAATTGCTCAATGCGCTCTCCGATGCTGGAATTTTTGTTTCCTCGGCCTGCGGTGGAGGCGGCACCTGTGCCCAATGCGAAGTGAAGGTCTTTGAGGGCGGCGGCGACATACTGCCTACCGAACGATCCCACATAAATCGTCGCGAAGCACGTGAGGGTTGCCGGTTGTCTTGCCAGGTCGCAGTGAAGCAGGATATGCGCATCGAAGTCCCGCCCGAAGCTTTTGAGACGAAAAAGTGGCTCTGCAAGGTACGATCCAACCACAACGTGGCAACTTTTATCAAGGAATTCGTGCTCGAACTCCCAGCAGGAGAAGAGGTCGGCTTCAAATCTGGCGGCTACATTCAGATCGAATGCCCCCCCCATGAAATCGCCTACAAAGATTTCGACATCGAGGAAAAGTACCGAGACGATTGGGATAAATAC
>JAGQOW010000046.1:0-29162 GCA_020427155.1 Planctomycetales bacterium | reverse complement strand
CGCTACGTCTCGAAAGTCGAAGAGCCGGTGACCCGAGCCTATTCGATGGCCAACTACCCTGGCGAAAAAGGCATCATCATGCTGAACGTCCGCGTCGCAAGTCCGCCGCCGCGGGCGCCCGAGGGGACTCCTCCTGGCAAGATGTCGTCCTACATATTCAGCCTTCAACCCGGAGACGAGGCCACCATCTCTGGGCCCTACGGCGAGTTCTTTATCAAAGATACCGACGCCGAGATGGTCTACATCGGAGGAGGCGCCGGCATGGCGCCTCTGCGGAGCCATATTTTTGAACTGTTCAAGAATCGCCGCACCCATCGCAAGGTTTCCTATTGGTACGGCGGCCGCAGCATTCGAGAACTGTTCTACGTCGACCAGTTCCGCGAGATTGAAAAAGAGTTTCCCAATTTTAAGTTCAACATCGCGCTTTCCGAGCCGCAACCTGAGGACAACTGGGACGGCTATACGGGATTCATTCACCAGGTACTGCACGACCATTATCTCAAAGATCATCCAGCGCCCGAAGATATCGAGTACTACATCTGTGGGCCGCCGATGATGAACCAGGCGGTTTTCAAAATGCTCGACGACTTGGGCGTCGAGAAAGAGAATATCGCCTATGACGACTTTGGCGGCTAGCTTGTTTTCATTGCGACACTGTCTGCTTCTACTGGTTTTCGTGGTTCTGCCGGGGTGCCAGTCGGCAACTGAACTTCGCCAGGAAGTGCTCCACTTCACTGGCGGCACCATGGGAACTAGCTACTCGGTTCGCTTCGTTGCTGAGCACTCATCCGAGAATCCGCCGTGTGATCTCGATGCGATTCAGCAACGCGTGGATCATCGTCTTGGCGAGATCAACCGTATGATGTCGACGTACGACGCTGAATCGGAGATCTCTCGTTTCAATCAATACGAAGCCACCGACTGGTTTCCCGTCTCGGCCGAAACAGCCCAAGTGGTTGAGTTTGCGTTGCGAGTCGCGGTCGACTCGCTAGGCGCGTTTGACCCCACAGTAGGCCCGGTGGTCAATTTGTGGGGATTTGGTCCCGAAAAACCAAGGAAGCAGCCGCCTAGCGCAGACGAGATTGCCGCCGCCCTTTTGCGTATTGGCCATGCAAAGTTGGGGGTACGTAGCAACCCGCCGGCCTTGCGCAAATCGAACGCCGATCTATATGTCGATCTCTCGGCCATTGCCAAGGGTTTTGGCGTCGACGAGATCTCGCAATTGCTGAGTGAATTGGGCTACGCCAACTCGATGGTTGAAATCGGCGGCGAGGTACGAACCCGGGGAAGTAAGCCGGGGGGCGAGGCGTGGCGAATCGGCGTGGAGAAGCCCGACTCACGCAGCCGTTCGCTCCAGCGGGTATTTCAGTTGCACGACAGTGCGCTGGCCACCTCTGGAGATTATCGTAACTTTTTTGAGCACGAAGGGGTCCGCTATTCGCACACCATCGACCCAGCTACCGCCCGTCCCGTGCAACACAAACTCGCGACAGTGTCGGTGCTTGCCGACTCTTGCCTGGAAGCCGACGCCTTGGCTACCGCCCTATTAGTGATGGGCGACCAGAAGGGATATGATTGGTGCGTCGAGCGCAAGGTGGCTGCCCTGTTTCTAATCCGCTACGACACTCAGATTGAAGAACGTATGACCCCTCGCTTCGAAGCCCTTACGGCACGCAATCAACCCGCCGTGGAGAGTGAACAATGATCTGGCCAACGATTGGCATTTCCATCGTCGTCTTTGCCATAGCGCTGACCGGAATGGCGATCGGAGTGATCATCAGCAACCGCAGAATCAAAGGTTCTTGCGGCGGTTTGGCCAATCTGCGCGACAGCCAAGGCAGGCCCATGTGCGAAGGTTGCAGCAATCCCTCGCCCGACTGTCTTGGCAATCCTGCACATGACTCGGAATAGAAACGGTTGACTTGGCTAGGCAGTCTTTGTTGCCTGCAAGCAAATCAGGGCGACAAAGCTAACACGGCGACTGAATCGTTTCGGGAAAACTAGCGAACGCAGCGATAGATCTCCCGGTCGACGAGGCAAAGCTATTGGCTGAGATGAGACAGTTTGCAGCCTCGTCCCCGGGTCTGCAGCCCAAGTACCGATGAAGCCCTATGGAAGCGTGGCTGGACGGTCAATCACCAACGGCTCAAGCGATTCACACGGGAGGAAGGAAGGCCAGCGCCGAAAAAGCAGTGCAAGCTGCAACGTCTGACTTGCGGTGAAAAGAGAATAGCAGCCTATCAATGCGCCCGCTGCGTCGTAACCAAGTGTGGAGCTGCACCTTTAACGAAGACCGCAGTAAGAAGAATCGCAAACTGCTGATGCTGGTGGCCTGCAAATACAGGTTTTGTGCATTCGGCACCCGGCTTCTCGAATGATTCTGCCGCTGATCGCGCACGTTTCGTCGACCCGTCATATCGCTCCGTGGTCGAGAACACCCGGTAATGCATAAACATCTTTAACGTTCTCAAACCGCTTCACGGCTGTTCCAGGTGGAGCCTCAAACTCTTGAGACTTTCTTTGGGACTGCTCTGCGATAGGCTGGGAAGTATCCCTTGAGGCCGTCGGGCTCAAATCCAGACCGTTCAGCCCACTTCGATACCAATGAGTGGTATACCTCGTCATCGACGACAGCGCGCCATGTGAAAAAATCTGCACGGCCTTTGGCAAATCCTGATTTGAACACAAACAATGAGTCCTGTTTGCCACCCAACCCGCCGCCGAGGTGGTAATAGCGATTGCCTCGCTCTGCCGCCCACCGATGGACTCCATCAATCATGATTTTCAATGGCTGGTGCTCGGCGAATTCCGACTTGATTCCAGCCAGGTGCGCTTGAACGATTCCACCAACTTCCGTCTGCACACCGCCCCCCGCAATTCGCCCATCGCCTGCCCGCACAATTATGAGATGTACAGATCCGCGCAAAGAGTCTTTCAGTTCGTAAAAGTATTCCGCAGGAAAGAAATATGCCTCCGTTGCCTTGGCACGCTGCATATTCTCCCAGTAGGCCTCTATGAAGTCGTCGAGGTATTGCCACTGTTGATCTTCTTCGGCCGTATAGCCCAGTTTCGTGAGTTGCTTGATTTGGCAGCGAGCCGAGCGACGCACTTCGCGCCATAGTTCATCTTCTGAACGAGTCAGGTCGTAATAGACGGTTTCGCCATGTTTCACCAAACGGCCTACTTTCTCGAACGATTTCACATCGGAATCCAGCAGAGGATGGAACCGCACGAACACGCTCACGACACCAGCTTGGCGTAGGGATGACATCATTTGCTCAATGGCACGACTGACAAAAGATGTGTCCTTGGTTTTTACCAGTGGCGAAGGATAACCATAGGGACTAGCCGCGTCGAAATACCCATCGGCCACCGGGATAGTCCGCAGGAGTAGCGGAACGAACAAAAGGCTCTCGCCTTCGCTAGCCAAGAAGGCCACTGGTTGCCCCCCCTCGTGCACCGCACACAACTCGACGTATTCCGATTTGTGATAGATATCGTGCTGGAGTCGATCGAGGCAAGACGGCCACTCTCGTGAATCAGGGGTGATGAGTTGAGTCTGCATTAGTAATGATCTCTCGAAACTTTCGACCAACGATTCGAGACTGATAAGTCAGTTATGCTTCCTGCCACAACACGGGGAATACGTCGGGATCGCTGAAATCGGGGTCGCCGTTAGGCAGGCGACGGCAAAAGGCCTCATCGGCGATGTGGACTTCTTTTCCGTCGGTACTCCAGTAGGGACGATAAGCGTTGCCGAAGTCCTGCAAGTGGACTGCCAACGCAATGCGAGGAGAATCGCTGCGATTCGGATAGCTCGCGTGCAGAGTCCAGCCATGATGGAAACTGATTTGCCCCTTCTTTAACGACAAAGGAATTCTCTCAATAGTGTGCCCCTGGGCACGCAACATCACTTCGACTTCATCCAGATCGGGATTGTTGAAAAAGCGAGTATGCTCCAGTCCCGTCCAACGATGGCTCTTGTCTAGCACAACCAAGGGTGCACGCAGTTCATCGACGTCGTGAAACGGTATCCAGGCAGTGAGCATGTTGTCGGAAGAGCAAGTACCCCAATAGGCGTGGTCGGCGTGCCAGCCAACCGTCGCGCTGGCTGGTGAGTTTGGAGTCTTGTACACCAACTGGTCGTCCAGGAGCCGAATCTGGCTGGTCTCTGCCAGTTTGGCGGCAATGGCGCCGACGATAGGCTCGCGGATTAAACGCGCTATGCGATGATTTTGAAGCGAAACGAATTCGCTGTTTCTCAGGGGCCCTCCATCTTGCTCCTTCCAATCTCGAAAACCTCCGGTTTGAGGCAATTCGGAGTCGCGTTCTCCCCGATAGAATTGCTCGGCACCGACCAAAGCCTCATCAATAAGGTCATCGTCGAGCACCTGAGGGGCGACGAACCACCCATGCTCGCGATAGAAGGCAACATCGCTGCAGCTGGGCAAAAGGTTTGCCATTGCGGGTGATAGTTGCGATTGGTAGTCCAGCGTCATGATCGGGTCTCCAGCAATGGCATGGCAGCGGATTCAGTTGGAGCAAGCTTGCGAATTACGTTTGCGGTACGCAACAGCTCATCGTGGCTGAGGTTCGAGCCGCTCGGCAGACACAGGCCGGTTTGGAAAAGCTGCTCGGCCACGCCCCCGCCGCGAACGCGGCAGTCGCGATAGATCGGTTGCAGGTGCATCGGTTTCCACACTGGACGTGACTCGATGTTCTCCGCTTCTAGCGCCAAGCGGACCTCTTCTCGCGTCGCGCCGAACTGTTCAGGGTCGATCGTGATGCAAGTTAGCCATCGCGAGGACCGGCCCTCGAGAATCTCAGGCATGAAGGAAATGCCGGGCACTCCTGCCAATGCCTGCTTATAACTATGATAGTTAGCGCGTCGCTGTTCGACAAACTTTTCCAGCACTTCCAACTGGGCACGGCCGATGGCGGCCAGCAAATTGCTGAGGCGATAGTTATATCCCACTTCGGAGTGCTCGTAGTATGCCGTCGGCTCCTTGGCCTGGCATGCCAGGTGACGTGCTCGGTCGGCCCACTCTTTGCGATTGGTCACAAGCATGCCGCCGCCACTGGTGGTGATGATCTTGTTGCCGTTGAATGAGAAGCAACCGATGTCGCCCAACGTTCCAGCCGCTCGTCCTGCGTAGTTGGCTCCCAGGCTCTCCGCGGCATCTTCGATGAGGGGAATCTCGTAGAACCGGCAGAGATCGCCAATCGAATGGTAGTCAGCACATTGGCCAAACACGTCGACCGCGATGACCGCCTTGATCGGCTTGCCTAGTCGATACGAGGACTCCAATTCCTGAGCCAATAGATTTGGATCAAGATTCCAACTCTCCTGCTCGCTGTCGATGAAGACTGGAACCGCACCTACGTAGCGGATAGCGTTGGCGGTAGCGGCAAAGGTCAGGCTCGCGGTGGCCACCTCGTCTCCTGGGCCAATCCCCAGCGCCAACATAGCGAGATGCAGAGCAGCCGTGCCGCTGGACAGCGCAACGGCGTGCTCGATGCCCAGTTTGGCGGCAAACTCTTGTTCGAACGCATCCACGTGTGGGCCCAGAGGCGCGATCCAATTCGAATCGAATGCCTCTAGTAAAAGGTCCCGCGCGCGGGGCGACATGTGAGGTGGTGACAGGTATATTCGCTCTCGTGAAGAAGCTGCCGACTTGGTGCGACTATCTTCCGAGCTAGCAATATTACTCTTCGGCGGACCCGATTCAGCGTCGACCATTCTGTCGAAAGTCGATGTTTTGGTGCTCTGTGGCTGGGTAGTCGAGTCAACACTTTCTCCAGGCTCAACCGTGCAATATGCCTCGTAGCGTGCAAACCCAAGAGTTCGCCGATAAGCTCCCAAGGGGGGCAAATCAATAGGAATACCGGCCAAGCGAGAGAGAAGCAGCCTCGGACTGTCGCAACCGGCGGCAAATCCCGCTGGTGCCCCTCCCCCGAAGCGAGGATTGATTTCAGTAAAGTGGGGCTTGCCGTGATGCATCATGCACTGAACCGTGAACGGCCCTTTGGCGTCTAGGGCAACCACCAAGCGTTTACAAGCGTCCGCGATCTCCTCATCCCAGAGAGTTCGACCAGTATTCACTTCACCCCCACGCACGGTGATTCGCTCGCGAGAAACAATCGAAAGCAGCTTGCCGTCGAGGTCACAGACGACATCGGACGTGACTTCCGGACCATCTAGAAACTCTTGTACGATGGGATCTGGAACGTGGTCCACAAAGAATGCTAGCTCTCGTACGTTATTCACCTTGAAAGTATGCTTTGCGGCGCTGCCCGATCGAGGTTTGATGAACATGGGGAACTCAAACTTCAACCAGTCTTGGTCTTGTGGCAGCCAAGTCTTCGGGATCGCCAGGTTGCATTTTCGGAACAATTCTGCCGTGCGGAGCTTGTCATCTACGACTTCAGCTGCTTCCTCATGGAATACTGCCAGTTTGGCTCCGCTCGATTCGAGTACTTCTCGATTCCTCGCCAGCACCGGCACATCTGGGTCAATCAACGGGAACACGGCGTCGATCTGTTCCAGGCGAAGAATCTTCTCCAAGCTTGGAACGTACTCGCAGGAAGACACTTGTGGCACTAGGTAGCTACCGTCTGCAGCCTTCAAACCCGGAGCCATAGGATCGCAGTCAACGGCAACAATTGACCCAATGAGACCGAGTTCCTTATAGGCGGATCGGAAAGCGTTCAACAACGCCACTCTTCTTCCCACACTGGTAAAGAGGATGTTTATCTTGGTGTCCATCTATAACTCTACTCTGTTAATCCAAGGAAGTTACCCCGCCTAGGGCATCCTCTAAGTGAATAAGCGTTGGAAACTCAACGTGGGGTGCGTCGAGCAGGCTTTCCGGTTCCAGGTGCGAATACAGCCCTTCGACATGCCGAATTCGCGCTGTCCACATCCCCAGCAGGCGTGCGCCTCGAAAGTCTTTGCTGGGGTTGTCGCCAACATAAACTGAATCTGCGGCACCGACGCCGAATGTTCTCAAGACCCTCTGAAAAGGTACCTTGCTCGGCTTTCGGTACTCTTCGCCAAGCTCGGCAGTAAAGACGATTTCCTCAAACAGCGACTCAAGTCCCAACGCCACCACCTTTTGCTGTTGTGAACCTAAGGGGCCGTCAGTAATGATGCCTAACCGGTAATGCTGTCGCAAACGATTCAACAACTCCTTTACATCAGGCAGCAGGACAATCTGCGGATCATGGTGCCGATATGCTTCGACCATTTCCGCTAAGTTGCCATCGGCCTCGATTCCTCGATTTTTCAACCAGCGGTTGAATGTATCACCGCGGACTCCCGCTACGAACAAATCCCAAAGCTGGATAAAGGTCTCATCCGAGGGAAAGCCGTCACGTTCCTCTATCCAAGCAGCAACCGCTCGCATGCCGCTAGCTACATAGTCCCGTTCCAGATAGAGCGTGTCGTCGAGATCAAAAATGATGGCTTTCAGATTTGCGGGCAAGGATGGTTTCACGTCGTCAACTCCTTCCAGTTCTGTGCAGACGACTCGGCAGGAGAACCTCTAAATACGGCCATCGTCTCCTGGGAACTGGCGTCAATACCGCGACGTCTCAGAACCTGCAACACCGTCAAAACAAGGATCCTTGCATCAAGCCAGAACCGATTGTTGTCGACATACCACAAATCGAGTTCAAATTTTTCTTCCCAGGAAATCGCATTGCGTCCGTGAACCTGCGCCCAGCCCGTGATTCCAGGCAGCACGTTGTGACGTCGGGCCTGTTCAGGAGAGTAGTACTGCAGGTAGTCCATCAAAAGTGGTCTCGGGCCTACAAGGCTCATCTCACCCCATAGCACATTGAGCAGTTCAGGCAACTCATCCAAGCTGGAGTTTCGCAGCAATCTTCCCAGCCAAGTGAGCCGATGGATGTCTTGCAGGAGCTCGCCATTTTCGTCACAACGATTATTCATCGTGCGAAACTTCAGCATTGTAAATGCCTTGCCGTGCAATCCCGGCCGCCGTTGGCGGAACAGAACCGGTCTACCCATGGTCAGCAGAATAGCTAACGAGATTAGCACCAACACCGGCGATAGCAGAATCAGGCCTAACAGGGCAACGCAGAGGTCCAAGAGCCGCTTGCCCGTATAGCTACCGCTGGCCATCTCTTGGTTCGGCAAGCCTGACGTCGAGGTTCTAGAAACTGAGGACGTTTTCATCTTACCGACTCCTTTATCACAGTCTCGGCGACAGGAGCGTCTTCAGTCAGCGCGCCACCAGCTTTTCTGATTAGATCGCGGTATTCACCCAGCATGGCGTTCCACACAGCGCGTGGCTGAAAGTACTGCAACACGAAATCCCGCCCAGCTCGGCCATGCTTGCGTCGCAGCTCTGCACTCTCTAGGTACGCTGAAATTGCGATTCGCAGGCTTTCTGCATCATGCGCAGGAACCAACGTACCGGTGACGCCATCCTCTACGGCATCGACGCAGCCGGTCACTTCTGTCGCTACCACCGGCAATTCCATCGCCGAGGCTTCGAGCACCACCGTCGGCAAACCTTCTCGATACGTTGGCAGGACCAACAGGTCCATTGTCGCATACATCGGCAGCGGCGAAGCAAAACCTGTCAGGTGAACCCGGGGATCGCTCTGCAAATGCTCCAGGATGCCGAGTGGCAGCGCATCTCTTGCATCGTCGGGGCCAACCATGAGCAAATGCAACTCGGGAAAAGTCTCACGCAGTTCCTTCCACGCGTCCATCAGTTCCACAATGCCCTTGTCGCGGACCATCCGTCCCACAAAGCCAACGATCGGCGCCTCAGGAGGAATGCCGTATCTTGCACGCACTTCACCGGCAGTCCCGCAGGGAACCTTGGAAGGATCGAAGAAACCTTCAGCGTCGACCCCCATGATACTGCCAGCCAGCAGCACTTTGATCTTCTCCGGTGGGCATAACTTTTCCGCCACCGCGACTTCGCGGACGGAGCGGCTGACGCATAGGACCGACGTAGCACACATGCAGGCAGTCCATTCCGACAGCTTAAGCAACAACCGCTGAATGCCTGTGGCCGTAATCAGCGGCAGTCCATGAATGTGGTACACTCGGACAGGCACTCGGGCCAACCAAGACGCCACCATGCCCAGCATCCCGCCTTTCGGCGTGTGTGAGTGCACGATATCCGGCCGCAAACTGCGCAAATGCTGCCACATTATTCGTAGCGAACACAGGTCTCGTAGCGGCGATACTCTTCGAGGCATCTCAACCGCGAAAGCTGAAACTTGTGTCGACTCGGCAAATTCATCCAGATCGGAGCCCGGCGAGGCAATCACCTCTGCCTCGAATCCATGTTGCTTCATGAACTCAATTTGCCCTCTCAAAAACTCCAGAGACGAAGCGATCGTGGTGACGTGAACCACCTTCGTTTTGCAACGTTTGGCAGCCCGGTGAATTGGCGTCGCGTGGTTGGTTCGCTGCTTCATCTGATTTGACCTTCAAACACTCGCGGTAGTTTTCCACAGGGCGAGTTCGCCTGCATTGCGCGCCTCTGCCAGCCCCGGTACCGGTGTCTCGAGAACCACTCGCAGCGCCTCTTCCGCTAGTGCTTGCTGGCTTTCTTCCATCAATTCATTTCGACGGTGGACGATCATCATCTCTTTACCCATCAAGGCGGCCAGGCGATAGGCAAACTCCTTAACGTGCAAGCTGGCTAGGATGGCAAGACTCTGACGCCAGCCAATCAGCACTGGACCGTCGCGGTGAATGATCCGCCGGAGTTCTCGATAGCTCCCTAAGATTTTCGAGAGCCTGATTTCTCCCTCCTCTCGGTAGAAGATCAGCGGTTCGGCAAGTACTGCGGCGTTCAAACATTTCTTGCGAAAGGCGCGGCACCACAACTCACAATCTTCGGCTCGTCGATAATTAGGATCGTATCGATTCTCGCGGAACCATGATGCACGCCCCATGACGGTAGGATGAGCGATGCACCGGCAGGCAAGAAGTCCTGCAGCGGATACTTCCATCGGCCTGCATCCCCGGATGCCCACGGGTCTGGTTGCCGAATCAATCGCAATTAACCCTGCACTTACGATGTTCAACTTCGGATTCGACTCCAAAACTTCCAGTTGCCGCTGAAGACGCGTGGGGTGCATCACGTCATCAGCATCCATACGGGCAATATAATCGGTGTGAGCAAGCTCGGAGATTTGATTCAGCCGAGTCGCCAGGCCCAGGTTTTTTCCATCCGAAAAGACGCGCACTCGTTGATCGTCGATGGCCCGGGCGATATCTAGAGAACTGTCTTGGCTGCCGTCGTCGATCAAGATCAATTCCCAGTCCTGAAAAGACTGAGCGAAGACAGAACGGATGGCCTCGGCGAGGGTCGCCTCACTGTTGTAGAAAGAGATCCCGATTGTAATCTTCATTCGATCTTCTCCTACGCTTGCGGAACGAACCAGTTGGAGTACAGGAACCAAAAACCGGGGACAGCAATAGCAATGATCGCTATCTCCCTTTTCATTCCCTCTGTAGGAATCGCAGCGTAAAGAACAAACGGCAGCAACGACCACGAGAGCAGGAAGGCCCGATCGTTAAAGGGTATGTGGAAAGAAAGACACGCCAAGGAATTCATGGCCACATATGTTTTCACCAGCCACTCGGTGCTCTCGTCGACCAGGTTTGATCGCTTCCAGTACAAGTAGGCCAACACCGGCGCCACGCTGAAGACAACAAAGCGCAATTTGAAGCCAACTTCATACTCACCAGGATCGCTGTATAGGTATTGTTCGAAGTAGCGGCCCAAACCGATCTTGCTAGCCACAGGCACAATCGCTTCAAACAGCTGCGTCGGTACGGTAAACAAAGGCAGCAGCATGGACACCACCCAAAAGGCAAACAGATATTTGATGTCGACATTGCGACATAAGAACGCTACGCCCAATAGGGCGATCGAGGACGAGTGAAAACCGCAGGCGATAATGCCTAAGGCAAGAAACAGTCCTCGTCGATCCTGGCACAGCGCAAAGAAGGAGGCGAGCACAAAGCCCAACGCGACCCCCTGTCGCAGCACGTTGGTTGACAATGCCCAGAAGAAGGGCGTCGAGAGCCAGATATAAAACAAGATTACCACTTCCAGCCCTGAATACATCCTACGGGAAGCAACGATGAAGCCAACTACGAAGATGGCTGCAATCACCGTGAACAAGAATATCGGAGACGAAGTCACCGACAACGCCTTGACCAAGGTCACAAACAGTGGTTCGTGGTCGCCGGGCACCGATTGACCGTGGAAGGCCGCCTTGAACTCGTCGGCATAAACGTAGGTGTCGGTTCCGATCTCGATCGAACGAGTGCCGATCGACAACACCGTCAACACACATCCCGCAAAGAATAGCAGATAGCATAACGAGATCAGCGGCCGTTTAGAGCTCTCCGACTCCTGAGGTCCGCCCAGAATTGACTGGGCTTGCATCGCAGCGAGGAGGACCGCGATGTAACCGATCAGCGATAACAGAAAAGATTGCTCGAGCATCACACCGGCTTCAGCAGAGCCCCTCCATGTTCAAAGCCGCAACTGAGTTGTGCTGGCAGGCTAGCTGTTGTGAACGCAGCGCGTACATGATGACGATAACTTGTCCCAAGATCTGCGTTAGCGAGGTGACGCCAAGTGCCTTTGCTGCGCCCGAGAGACCGCCTTCGGGTACCAAGAAGTAGCAAGCAATCCACGAGGACACGGCAACAACAGCAAATACAAGGATCTGCAAGCGAAAACACCTGGCTGCCGCCATGGCAAAATTGTTCAACAGCGCCACGAAGAAGACCGCCGCGGCTATCATCACCCAGACTAAAGTATCTGCGTGTTCGGCGTATTCAACTCCATAAACGGCCCGCAAGATGATCGGCCCGGCCAACCATGCGGCCAGTACCATCAGCCCCCCGATGGCCGCGGAGCCTCCTACCAGAAACATCAGAAGTTGTGAGTAGGATCGGAGTCGACCGGAACTGAACAGCTGTGAAAGACGTGGCGCCGCTGCCTGCCCGATTGCTAAGACTGCCGTTGCGCCAACCTCGCGAATGTAGAATAGAGCCCCGAAAATGCCCACGGCAGCTTCGCCCCAATAGTGGGCGACAAAATACTTGGGAGTCGTGTAGCAGAGCAAATCTAGCATCGCCACGAATCCCAACGGCAAAGACAATTTCGCCAGAGCCATTAGCCTGGCCGATTGCCAATTCACTTCGAGTTTAAGTTTCTGGCCGGATACGGCAGACCTTTCTTGCAGTACGCATGCTGCAAAGGAGATATCGCACAACAATACGACCAACAACCTGGCCGCGGCAATCATCAGCACACCATAAAGCAATTGCCTGGTAGCCCAGAACACGACTGTAAGCCCTGCCAGCGACAATGCGCCCTTGATAATCATCGACTTGGCGATGAGATCCATCCGCTCGCGCTGTTGGAGCAAGCCATAAATGATGTCGCTAAAGGAATCGATGCAGGCAGACAGCCCCACGGCGACGATGATCATCACCAGTTCAGGCCGATATCCAGAGCAAATAGCAGTGAATACGATGGCGACAAATGCCAGCAACGTGGTGACCGCCCGCAGGACAAAATAATCTCCGAATTTGTATTCGCCTGTTGCATCGGTTGCCTGAACCATGCGCAGCTGAAGCATGAAAAACGCCAAGATGGGTGTAGTGACGGCCAATGACAGGACGAACTGCCCTACGAATTCCGGCGCACCAAACCAGGCCAGAACCACGAGCATGGCCCACTGGCATCCCTTGTAGAAAACGTTGGCCGCTAGCATCCACGATACATTCCAGTGGAGGGACATCGACCGAGGAGCGTTGACTTCACCGCCACCAACGCGGGTCCCTTCCACAACGGAATTCGCTTTGGTCGAAACTGCCGCCGGGCATCTTTCCAGTCCACCACTCTCTTCAAGCGACGCCACGTGAAACTCCGGCAGGCTTGAAGCAGAGGGGGCAGTCAAGCCCTCCATTTGCAGGGATTCTTCTGTCAGCGAGTCATGTACGGGGCTGTTCACAATCACTCAATTTATTTGAAATCAGTTGAAGGTTAACACTTGAAGAAACCCTCGCTGAAACCACAGTAATCAGTGTGTTTCAGAATGGCTTCGATTAAGAGGGGCTGCCGTTCTCACTTTGGTTCGCAAGTTGCGCGATTGGTTCTGACTGAGAAAGGAAGTTGGCGCCTACCAACTCTCTCTCCTGAGAGAACTCAGGAACTGCTTCGCTAAGCTTGCGGAGGATGACTTCGCGAGGATCGTAGACCGACTGTGCAAGCTCGGCGATAGTGCGTTCGACTTCGTCAACGTCAAAGAAACGTTGATAGCAGGCATGGATCCGCGGGTGAGAAGTATCGAGCACTTCCTCTTCCTCGGCGAATAGTTCTTCGTAAAGTTTTTCACCGGGCCGCATGCCGATCTCCTCGATCTTTATCGAGTCGCTCGTATGCCCCGAGAGGCGGATCATTTCCCGGGCTAAGTCGACAATCTTCACAGGCTCTCCCATGTCCAGTACGAAGATTTCGCTGCCTGACCCGATCGCGGCGGCCTGTAGCACCAGCTGAGACGCCTCGGGTATCGTCATAAAGAACCGCACCATCTCACGATGCGTGATCGTTACTGGGCCGCCTCGACGGATTTGTTCCTGAAAGATTGGCACCACGCTGCCGTCGGAAGCCAATACGTTGCCGAAGCGTACCACAATAAACGCCGTTGAGTTGGAGAGTTGGCCCAGAGAGTGTACATAGCGTTCCGCCAGTTGCTTGGAGGCACCCATCACGCTGGTAGGCTGCACTGCTTTGTCAGTCGAAATCAAGACGAAGCGGTCGACACGGTGCTCGGCTGCAAGATCGGCCACGACCTTCGTTCCCAAGATGTTGTTGGCGACTGCACGCCCGGGGTGCAGCTCCATCAATGGCACGTGCTTGTGTGCGGCTGCGTGAAAGACAATTTCAGGGGCGTATTGCTCAAACAGCGGTCTCAACTGGGCCAGATCACAAACGTCGGCCATCGAGGCGACAATCGGCACGGTGGCACGACATCTGCGAATCTCTTGCTCGATTCGGAAAAGATTATTCTCGGTCCGATCAACCAGGATCAGTAAATCTGCTTCTTCCTTAAGCACCTGTCTGCAGATTTCTGAGCCGATGCTGCCGCCGGCGCCGGTAACTAACACCCGTTTGCCGCGCAGCATCTCTCCGATGGCTACTCGGTCCAGTTGCACCGGCTCCCGCTTTAGAAGATCTTCGATTTCGACATCTCGAATCCTCATTTGAAAGGCGCCGCCGAGAATTTCATCCACCGAGGGAATCATCTTCACGTCGATATGTTCGCCATGGCATTTCTTTACGAGATCTCGGACTCGCTTACCCGGCAGGCTATTAGACATGATCAGCAGGTGTCGCACATTGTGAATCTGGGCAAGGTCGATGGCCTGGCTAACGCGACCTATCACCGGCACACCTGCCAGAAAGCTGCCTCGAAAGCGCGGGTTGTCGTCGAGCACGCCCACCACATGCAAACCGAGTTCAGGATGGCTGTGCAATTGCTGGATAAAACGTTCGCCAACGAGTCCGGCACCCACGACAAAAGAGCGTTGAGCCGGATCGACGCCGACATAGCGGAAAAGGTGTTCACGCGTAAATCGCCAAAGTGAACGCAAGGCGCCTAGAAAAATGATCGTCAGCGCGCCGTCGATTAATACCACCGAACGAGGAATCAGTAACCAGGGAAAAAACAGGACGTCGGCAACCAGTATGAGCACGATGGCCACCAGGACGGCTCGCCCCAGCGCGACCAAATCGGCGAACGAGACCGATCTCCACCAACCGTAGAAACCGCCCAAGAGACGTAGCGAAAGTATCTGGATCAAGACGACTCCAGGCAGCGTCTTGAAGAAAACCCGCTGAATGTACTCGGGAATGTCGCCGTCAAATCGCAATTCGAAGGACAAGAAATAGGCCAGCGACAACACGGCAATATGAAACACCAGCAGTGTTACAAACCTAGAAAGGTGATTCCCACCCAACTGGCCTTGTTCATCCTCCGTATCGGGGCCGGGCAAGCCCGCGACGACAGCATCTGAAAGAAACAAATCGCTACCAGGCTCATGGTGCAGGTCAGGTGTCCCGTTGAGATTGCTAATCTTCATCTATTATTCAGACCTAATGTAAAGTCGATCCACAGCGAATTCATCAATTCGACGGCTGTGCGAGAAGGTATTGTCAACCCGACTCAGTCAGAGAGGTCGGCCATTCGCTTGGGCACTTTGTTGTAAACCACACCCAGTACTTTGGCTTCAGTTTCAGCAAGGCGGCGGCTTGTACGCAGCACTGCTTCTCGTTGCACCTTGTCCGCCTCTATTACCCAGAGAATCCCGTTCAAACAGGCAGCCAACGACATGCAAGTGGTCAATGGCTGGACCGGGGGCAAATCGACAATAATGGTACGATAGTTGTGTTTCAGATCTTCAAATAAGTCCCGAATTCTCTGAGGGACGTATGAGGGTTGTGACCGTCCTTTGGCTACTCTTCCCGCAGGCATCAGCGAGAGATTCTCGATCCTCGATTCCTGTATCATGTCGAAGATCGACTGCTCGCCACAGAGCGCCTGCACGAAGCCTTGAGAAGAAGCGATACGAAATGACTTCTCTATCCCTGGCCGATCGACATTAGTATCAACCAACAAGACCTGCCCGTCGGTTACCTTGGCGGCGGCTATTGCCACATTGCAGGCAACCGTCGTCACACCTTCCCCGTGCGAAACGCTCGTGACGCCGATCACTTGCGGTTCATTCTCGTTCCAGCCGTTGCCACTAACTTGCAACCGCCGCACCAGTGCATCGTACTGTGGACTCGTCGAGCCAATCTTATGCCCAGACTTCTGAACAGAACTGATCGTAGTTTCGGACAACTTAATCATACTCACGGAGACCTGTTCTCACTGTGTGGTTGGGGGACCTAGATCCGTATACATTGTTTCGCGGATCGAGGAAGCGAAATGAGCACCGGCACTGATAGCAACGACTCGAGTTCCTGGGGCGACTTGATCCGCTGGTCAGAGGACTCTGCATAGAGAGCAATTCCGACTGCGCTCAACAGGGCCATCAACATTCCCGAAGCGAGTATGACAAGCTTGTTAGGCCACACCTCTTTGCGAGAAAGCGTTGGCTGCTGCACAATGTTGACGTTTGTAATTCGCTCTGCTTTCAGGGCGGCGTCGATACGGGCTTGCTCGAAATTCTCGCGGTACTTTCTATAGTTGTCCTTTTGCACGTCAATGTGACGTTCCAACTGATCGATCTGTAGCACCGTTTCATTCAACTCTTTGGCTTCGGCAACGATGTCAGAATACTGCCCGGCCAGGGTTTCGTGAGTCTTGGTATGTTCTGCCAACTCTGCGTTGGTCTGCAACATAGCCAATTGCAGCTGTTGCCAGTTTGGGTTCACCTCAAAGCTGGAGTGAGATCGAGTCCCTTTCTCCGACTCCAGAATCTCGCGTACGTCGCGAGACTGCTCGCGTATTTCCCTCAGAAAAGGGTGGTCGTCGCTATACCGGGCAGTCAATTCACGCTCCTTCATTTCGAGGTCGTAAAGCTGCGATCGCATCTGATCTGCCGCTTCGTTCGGCAACCCCTCTAGTTCGCCTGCCAGAATTCGTTCATCCAGAGCCTCAATGCTCTCCTTAAGCGATTGCAACTTACCTGACGTGCTGGCCAGTTTCCGAGCGACGTTCAGCCGCTCCATCTCAATCTGCATTTTCTCAGATTCCAGTAACTCCAGACGGTTGGCCACCGAGACGATGCCCAATTTGTTTTTGACTTCGCGAAGCTTCTCTGTGCTAGTCACCAAGTTCTCATGAATGAGTTGCGACTGGGTATCGAAAAACTCTTCCGAACCATCGGTACGAGTGAAGCTCGCATGTTCCCTGCGATAGACGTTTATCAACGTCGTAGCTATCTGCTGAGCGGCTTCCGGAGAATCTGCCTGGCAACACACGTTGATGACGTTCGAGTCACGTACGGCGTAGATGTCTAACATCTTTTCCAAGCTTTTGATGGCGTCTTCCCGCGGCTTCCAGTTGTCACCACCTTCGTCGTTGGTGCGAAAGTACGATGTGAGGCCCATGACTTCATCGATACACGACCGCCAAGTGTCTAACAATGGATTGCTCTGCCGCCGAGCCAGAATGAAATCGGGCGTCAACTCTTCGACCACTCTTTCAGCGGTACCACGTCCTTGCAACAGGTCCAGCACCGAGTTGATCTCATTCGTGCGAGTCACCTGCAGCTGTACGGTCTGTCCAGTGGTCGCTGTTGGGTCGAGTGCCACGCTCTCTCTCCCAATGCGAACGAACAACTTCGCAGCTGACTCATACGACCGGGGTCCCCATACAAGGTACAAGACAACCATCGCAGCCACGGCAACGAACACCGACAGAGACTTCTTCCTATGACGGCTGACAACACGAACTGTTTCATGCAACGACAGAGCTGATCGCGACCGATTGACTACAGCACCGTTGACGGAATCCTCTTCGCGTGTAGCGTTCATTTCATTCATCAGTCGAGTGTGCGCGATAGCCAAAGGAGCGCGGTTGGAACCTACTTGAAAGGCGTTTCACCACCTTAGGAACTCAAGGCAATTCGTTCCCCTGGGTCCAGAACTTCAAAAGTTGCCGGAAGCCGCTACCTGCCGTGTCCCGTGTGAACACGTCCAACCAGGGCGCCCCATCAGGGAGGAAAATAGGAACTATCAGCAGAATGCATGCCATGGAGAAATTCCGCATTTTACGCACACTTGTATGTATGCACAAAACTGCTAACATGACGCTGTCAGATAGTATAGTTATTATAGTTAGGGTAAGGTTTTTAGGTAGACTATTTCGGCAAAATGCACACAACCCCACACGAAGGAAATCGGTGTGCCGATGCCTGCCAGCGACCCTGCGCCCAGGTTTGATCCACTGAGACTGCTAGAAAACAGCTGTTTTTGGCCGGGCGTGCCAGACCCAATGAATTTCTCTAGTTCTCTGGGCATCAGTGCCAGAGGCTTCCGGAGGTGCTTCGCGCCTGGAAATGCTGAAACGACGTACTATCACTGGCGTCAGGATTACCGGGGGATAGCCCCTGAGATGGCCAAGCAGCTACGAACGCGAAAGTAGGAAAATCCCCGGTTGAAAAACCGGTGACTGAACCTGACAAATCGATACCTCACGCGGTCCTCTTCATAGACCTCGACGAGCACGGCCATGCCTTTGGCGACCGGGTGTTGGTGGCGTTGGCCGCGCGCTGGCAGCAGTGTTTTCGTTCTGAGGATCTGATCGCTCGCTATGGCGGCGATGAGTTTGTGGTCCTTCTGGCAGAAATCCTCAATGAGCAAGAACTCCAGCCGATCGTCGCCCGACTCACCTCCACGACGTCAGAGCCGATTATTATAGACGGCGTGAGACTTACAGTTACCGCCGCCATTGGCGTCGCCATGGCTGGCGATACCTCAGTTGAATTAAATAAGCCCCTCGCCGAGGCCGATCGGGATATGTACGCGTCGAAGCGAAAAGCTTAAGGTGGTTACTCCTTACTGACGGCCGACCGGCGATTGCCCCGCGTACGATAGATCTCCTCTTCAACGGTATCGACACCTCAATGCGCAATCTTCTTTTTGTCTTCACCGTTTGCCTCGCTTTGAGTATCTCGCGTAGTCTTGCGGCAGATGCCGTTCCCGAGACTTCCCCGCACGACCCCAAGCTGGCTGTCGGGCAACTCGACGTGGCCGAGGATCTGCAGTGCACGCTCTTTGCTGCCGAGCCCATGTTGGTGAATCCCTCGGCTATCGACGTAGACCACCGGGGCCGCGTATGGGTATGCGAAACCGTGAACTATCGGCGCTATCACGAGAATCGCCCCGAGGGAGACCGGATCATCATCCTAGAAGACACCGACGGCGATGCGCAGGCTGACAAGAGCACCGTGTTCTATCAGAGCGCCGACTTCGATTCTCCTCACGGAATCTGTGTCGTAGGAAGCCCCCATGGCCGAGGCACCCGAGCAATCGTTTCCTGTGGATCGCGCATCTTCACGCTCATCGACGACGATGGCGACGACCGGGCCGATCGTCAAGAAGAGCTGTTCACCGGTATTGAAGGCGTTCAGCACGACCATGGCGTTCACGCAGTGATGTTTGGTCCCGATGGCCGCTTGTATTTCAATGTCGGCAACAACGGCGTGAAATTGCATGACAAACATGGCGAACCCGTGCGCGACCGTGCGGGCAATCTGGTAATCGACGAGCGAAAGCCCTATCAGGAAGGCATGGTGTTTCGTTCGAAAACCGACGGCACTGATGTAGAAACTTTAGGTTGGAATTTTCGCAACCCGTGGATGGTTACTGTCGATTCCTTCGGCAACCTTTGGCAATCAGACAACGACGATGACGGCAATCGCGGTACGCGGATCAACTTCGTTATGGAATTCGGCAACTATGGGTATCGCAACGAACTGGATGGCGGCAATTGGCGAGAGCACCGTACGGGCTGGCATCAGGAGATTCCGTTGCGCCATTGGCACTTGAACGACCCTGGCGTGATTCCCAACCTGTTGCAAACAGGCGGCGGCTCGCCCACAGGGATCACGGTTTACGAGGGCCGGCTGCTGCCTAAGAAATACCAAGGCCAGTTGCTACACTGCGATCCGGGTCCTAATGTGGTGCGCTGCTATCGCGTTTCCCCCTCGGGAGCCGGTTATCAAGCCGAGCCAATCAATCTTGTCTCGGGAACGCGTAATCCCTGGTTTCGGCCGATCGACGTCAAAGTCGCTCCCGATGGTTCGCTCATTGTTTCCGACTGGTACGACCCCGGCGTCGGCGGGCACGGCATGGGCGACGCTGTTCATGGCCGATTGTTTCGTATCACTTCTGTCGATTCCAACGAAAGCTATCGTCCACTGCCACTGGATTTCTCGACTACCGAGGGCGCCGTCAAGGCCCTGGGCAATCCGAATCTTGCCGTTCGCACCATGGCGTGGCTAAAGCTTGCTGAGTTAGGCGACGCTGCTACTCAGGCGCTCGAAGAAGTCTGGCATTCGGATGATCCCCGCATGCGCGCACGCGCACTGTGGCTGCTGGGGCAAGGAAGCTCGGCCAAGCAGTTCATTGCCGAGGCGCTTGACGACTCCGACGCCCGGCTCCGAGTCGTCGGATTGCGACTTGCCAGACAGCTGCAACTCGACGTGTTAGAGACCATTTACGAACATCTCGAGGATCCTTCGCCTGAGTTTCGTCGGGAACTGCTCATCGCGCTGGCGCAGGTGCAATCTCCCTGGGCCGGCGCGCTCTGGGCCGAATTGGCTGTCCAATATAAGGATTCCGATCGCTGGTATCTCGAAGCCTTAGGAATTGCTGCCCGGGGCCGCTGGGACGACTGCCTGGCCGCCTGGCGACTGAAGGTAGGCGAAAATTGGACCAGCACTACTGGTCGCGATATCATCTGGCGCAGCCGTGGCCGCGCAACTCCCCAGCTCTTAGCCGAATTGATCATCCTTCAATCCCAGCAAGGTAAGAATGGTGACCGCTACTTCCGGGCTTTCGATTTTCAGAATGAGCCGGAGAAAACAGCAGCGCTAACGAGACTTCTCGACCACGAGCCCGACTTGCCCGCAGCAGTCATTGTCGAGGCACTTTATCGGGTACCCGATTTTGATATCGCCGCCTCACCACGTGTCGAACAAGCGGTTCACAATTATCTGGCAGAGAACCGCGGTTCGTTACGCTACTTTTGGTTGCTGCAGCACTATCAACTAAATGAGTATACCGACGACCTCCTACAACTAGCTGTTCAGCAGCGCGGGACAGATTCGTCGCGATCGGCGCTGAGCGTTTCGCTCCAGTTCGGCGCCGATGAGCAATTGGCAAGTCTCCTACAGGAAGCCGATGAAAAGGTTTCAACCGAAGTTCTCCAAGAACTCGGGCAACTGGACGATCCACGTGGAAATGCCCTGCTTCAGGCGATCATGGGCGACACCGAGTATCTGCTACCACTACGAGTTGCAGCCGCCACAGGCTTGAGCAGGTCGGGCGCGGGCCAGCAATTGCTGTTTCAGCAAGTCCAATCCGGACAGGTGCCCGAAGAGCTTCGGTTTACAGTCTCCAACGCGCTCCATGCAGCCAACGATCCTACCATCCGACAGCAGATCGCCCAATTGATGCCGCTACCCGAAACAGGCGGCAAGAAACCACTAGCTCCTATCTCCGAGTTGGTGACACTGCAAGGCGACGAGGCCCAGGGGAAGCAGGTATTCGAAACCACTGGCACATGTGCCAAGTGCCACCAAGTGGGCGACATGGGCAAAGAAGTAGGGCCCAATCTTTCGGAGATTGGCAGCAAACTCAGCCGCGAAGCGATGTTTCTAGCGATTCTCGATCCCAGCGCAAGTATCAGCCATAGCTACGAACAGTATGTTGCCGAGCTTGACAATGGAACCCTCGAACTGGGTTTGCTCGTCAACGACACCGACGCCTCGATCACTTTGCGAAACGCAGAAGGAATCGATAAGACCATCGATCGAAAACACGTCGCGGAGCTCAACAAAAGCCCCGCTTCGCTGATGCCCGCCGATCTTCAGCGCCAATTGACTCAACAGCAGCTCGTTGATCTGGTCGACTATCTCATGCAGTTGAAGAAGAAATCTTAGCAGCCTTCACGTTTTCTCCACCGGCAGCCGCACAGGCTCAAACGTCGAATCGAATGCCCTGGGCAAGAGGCAGCTGGTCGGAATAGTTGACTGTATTCGTCGCGCGCCGCATGTACTGTTTCCAGGAGTCGCTCCCCGACTCACGGCCCCCGCCCGTTTCTTTTTCGCCGCCAAAGGCGCCGCCGATCTCTGCGCCACTGGTGCCAATGTTCACGTTGACGATTCCACAATCCGAACCCGCTGCCGAACAGAACAGCTCAGCCTCGCGTACGTCGCTGGTAAGAATGGCCGACGACAGCCCTTGAGGCACATCGTTGTGCAGGGCAATCGCCGTCTCGAGGTCTTGATAGCGCAGCAAGTAGAGAATCGGAGCGAATGTTTCTTGCTGGAGAATCTCTGCATCAGCATCTATCTCGACCAGGGCAGGACGAACGTAAACGCCGCCGGCGGGCACACCTTCCGCAATCCGCTCGCCCCCGTGAATGGTTCCTCCCTGTGCCTTGGCGGCGGCAAGGGCAGCGGCCATTGCTCGCCCCGATTTCTCATCGATCAAAGGACCGATAAGATTCTTCTCATCGCTCGGGTCCCCGATCGGAAGCCTGCCGTAGACCTCCAGCAGGCGATCGCGTAATTGGTCGGCAATCGATTCGTGGACAAACAGCCGGCGCAGCGTCGTGCACCGCTGGCCGCAAGTGCCAACGGCAGAAAAAGTGATCGAGCGCACCGCCAGTTCAAGATCGGCCGAGGGAGCGACGATCATGCCGTTATTTCCGCCCAATTCCAAGAGAGAACGTCCGAGGCGAGCCGCGACCGTTTGCGCAACGGCGCGGCCCATCCGCACCGATCCAGTCGCCGAGATAAGTGGCAAGTCGGGCGATGCGGCAAGCTTCTGTCCGACCTCGACACCTCCAAAGGTCAGGCAGGAAACCCCAGGTGGCACTGCCGGCAAACCGGCCAATGTTTGCGCAACAAGAGTTTGGCAAGCGATTGCCGTAAGGGGGGTTTTTTCCGACGGTTTCCAAACCACCGGATCCCCGCAAACCCAGGCAATCGCCGCATTCCACGCCCATACGGCGACAGGAAAATTAAAGGCCGAGATCACGCCAATCGGCCCCAGCGGAAGCCATTGTTCCGTGAGCCGGTGGCCGGGCCGCTCGCTGGCGATCGACTTGCCATAGAGCTGACGGCTCAGTCCAACGGCAAAGTCACAGATGTCAATCATCTCCTGCACTTCGCCCAACGATTCTTGGTAGATCTTACCTGCTTCCCAAGTGACCAGTGTGGCCAGCGCTTCTTTGTGCTCGCGCAAGCGTTCGCCAAACCGCCGCACAAATTCTCCACGCACAGGAGCCGGCGCCACTCGCCAGCTGCCGAAAGCTGCTTTCGCCGCGGCAATGGCATCACCAACTTGAGAGCTGCTGGCCGCGGCTAACTCGACCGACGGCTCTCCGTCGATCGGCGAATGCGCTGTAAGCAATTCGCCCTGCCCCGGGCTCCACAGGCCGCCGATCGCCAAACCGGCAAGAGGCGTCTGTACTCCGAGAAGGCCAAGGGCCGATTGTGCCTGCTGGTGCATGATAGGTTCCTCGGTTTACTCGTCTTCAGGAATATAGCTGAATCGAGTCGAAACCTTCGAGTCGTAGTGTTGGCCAAAGCGATTGGCAAGGAATTGCTGGAAGTCGACTTCCTCTTGTTTCACGAATCCTCGAGAGGGCAACTCGCCTGCGATATGCATATCCAGCGTCGCACAAATGCCTGCTGCTGTGGTGATTTGAATCGCGCTCCAATTCTCGCCAAACAGAGATTTTGAGTAGATCTTTCGAGCGTCGGTGATCTGCACGAGTTCGCCGTTCTTGATGCCTGTCACCGTGCAGAAGGTGACGACTACGTCTTGGAAGGTGACAGGAACAGCCCCTTCGAGAATGTTCTTCAGCAGTTCCCGCTGCTCGCTGAGCCGCAGCTCGTGGACAAGCAGCAACATGTGATGTCGATGGCCGTGGTAACGCACCGTCTTGTAATTTAGCTCGCGCACTTTGCCGTCAAGGGTTTCACAAAGCGTGCCCAGGCCGCCGCTGGTATTGAAGGCTTCGTAACGCACCCCGTCTAGCGAAAAGTACTCGAGGCCTTCGAGTGGCAAGACTTCGATCCGTTGCTGTTCGTGAATCGCTTCGCAGGGATTGCAGTACTCGTTGATCAGTCCGTCCGTCGACCACGTCAGGTTGTATTTCAAAGACCCCGTTGGAAACTGCGGCAAAGCTCCCACGCGCATCTGAACTTTATCGAGCTTATCAAAAGTTTTCGTCAGATAGTGGGCCACGATCGAGATGAACCCTGGCGCCAAGCCACATTGAGGCATAAAGATCTGGCCCTCGGCGGCGCGCTTGGATATCTCGCGCACTCGACGCGTTGTCTCCACGTCCTCGGTCAGATCGAAATAACTCAACCCCGATTCCAGGGCAACTTCGGCAACCGTCGGATTGAACCGGTAGCTAAGTGCCGAGATCACCGAATCGCAGGCCTGCATCGCTCCGGCAAGCTGTTTCCTGTCGGCCGCGTCAACCTCGTGGGTCGGTGCCTTCGTCTTGGCCGCGATTCGCTTGAGGGCCTTGGCATCCGCGTCGGCAACGTGCACTTCATAATCGCCCGAGTCCGACAATAGCCGAGCGATCATTCGCCCGATCTTCCCTGCTCCGAGAAGCAATACGCGATGCATAGCAATTGGCCTTCCGAAAGTACCCAAGCTGCCGAGCGTCGGCCTTGTTGATAGAAAGATTGGTGCTTAAGAGGGCGTATCCTACGTCATCGCTTCAGTGGCTGGCAACTCCAAAGCCCAATGGCGCCATGCCGCTCTCAGCCACTCCTTAGCCTTGCAACCTACCTAGTGAAAGGAATTCCGCTGGCAAGTCGGTCTTCCCTTCCAGCGACAGGTCGGCCAGCGCTTGGCCCAAGACCGACGTGAATTTGAACCCGTGTCCCGACAACCCGGCAGCGAACGAGATACCAGGACAACTTGGGTGGCGATCGACCACAAAGTGTTCGTCGGGAGACATCGTATACATGCAAACCGCGTGGTCAGTGTTTTTCGCCGAAGCTGCGGGAAAATGCCGCCCCAGAAAGGTTTCGACTTGCCGCTGCTCTTCTCTATGCAGACTGCGGTCGAGCAGCAAGGGATCGGCAACCGGCAAGCCTCCCGTATGTTCGCCGACCTTGATTCCACGATTGTCGATCTGCGGAAACCCATAAAACACGCCGTCTGGCAATTCGAACAAGAAACCAGGAAATCCTTGGGCCGCCTCGTAGTGTTGCCCCTGGACGGCATACCAAAAGAGGCTCTTGCGCCGAACCTCTAGTGGCACGCCCAAATCGGCCAACAGAGGACCAGCCCAAGCGCCGGCAGCAACAATCAATCGCTCGGTAGCAAATGCCCCCGCGCTGGTTTCTACTCGAATCAGCTCGCCAGGACTCCAACTTCGCACCTCCACCGGACACCGCAGCTCGGCGCCCGCTCTCTGGGCAGCTTCGAGGTGCGCCATGACACATTGCTCGACCAACAGGTACCCTGCCCTTCGTTCGAACACACCAACAAGCTCAGTTGGCACTGCCAGGCCAGGCCAGCGCTGATGGATTTCGGCAGCATCGAGTTGTTCAATCTCCAGACAATGTTCGCGCGCTGCACGCAATACGCCTGGCACAACTACGCCGTCGGCCGGTCCCACCTGCAAGAGCCCTACCTCGTGGTAGAGTTGCCTTCCAACGAGCGTTTCCAACTCTTCCCACAGCCGATAGCTTTCCAGTAGCAGCGGCGTGTAGTCGGGGTGTTCAAAATACGCCTGCCGAATGATGCGAGTCTGCCCATGAGAACTCCCACGGTCGTGGGGCGGCTCGAATCGGTCGAGCCCCAACACTTGCACGCCGCGCTGAGCCAAGTGCCAGAGCGCAGCACTGCCGACCCCTCCGCCGGCCCCCAAGACAATCGCATCGTATCTCTCCAAGACCTTCCTCCTTGATTGCTACGGTTTCCCACCAGGATTTGGCCCCAGAGCTTCCTCACGACCGCCAGCTAGCACCGCACCCCAAAAGGAATCCAATGTTGTAAAAAACACGATTTTTCGCTATTTTTCCGGCACGATGGTTTTGGACCGATGCTCCCGCTGGCATTGGCCATTTCTTTCTCGGTAGCGCGGCCGTGCTGCCGACCCAGATTGCTCACAGCAAGGATGCAACCGATGAGAATCTCTCAGATGAGCCTCGAAGGCCGAGGGGCTTGGCCCGACCTGTACCTCGATGCCCTGAGTCCCAAGCTTAACGTGTTCTTTGCCGCCCCGCGAGGCGGGAAGAGCACCCTGGCGCAACTCGTCAGCCATTTGCTCTACGGAAAACCCGACAGTTCTTGGCGACTGCAATTCGGACAATCAGTCCCGCTCGCTGAAGGATCGGTCTCAATCAATGCTCAGTCAGGCCGTTTCGTGCTCCGTCGCCATTGCGACGCCAATCGTCAATCAAAACTGACTATTGCCTCGGCAGATGGAAAACCAGTCGGCGATCAAACCGTGCGCAATCTGCTTTCGGACCTGGAACCTAGCTTGGCTTCCCAGCTCTACACCGTCGATTTTGCCGAATCACCGGCAGTCGAATGCCTGCTGAGCGAGAACTTCAGTCGACAGTTCATGGCAACCTCGTCGCACGCTACCTCAGACGTGGCGACGCAACGGTTCTGCTGCCAAACAGCCGATATAACTAGCATTGTAGAACGGGTCGATCGCAATCGGATCGACGAACTCGTTCGTCGCAGGGACGCTATTGCCGAAGAGATCGAGCAACGGCTCGCTTTGCGGCGGCGCGAAGGCGGCGTTTTGGAACATGAATTGGGCAACATCGATGCCGAACTTGCCGAAAAGCGCCAGCGATCGAAAGAGCTGCAAGTACAACTACGAAGCGTCGAAACCGAGCTCGCAGAGATTGAAGCTCGGCTGAGATACTTCGCATTGGAGTCGATTGTCCAGCACCCGGCGGACGAGCATGGCGTCGAGCAAACCGAAAGTCAGCGCGAAGCGTTAGACGCTGAGATTTCTCGCTGTCGGCAATCGCTAAACGATCTGCAAGCCAGAGAAGCCGTCGTCCGAACCGAGCTTGCGCGCTCGAGTCCCGACGGAACCGCCGATGTAGTCACCTGCTTGGCCGATGGACGTACCACGTTGTCGGTCATGGAGCGTCTGCTCGACGACCTCGACGCAGAAATCTCGCAACTGGCGCGGGCCAACGAGCCTGGGCGATGTTACAGCGCCGATGCCCACGCCAAATTGTCGCCTGTCGCCGAGATTCTCCGCCAACAGGTCTACACCCTTTGCGGTCAATTGGCCGAACAGGAGCGCAGTGTGCGCCGCCAGCGAGCTCTGGCCGAGACAAGACAACTTGCCCGCTCGCAAGCCGTCCTGGGAGAACGTCTGGAACAGCTTCTTTCGCAAAGAGAGTCGCTTCTGCAAGTGTCGCGGCAGTCTGGTCGAAGTGTGGCCCTTTCGCCTATGCCGCCTGTGTTCGAGCATTGCCGTTGCGATCGCCACGGTCAATTCGTTGCAGACTCTAGCAGTTACCGCATCGGCAGCCCCGGTCGGCCTCGACTCGAAAGTGAGCTGCGGCAGCGCCGCGCCGCGAAAGAGCGTGATCGGATCGAGCTAGTTGACGCCGTCAACAGTCTACAAGGAGTTATCAAGCGACTCGAAACACGTTGGAAAGACCTCCAGAGTCAGCGCAGCAGCCTGCTCGGTAGAGCCACCCTGGAAGACCAGCAGACAGAACTGGAACGCCTGGAAAAGATCATCAATGATTCGCTACAACCAGCCGCCGAAGCGGTTGAAAAGTCATCTTGTGGCGTCTGGCGCGCTTCGGACGTGTTGGCTCAGCTTACCGACGGACAACTTGTCCAAATCCACTTAGTTCGTCAAGGCCGTCGTGCTACGGTTACCGACCGCAACAAGAGAACGCTGGAGATTGAATCTCTGACACCTGCTCAGCACGACGCGATCTACCTGGCGCTCACATTGGCTCTGGTCGCGTCCTACGCCCGTCGGGGCATCAGTTTGCCGCTCATTCTTGACGAACCCTTCCTACGCCAAGAATCTGCAGGCGCCGCAGCGATGGCCGGTGTGATCGAAGAATTTGCCCGCTCTGGGCATCAGGTGCTTGTATTCACAGAAGACCGCGACGCTGAACGTCGGTTTGGCTCGCTAGGTTCTCAAGTGTTCGATCTGGATGCACTCCGCGACAAACGCGTCTCCGCACCCCCACGTGCTGCAGCAGTTCAACAAGTGACGACCATCACTAATAGAACGAAAACGACGACCAATACGCATGTTGTCCGCAAGTCGAGTAACGGGCACTTCGAAGCTGCCGTGCGGCTCTCTCCGATCGTGAGCGATGACCAACAGGACGTTTTCTATCTTTCCGAGTCAAGCCCTCTCAGCGAGTTTCCGGTCCTGGGAGAAGAGACCGGAGCGGTATTTGCAAAGCTCGGTTTCCACACCGTGGGAGAAGTGCTCTGGGCTGATGCGACCGAGGTGGCCGCCAAACTCGCTCGTAAAGAGATTCGCCCCCGTACGGTCAGCCTCTGGCAAAGCCATATGGGACTGATGTGCTTTGTGCCCGAATTGACGCTCAACGATGCACAACTGCTTACGGCTTGCGACATTGATGATCTCGACGAACTGGTCGAGCTGGACGTCGACCAGTTGCTTCAACAAGTTGAAGCGTTTCTTGATACCGACCGCGGTCGTCGTTTTGCATCCTCGCGCAGAAGTTATTCCCGATCGCGCGTCGGCAGCTGGCTCAGCGGCGCGCGGCGTAACCGTGACCGCTGGAATAGGGCTCGCACGCGCTACTCATGGCCCCGTTCGCGCCACACCTCTCGCCTAAGCAACTCAACCTCTCGACGGCACAACGATCACGATCAGAAAGCTCGCGAGAAATCTACCTCGTCAGACGACTCGAGCCGATCGAATCAAGCTCGCAAACAGCGATTCTATCTGCAGCGTAGTAGCCCTGTGGAAGAAGCTCCTTCGATCGGGCCCAAAACTGCTGACCGATTGGCTAAGGTTGGAATTCGCACAGTGGCAGATCTGCTCAATGCCGACCCCGAAGCCACAGCCGAGGAACTGGGAGTCCGACACATCAACGCAGCAACTATTGCCGCCTGGCAACAACAGTCCCGACTCGTCTGCCGAATTCCGCAACTACGAGGCTTTGGGGCCCAATTGCTGGTCGCCTGTGGTTTCACTGAGCCAGAGCAGATTTCCAGCTCAGACGCTGAATCTGTTGCTTCCAAGCTCGAAGCATTTGCCGAGACCAAGCAAGGCCAGCGAATCCTACGAAACGGCGATCCTCCCAGTCGCGAAACGATCGACCAGTGGATCCGATGTGCCTCACGCACCCGCCCGCTCGAAGCCGCTTAAGCAGGCCGCCGTCTCCTCAGCCA
>JAGQOW010000476.1 GCA_020427155.1 Planctomycetales bacterium | reverse complement strand
GTGCCCAATCTTGCTGCTTTGGGATTTAGTTTAGAAACGGCATGCGCTGCACAATTCATTCTCTTGGGTCTCGATGAAAAGCATTACGCGCACTTTGATTGATTTCTTAGTTGCAACGGTGACGATTGCTTCTACGCTTCTCGGACTAATAGGCTTCGTGGGTTATCTGATTTTCATGTTCGGATCAGCTCAGCATTGGGGTCTGGGTCTCTTGTTAATGGGAATAGGGGTTATTGGTTGGATTGTCCTACTCCTGCTAGAGAAACTGACTGAAAAGTGGAGTTAATATTGGTGCCGCCCAACATTCCGGTCGAGAGGGACCGCCGGCAAGCAGGGCTTGCCGGTTCCCTCCGCGGCTACGCCGCTCCGGCGGCCCCTCACCTAGCACGTTAGGCAGCACATGGCTCAGGTTCGTTTGACAGATGGCGCTGTAGCTTTGGCAAGAGAGCTGATGAAAACAATTGAATGGCCAGCGGATGTCATACCAATTCTTTCTCTTCGTTGGTCGGCTGGAGAGAGCAATTTGAGCCGTAGTCCTAACGGTGAAGCCGTGTGGAAAACAACACGCCCTGCTGGTTGGGTTTGCGATATCGCCTCGTGGGTAAATGTGCCAAACGTAAATATTCATGACCACGTTACTGTTGTCACTGGCGATTTCAAGCTGCTGCTTGACCCAAAATCATCTTTAGCTGCAGGCACATTTGTTATTGAC
>JAGQOW010000475.1 GCA_020427155.1 Planctomycetales bacterium | reverse complement strand
TCTCGTAATCAATATCCTCAACCTTTACTACTCCGGTTTCTCTCGTAACCGTCAATGGAACGCCGCCCTGAATTACGCGCTTTGCATAATCTTCGTATTTGGAGAGTTGCCCTTCGCATTTGGCACAAAGTAGCTTTTCACGGATTCCCTTTTGCTCAAACTTCTTCGTCGGGGTAGATAGCGTAGATACGACGTGAAACGTATGTTTTTCGTCGTAAAGGTCCGTGTAAACGAATTCTGGGATTACATGGGAATCGCACAGCGGGCCAGGCCCTCCGCAGAGTTGGCAGGTCAATTCTTTCTGCACCCTAACGCCACGATGAGCCGCACTTGACGGCGACGACTGGAGCGAAAGCGAAAGGAGGAGCGGTCAAGTGTCGGCCTCGATCGTGATGTTAGACGCAAATTTTTTCTAACTGTCTAGAATTTTGGCAGCTAGCGATTGCGCTGCCAATGCGGCCTCATAAGAGGGTTGCTCTATCACGCCATGTGCAATTTGGTTACGTGTCTTTCTTAAATCATCAAAGGTCGCGAGATCGGCGTCTTCTAGGTTCTCCCAAGTCGTAATTGCGCACCATACGAATCGATCCCGTGCGTTCTTGTACGATGCCACTTGGCTCGAAAAAAACTCTTCCGTCGAAGCTCTAAATTCAGGCCTGGAGTTAAAGATACTTGAGGCGAAGCGAGGATGGTCTATGGCACCAAATGTTGCA
>JAGQOW010000474.1 GCA_020427155.1 Planctomycetales bacterium | reverse complement strand
CCGGTTGGCGTGGGCAGAGACGCCCACCAAACCTCACCACGCTTCATTTTCGAGAGCCGCGAGCTGCGCCGCTGCGAGCACGGGATCTACCTCAGAAACGGCTTTGGAATAGACGTCGTTGAGTTTGGACGTAACGGCGGCGGCACCGTGCGAGTCGAGGTAGGACGCCAACGCCTGCGCGTAGAGCTGGCTCCGGGAGACACGCATCTCCTCCGCAAGACGTTCGGCGGCATCGAACACGGGATCGGGAAGTGATATCGCAACCTTCATGGCACCAAGGTATCACCGCGGTATGACTCGCGCAAGTGCCTCCTGTGACGCCCAACGCCGCATTGAGCGGCCGATGGCCGATATCGTCTCAGAAAACACCGAACCCTGTCCCATCGGTCCGCTCTAATGCGTAGTTAGCCAGCAGCGCTACTCGAGGCACTCTGCAGGAGGTTGCCCATTCTCCACCACTGTTGCAGAGCACCAATGAAGGAGAAACCTACGAAGCCTGCAAAGAGCCAAGGGTTCGCGAGCCACAACACCGGAGTGAGCAGCACCCAGAAGGCAACCTTGGCTCGGACGACCAGAGTATCGCCAGCGAGATCTGCAACGTGTCTGATTGGCAACGGAGCCGTGTAGCCAGACTCCCACCTCAGCGTAATCGCAGCGAAGTCCGGCGAGTGCCACTGCAAAGAGACGCCGCGCCAAAGGGACATGCGGTCCCGCCACTCGA
>JAGQOW010000473.1 GCA_020427155.1 Planctomycetales bacterium | reverse complement strand
TATACCGGCCCGGGCGGGGGGCTGTACACGGGGCCTGGTGGGGGCGCATACACGGGCCCTGGAGGCGGCTTGTATACGGGTCCCGGTGGTGGCATGTACACAGGACCGGGCGGTGGTCTTTATTCTGGACCTGGCGGTGGTCTGTACAGCGGCCCCGGTGGTGGTCTTTACACAGGCCCAGGTGGAGGCTTATATAAGGGCCCTGGCGGGGGTCTCTATACCGGTCCTGGTGGTGGCATGTACACGGGCCCTGGCAACCCCTATATGAGCAATATTCCGCCTTGGAAAGTCTTCGTTGAGTACCTCGAGAAGAACGGCTACAAATCGGAGGCGGCATTAATTCGCTCGTACCTCCGGTAGCGCAATACCTAACTTTTCAATCCACGCGACCGCCTACGGCGGCGCGTGATTTCAGACGTTAGATTCAAAAAAGGGGCGAGCATGAAGGTCTTTCTAAGTTGGTCCGGTCAGCGGAGTAAGGAGGTCGCTAGTCTCTTGAGCGATTGGCTCTGCTGTGTAATCCAAGCGTCACGCCCATGGATTTCGACGCGTGATCTTGACAGGGGGTCGCTTTGGTTTGGAGAAATAAACGATCAGCTCAAGGACACAACGGTCGGCATCATCTGCCTGACCCAAGAGAACAAAGGGCGCCCTTGGATACTTTTCGAAGCTGGCGCGTTGGCGAAGGGCCTTTCAACCTCCAGGGTCTGCACTTTGCTCGTTGATCTT
>JAGQOW010000472.1 GCA_020427155.1 Planctomycetales bacterium | reverse complement strand
ATGCCGGAGAACACCGTCAAGGTGGACCGCACAACTAAGTGGGGCAACCCCTTTGTCGTGGGTCGCGATGGCACCCAGGCCGAGTGCGTGGAGGCGTTCGGATGGCTGGCTGGCGAAGAGGCAAGCCTCGACGCGATGGCGCGCGTGCTGGTGCCGCCGGAAGGACTGCGGACGACAGAGACCATGCTCGCCGAGCTGCAGGCTGACCCAGCCCTACTGCGCGGCAAGAACCTGGCGTGCTGGTGCCGCCTAGACCAGCCCTGCCATGCCGACGTGTTGCTGCGGCTGGCAAACGAAGAGCGGCACAACGTTGGAGGTGAGCCGGAGACAACGGCCCGCACCAACCTGTAAGAAACGCTGATGAGTTGCCGGCCGTTGGCTCTCGGATCGACCGACCAGTTAGGCCCTGGCTCCGAAGCGAACTGACAAGGATTTCTTGACACATGGACACGCACATCACCATTCCGATGGCGCGGCTGATCGAGCTGGAGACGGCCGAGCACGAGCGCGACATCCTGCGAACGAACACCCAGAGCCTGGCCATGATGCTGCGCAAGTGTGCGCATCGGCTGAAGTGCAACGGGCACGAAGACCTGAGCGCCGATGTTGTGGGGCTGCTGCGCCGCTATGGCCTGCTGGGCTCGCCGCTGCGCGGCGCGGAGGCTGAACATGGCTGACGGAAACATCACGGTGGAAGTGAGCACGCAAGCCGCTCGTGAAGAGATTGACCGTCTGCGCGA
>JAGQOW010000471.1 GCA_020427155.1 Planctomycetales bacterium | reverse complement strand
ACTTGACCGTTCCTCCCTTCGCTGCCGCTCCGGTCGTCGCCGTCAAGTGCGGCTCATTGTGGCGTTAGAGCGCGGGAACGATGACCATGCCACTCACAGGTCGGTGCCTCTGTGGCCGGATTCAGTACGAGATCCGTCAGTCGCTAAAAGGCGTGCTGAATTGCCACTGCTCAATGTGCCGGAAAGGCCACGGTGCCGCGTTCAGAACCCGCGCGACCGTGCGCTCGGAGAACTTTCAATGGACCTCCGGTGAAAAGCTCCTCAGCTCTTACGAATCATCACCGGGAGAGTTCAAACTGTTCTGCTCAGTCTGTGGTTCTTCGCTTCTGACGCGCTTTGAGCAATATCCGAGATATCTGGGTTTCCCACTCGGAACTCTCGATGTGGACCCAGGAGTAAAGCCCGAGAAGCATCTTTTCGTCGGTAGCAAAGCGCCTTGGGACACTATTTCCGATCAATTGCCACAGTTCGAAGAGTTGTAGTGCAATGCGTAATGAAAGAACCGCGCTCTAACAACACGATCGAGGCCGACACTTGACCGCTCCTCCTTTCGCTGCCGCTACAGTCGTCGCCGTCAAGTGCGGCTCATCGTGGCGTTGTATTGCGGGTCCAAGATTTTGTGCGGGGTCATCGAACTAACTGAGTAGGCGGAAATCGTGGGTGGCCGCTGCGCGGGTTCGGCAAAGGGGCGCCCCGCTTCGGTTGTCTGGTAGGTGGCTTCGGTAAGCATGCAACCGAGCACGGTGTAGAACGGCGGAATTGGGCGTGGCATCTCCGAAGCCGAAGCCCA
>JAGQOW010000470.1 GCA_020427155.1 Planctomycetales bacterium | reverse complement strand
CGAAAAACTGCAAACACGCAACCGAAGCGCCGCCAACTCCGGGCGGGCCGATTGCCGCGGTGTGCGACCGGGAAAGCGGTGGCGGTTGCGGATGCGAGGCGCACAGGCTGGCGGCGAATGCTTGCGGTTTGGGTCGGCAAGATCTGTCGATGAGCGACGCTTGTTCGAGGCCGAGTTGGTGGTGCTGGCCGATGATGCGCGGGAGGCGAACGCCAAGCTTGAGCAACGCCGGATGCTGACGACTTGCCTCAGCACGAATGAGCAATGCCCCGAAGGGCCCAACGATTAGCTAAGCGGCTGCCGCGCGACGGCTTCCGATCTTCGCGAGGAACTCCCCGGCAGTCCGAGTTGAGCGTTTTGTTAGCCAAGCTCTTTGCCCTTGGGTGCGAATACGCTCATACCGCGAACCATTCCAACTAGGAGCACGAGGAAGCAGAGCGCAATGGTTAACGCACCTCCAGTTACGAAAGCGTCTGATCGAAGCTCTTTCGGCAAGAGAAGAACCGGCAAGAGGTATGACAAAGCCATTCCGACGCTCCAAACCGCAGAGATCCATTTGACCAAGGGCGTAAAGGTCAAGGGTGGCTCGGACTGAAACATCTTTCTCGCAGAAAGCAATAACACGAGCCCTACTAGTACGACCATCACCGCACAGACGGTCAACAGGATCGACCCTTCGAAATCACCTTGCCAGAGCAGCGAGGTCCAGACGGCGCCAATGGCGAATACAAACAGCCCCGTGAGAAGTAACAGCCATGATGAGAGGCGAGTCATATGCGGGCTAACGATTAGCTAACCGGCTGC
>JAGQOW010000469.1 GCA_020427155.1 Planctomycetales bacterium | reverse complement strand
TAGGAATGGTTTCACCTGAAAATTGAACCATCGGGCGAAGCATTACCTTCGTAATGGCCGTTTTCCCGAATGCATCTTTGCCCATAACTCCAATAGCATGGTCAACGTATTCGTTAACGACATATCGATTCTTAGCCGCGATGGACAGAAAGAACAGCATGTGGCAACTAGATAACGCAGCAACAAATGCTTCTTCGGGATCTACGTTGGCTTCCACGGAATACGGTAGCGGAACGATATGGTGTGAAGCAGACGCAGGTATGATGGCGCCGCCGTCGAACTGCCATTCGTGGGCGCGGCTATATTTATTGTCTACGTAACGCTCGTCAGCACAGCGCTTCCAACGGATAGTCGCGACGTATTCGGACATTCAAGGGGTCTCGCTTGAGTAAATCAAGTGCCTAACGCCACGATGAGCCGCACTTGACGGCGACGACTGAAGCGGTAGCGAAAGGAGGAGCGGTCAAGTGTCGGCCTCGATCGTGATGTTAGATTGCACGTTCTTCATGCTAGTAGCCCGAGATTCATACGGACGATTGAGTAGCTTCCGCTGAAGCCCATAGTTGTTCACCCCATTCTCCAGATGAAATTATTAGGTCGGTTCCTTCTGGAAGGATGTCGAAGTACTGGTGCCCGGGGCCGTCTGAAGCAACGAGTGATAACAGTGCTTCGATTATCTCGCCTTTCTGTTTGTCCGAGCATACCCACCTGAAGCCCGACACGAGGCAATCGGGATCTCGAATAATCGTCAGCGTTGCGCCTAAATGGGGGACCACGAAAGGCAGTTCATGTACCGCGAGCAACTGATCTTGTGACCGAAGGTACCCAGCGACTATCGCTCGAAACTCATCAACTTCG
>JAGQOW010000468.1 GCA_020427155.1 Planctomycetales bacterium | reverse complement strand
CAACGTTATATGGAGTTGAAATAGACTAGGTCTACGTGAAGAGCTTCGAAATCTGCTTGTTCGTCATTCCAAGTGCCATAAGGGCTTTCAGCAGGAGATCAACGCTGGCCGATGGGTCGCCGCGCTCGATCTTGGCGAGTCGAGATTGACTCGAGCCCATGGCTTTGGCCAACTCTTCCTGGGTCAGGCCCTGCCTTTTTCGTTCTTCTTTGATGCTGGCGCGGAGGGCGAGTTTGAGGTCAATCAGTCGCGCCTCTTCGGGAGTCAGTCCGAACAGGTCGGCGGCGTCGCCAGTAACCCAGCCCTTGGCTTCGAGTCGCTTTCTTTTCTTGCTATCCATGTTCCAACCTCAATCTAGCGCTCCGAGTCGTACTTGCTGAGTCTCATCTTGCAGGTGTCAATGACTGCTTTCGGGGTCTGCTGGGTTTTTTTCTGGAACACTTCGAGAACCAGAATAGCTTCCGGGTCAATTTTGTAGATCACCCGCCATGTCGAGTCTTTGTCGCGAATTCTCAATTCGTGGCAACCAGAGCCAATTGTTGGCATAGGTCGCGACTCTGGCATCGGCAGCAATTCGCCAGCCTGCAGCATGCGCACGTAGAACCCGGCTTTCTGTCGAGCTTCCGTGCTCATCGGCGGGGTTTTGAGTTCACCGCCGAGCCAATCCACCGGTTTGTGTCGCGGATTCATAGTGATAGAATATGGCAAAACGGACATAATTGCAAGGGTGAAATTGACTCTGGGTTAGGCAATTGGTAGACTCAGTTCAAGTTTCTGGGGCCCATATAACAAGCGCTTTCACCCGACAGCCGCACCGGTCACGCGGCTTGCTGACGCAACCCGCGCGCCCTGCCGGCTTCGCC
>JAGQOW010000045.1 GCA_020427155.1 Planctomycetales bacterium | reverse complement strand
AGCACTGCGACCGAGCAATGCGCGCTCGATATCCATCGCTCGCTGGATCGGAGTGGAGCCAATCCGCTCCAGCTGATCCCCACGTTCCAAGCCACTCTGCTGAGCAGGACTATCCTGGTCAATGCGGGCGATCGTGATCGGACCTGTTGGGCCGTCGACCGAAAGGGCCGTCATTCCATGCCAATGATTCTCGAGGTCTCCGATGTCGAGCAACCGGGCCGCCACATCCAGCGCCTTATTCACGGGAATTGCAAAACCGATGCCCTGAGCCCCTGCACGTACGGCAACGTTGACCCCAATCATCTCGCCGTCAATGTTCAGGAGCGGCCCTCCCGAGTTGCCCGGATTGATGCTCGCGTCAGTTTGAATCAGATCGAGGTACTGCTGCGTCTCGTTTACCTGCACGTTGCGGTGTAGCGCACTGATAATGCCGCGAGTTACGGTATGCTCATAACCATAGGCATTTCCCATAGCGATGACCGTTTCGCCAACCATCAGATCGTGCGACGTCCCCAGTTTCACCACCGGAAGCGGCTTGGGAGTTCGAATGCGAATGATCGCCAGATCGGTTTCCTTGTCGTGCGCAACCACTCGCGCCACATAGGCATGCCCGCTGTCGAGCGTCACATTGATACGACGCACCCCGTCGACGACATGGTGGTTCGTCAGAATATAGCCCCGAGAGTCAATGACGACGCCGGTCCCCATGCCATTGACTTGTCGCGGGGCGCTCGGCTGACCATCCGGAGTTTCGTTGACCGACTTCTGTCCCTGAATATTCACCACGGCAGGACTACAGCCCTGTACGGCACGAACAATGGGCGTCAGCCGCTCGCTCGAGACCGACTGCAACGACTCCTCGCCTCTCGCCGGCAGGTACAACGCTAGCAAAAAAATCATTGCCAGAGATGTCCGTAGTATGGCGTAAGGCAGGCGCAGGTCGTGCATTGCGGGTCGTCCGAGATCTAAAGCCAGCGCACCGACAATCACGACGGGCGGAAACCGGCTCTCGCGGGGGCAGGCCGGGGACTTGCCGAGGGTGTCCAGAGGCGTAGATCGACCAGGCGACACGACAGGCTTAAGCGTCACAATCCGCAGCCCGTATAAACAACCTAGTTTGTCAGTCGCTCAGAATGAGCAGAGATCGCCACCTGGCAATCATGTTTCAGGCGAGAGTACTTTCAAGATGCCTGAAGTCTTGAGCCAGCTTCCACGGGCCGTTTTTACTCACTACCAGGGAATGATAGCTGCGGGCCAAAGCCAACTTCCACGCTGCCGCCCGATGCAACTGGCGTTAGTGCAATACCTGTCGAAAACACTGGCCGGGAAGGCACCGGCAGAAACTTCGGCGGCAGCTCAGGGCGATACGTCACTGGCGCTGGCCCGACTTCGATGCGATCCAGGCAGCGACGCCCGTCAAGCGGCGGGCAAGAAGTAAGAGGGCAGCTCTCGCACTGCGGCTCATCTTCCGGGCAGCAATCGCAGCTTACGCTGCTTCCACAGCATGGCAACGGCTGGCAACTGCAGAAATCGTGCAACAAACAAGCAAGGTCGCACTCATAGACTGCAGCGGCACAGTCGTCGGGCAAGTGGTGCAAGTGCGGACAACAGCATCCGCAGGTGCCTGCCAAGGCCACTAGCAAAAAAGAACACAAGATGTTTGGGAATCGCTGCACGCCTTAATTCACCAGCCTGAAAACGAGTTGTTCAGGGAGCAGACGGTGCGCCCTCGCTGGAAGAATCGGCTGATTTAAGGGGGCAACTTTTGCCTAACCGCTAGACTTTAACATCTGCCAGCAAATCTGCTCTCGAAACAGGCAAACCAGCTGGAACCAGCTACGGTCAATCGCCTCGCTCTTCCTGCTCCGACGCGGTCGGATTCAGCAACAGCCGAGGCAATAGCTGAAACGCCAGGAACACCGCCAGCAATGCCAGCAACGCATGCGCCCAGTAGTTGGCAAAGGGCAGTCCCGCCTTTTCGGCAAACCAGCCTGCGGCGATCAACACCGGCGGCAGCACCATCAGCAGCCCGCACCCCAGCGCAGACATCGTCCCCTTGAAGGCCATCTGCTCGGTCAGCTGCTGATCGTGGACGTCGATCATTCGACCTCGACGTAAGCTGATCTCAATTGTGTCGGTGAGTTCCATGGCATGTAGCGCAGCAGGCCAAGTCGAGCGTCCCGCCTCGCGTAACTCCACAGCCGAGACGAACCGATCGATTGCCGTGGCAAATACGTCGACAGCTACGACCGATTGAATCTTCGACTTGCCGGCTTGATTCAATTCGATCTGTAACGTTTCTGCTGTGTCGTTCAGTTCCCAGCTGAGCATGCCATTCGCTGCGACCAGCACCATCCGAGGCCATGCCCCTTGCTCTTTGGGGCCAACCTCCCAGCGCACCGGTATCTTGCTTTTGCCAAGCAGTTGCACGCTCAAGCCGGCATAGGTCGCTTCTTCATCGGGCGAGCCATGGGCGCCGAGACGGTTCAAACGACCGGCGACATCCCCCAGCAGCTCCACATCGCGGGCAAAGTGCCAAAGCGCTTGTTCGCGCGTTCGGTCTACCAGGGGCCGATGCCAGCTGATCTGCTCCACCCTTCCCAACTCAGGATGCCCCTCGCTCACCCAATGGGCAATCTCCTCGATAAGGGCATGTTGCTGCACCAACGGATTGAAATGATGGAGCACCGCGTTGCTCTCGCAACGGACCATATCGATCTCGTAATAACTGAGAACCGATTCGACCAGTGGATAGGTGGTCAAGACCGCTACGCCATTCTTGACTAATTGGATCACCTGTTCGGCTCGAACTGCCGGAGCTATGTCGCCCCGCCCCACGATCACTGCCGAACATGTGCGATGGTCGAGCAATGCCTCCCATTGCCCGGCCAGGTCTTCGGCACAAAGCCAAGGCAATTCCCGACCCGACCGCGCAGCAGCGTCATCCCCGCTCCAAACGATCTCGTGCCCCGCCTCCACCGCCGCCAGCGCGAGCGGCAGGCTCTCTTCGTCAGTTCCCAACAGTGCAAACTTCATCACACGAGCCTAGCTGAAGGACTATCGGGCCACAACTCACCGGAATGGTCAAAATAATGCCTAAGGCCCCTCCAAAAACACGGCCTTTTGATCCTGAGGAAATCTGAGAAAATGCTACAATAGCGGTTGGCTACTCCGCCGTGTTCTTGCCCAAGATTACAGCGCTGGGAAAAGCCCAGCCCCCTTCAATACTATGGCATTCGGTCACTCCAATCCTTCAAGACTTGCCTTGCATCGCTGGTGGTCTGGCATGCCCCTGTTGCTGTGCTTGCTGACGCCCGCTCGGGTAGTTGCAGAGGTAGAGTCCGATCAAGTCCCGGTAGCTACTCCGGCACAGATTGCCCAGTGGGTGCTGCAGCTGGATGACAATCGTTACGCGATTCGCAATAACGCCCAACAAGAACTGCAGCACGTAGGCGCTCCTGCACTCCAGGCGGTTTCCCAAGAGGCCCAGACCGGTTCGCTAGAGAGCTCCACTCGGGCGCTAAATATCATGCTCGCCTGGTCAGAGTCTGCTGATCACGAGCTTCAGATCGCCACTTTGGAAAAGCTGATCGAACTGCCCAATCGACCGATCGAGGCAAGCTTGGCCGCCGAGTTGTTGGCCGATGCCCGTCAACTCGCCGCGCTAAAAGAATTCACTTCCTTGGGCGGACGATACCAAGCCGATCCTGTCGTTCGGATGATTGGCCGGGCGATCGCCCTGCAGGTGATTCTCGATTCGGAGTGGAAAGGGGGGCTCGACGGGCTCAAGCATCTTGCCGCGGTTCATCACGCGACGACAGTCAGTTTCTATTTTGCTCCCATCTCCGAAGGGGTACTCGAATACTTGGAGACAATTCCCAATCTCCGCCGCATCGAGTTTTTTGGTACCGCGGTTTCAGCGGAAATGGTCAAGGAGCTAGAAAAGCAATTCCCTAATGTCGTCGTCGACGTTCGCCCCAGCGGCGCTCTCCTGGGAATCTCTGGCGATGGCACGCTCCAAGGCGCAGTGCTGGTAATGACTGTCAGACCTGGTTCTGCCGCTGCCAAAGCTGGCCTCCGCCCACGCGACCAAATCGCTGAACTGAATGGCGAAATCATCAAGGACTTTGCCGATCTCACCCAACGCATCAGCAAATTCCAACCCGGCGATACCGTCGAGCTGACGGTCCTTAGAAACGGTCAGCAGTTCAAGAGGGAAGTCACTTTTGATCGTTGGGGACAGGAGAAGTCGGCCGACAACGTGCCCACCTTCGCCGTTCCTAAAATCACTTTGGATCGGCGCTAGCCGCGACTTCTGTGTGGGCAATGCAATACGCAGAAGTCGCGTAGCTGCCGTGCAAAGGCGACAAAAAAAGGCGCATCGCCGAGACTTCGCTCGGCAATGCGCCTGGTTTGGTTCTATGCCGACTATTCTAGACCGCCAGCGAAGAGAAGACTTGATCTTCCAACTTCGACATGTGGCCGCTTGCTCGCAATTGGTTCAAAAGCATATCTCGGCCCGACTCGGTCCAGACGCCGATCGAACGCAGCGGATTGTTCGACTCGGGACAGAGAAAGGTGACTTGCTTGGGAGTGACGGCTTGGATTTCAACCGAGTCGTCCTTGCGGGCATACATTACCGCAAAGGCCACATGGCGATTATTCTCTTCGTCCTCCCAATTCGCTTCAACTGTATGCATTTCTTCGTACTCCCAAAACAAATGACCTAAAACAGAAAACACGGACTACTGGAATCAGATCGGCAATTTCGCCTGCCGTTGGCTATCGGCTGGAGCCCCGCTAGCATCCGTTGAGGCTGGGGAGATTGCTACAGCACAAGACCGCCACCCACTGCCTGCCGGCTATCTGGCCAGGCTCGTGTAGCGCAAGCGGTTCAGTGTACTCACAAATTCGACGCTTGGCAGCTCCAAAATCGCGGCATATTGTCACGATTGGGAAATAATTCCCGCCAAAGTATGCCGATTGCTCCACCCAGGACGGTCATTCCACACTATGCCGGGGCCTCACTGGGCCCCGGACCAGCTAGCTACTAGGGCCACGGAGTCACGTTGTCGACGATCATCCACCCGTTGTCGGCCACCGGGAACAGCGGTCGGTAGGGGCTCTGGCAACCTCGGCGAGCCGTGCGGCCCAGATGCCAAACCAGGTTGATGCCAATATTCCAGGCCTCTTCTCGCACTCCTTCCAGACCAGCGTTCTTGTCGGTGATCAGGTAGTTGAAGCCCGACTGCACCGTCCAGCGGTCGGACAGCGGGGCATAGAACTCCCCGCCAAACAGGCCTTCGTCGTTCCCCGTCACGCCGCCCCAGAACCGGCACTCGTAATTCTTGCCAAAGTTCCAGCGATAGAATAGCGCGTACTGATCGACCGTCTCGTAGGTGATGCCAAAGATTTCGTTGCTGTTCGTAGCCGATGTCGAGAAGAAGCCGAACTCTCGCCCCTGGGGGCTTTTCAGACTGAACTCGGTCCGTATCTGGTGGTAGTCGACTTCCATGTCAAGATCGTCTCGCAACATGTCCCAAACGACGCCAAATTGCAGTCCCGTATGCACACGTCGAAAGAATCCCGCAGTGACGAACTGTTGGCTGCGATCTGCAGCAGAGGTGGTCGTCCCCGATAAGCGGCTTTGCACTCCTTGATAACCCAGCTGATAGCTCAGCTGAGGGAATACCAGGCCAATTAACGGCGCACGTCCGCTGATATTGATACCCTCATGGAAGCCAAAATTGGAATCGCTGCGTTCCTCTTCCTGCTGTCCAGGCGCAAAGTCTCGCGGCCCGCGAAAGCCCTGCACACCGCCCCAAAAACTCAGGTCTTTGAATCGCGGCAGACAAACCGGAAAACACCAGTAGTCCGGACCAGGACGGCCCACGCAGCTTCCACACCCGGGTACCTCCAGGCCGCAACTTGGCTCGGCGAAACCGCAACCTGGCTCGCAGATCCCACATCCTGGCTCAGCGCAACCGCAACCAGGTTCAAAGTAGCCGCAGCCGGGGCTGCCCAGTTCGCAGCCCATATCGCAAGCACAGTCGCCCTGGCATGCACAGCCCTCGTCAAAGACCATTGGTCCCTCATCAACCAGTTCTGGTTCTGGTTCGATGACCATCTCTTCGGCCACACGCACCACCTGACGATCGCGGCTGACCGTTTGCTTCGCTCGCAAAGCACTTCCTGTTTCTGCCGCTGAGGTCTCAACACGCTGCTTCGCAACGCGCGCTACCTTGCGAGCCTTGGCTTCCGCAGGTTGGTCGTAGCTGGCGCGCTCAACGGCCTCTCGCTTGGGTGCTGAGGCTTTCTTGGCAGCGGGCCGCTCCGCGGTCGGCGAGCGAAACTTCACATTCGAATCGTTCGCTCTGCTGCCTTGGGCAGCCTGGCTCGGCTGCTGAAAATGCAAATGACTCTGGCCCGTCTCATGAGCAAAACCGCCTGCGCTTGCTGTGAGAGAAACGAGCAAGGCGATCGCCTGAGTAGCAACACGACTGGCAAAACGGGAGTTTTTCATCAATCGACCCTCGACAACCTGACGCCTCCCTTTGGAAGACAAGTTGCCGCCTTGGTGATTGACGTACGCGGGTCTGACTGCGAGTAACAACCTCGAGGCAAGCCCCGAAAGCAGTTACTCGGCGAGAGTCTCGACGCCACATTACGTCTCGGTAGCCCCCCCGAGAACTATCACGTAGTGCAGGGTATCGGCGCACGCGAGGTTTCTACTTTCGGAAAAGTTGAAATAACCCGTAGAAACCTTCCATCCTGCCCAGTCCCGCATCAATTGTGGCTGCCAGCAGTCAGCTGCCAGCACGACTTTTCTGGGGATCCAATGGACAATCTGCGCCATATTCACGGATTTTTTCCACAGGCAGCAGTACCAGCAGACCCTCGGCGCCAGCTTTGCCAGCAACGACACCGCCCTTAAATTCTGGCGGGCAGCCAAATGTCCAACATGATCGTTGCTTTTGACCCAAAATAACTTCTTTTCCAGCGATCACCGGTTCGCGAGCCTCGTTCCCCCCAAACTGCAACCCTTTGCCTCTAAAAGTCTTACATCGAGACTCTAGCCCCTATTCCGACGGGCATCGAAAGACGCATCCCGCCGAAAACTCGCTGTTGCCTCTCCTCTCGGTTGTGCTGATACTAGAATTGAGTTGTGTGCGAGGAGGGAGCAACTCATTCCGGCCGAGCACACAGGAGCCTAACGCGGGCTGATGATTGATTCGTCGGCGTTCAACCGTCGGCGACGCCCAAGACCAGGCGTCCAAAAAAGATCCTCAGCGCTCTTTGCCAACTTTCGCGTAGGTATTCACTCTGGCTAGCCAGTCGAAGCGCGCTTCTCGCTTCGAGCAGTATCTGCTTCGCCTCTCTCCCGGAAGATTCGAAGACTCGGTCTTCCGCTACTCCTCAACCGAGAGCGCGTTGTACTGTCCCCGCGGCCAACCCCAGACGGCTTGGGATCCCCTTTGCCGGCGTTCGAGTGAGTGCTCAAGCGATCGCGCACGGAGGCGCTGCTGATAGTTGCGATGCAGGAAAGAAAGCGTGCGAGTTTTGAGAATAACTAGTTTTCGATCAGGAGCCTTCGCTTAGGCATTTATCATTTTTTTCATCCGGCGTTGGTGGTACAAGTCGCGGCTTCGTAAGCAGCCCGAGGGACAGGAGAATCCAACATGAGTAATGGTAGTGAAATCATCTCGCTGATTGCTGACCACCAAGATCGCGATCAGTTTCGTCGCAAAAACTGGGTGGGGACCTTCGAGCAGTATCTCGACATCGTCCGCGACGACCCCAAGGTAACGCGCTCGGCCTACCAGCGGGTCTACGACATGATTCTGTCTTATGGGTCCAATGTGGTTATGCGGGGCCGCGAGAAAGAGCATCATTACCATTTCTTTGACGACCCCGACAACAATGGCCGCGATGCAGTCTTCGGCTTGCGCGTTCCGCTCCACAAGCTGGTGAACGCCCTCAAAAGCGCCGCTCACGAGTACGGCATCGAAAAACGCGTCTTGCTGCTGCATGGTCCGGTTGGCAGCAGCAAGAGCACCATTGTCCGGCTGCTGAAGCAAGGCCTGCAGCGTTATTCCGCCACCGACGACGGGGCTTTGTATACGCTCGGCTGGGTCAGCGAAGAGGATCCCAACGAAGTGCACTGGTGCCCGATGAACGAGGAGCCGCTCCACTTGATCCCCGAGCGATTCCGCGAGACGGTCGCCAGCCAGCTCAACGCCGGCCGTGGCGAAGACGAGTTCCAGGTACGCATCCGTGGCGAATTAGATCCCTTCTGCCGCTTCATGTATCAACAGCGGCTAAAAAAATACGACGGCGATTGGACCCGAGTCATCCAGGACGTTCGCGTCAAACGCGTAATTCTCAGCGAGAAAGATCGCGTCGGCATCGGTACCTTCCAGCCGAAAGATGAGAAAAACCAGGACGCTACCGAGCTGACCGGAGACATCAACTATCGAAAAATCGCCGTCTACGGCAGCGATAGCGATCCCCGCGCATTCAATTTCGACGGGGAATTCAATGTTGCCAACCGGGGCGTCATCGAATTTGTCGAGGTCCTCAAGCTCGATGTGGCGTTTTTATACGATCTGCTCGGCGCAAGCCAGGAACACAAGATCAAGCCCAAGAAATTCGCTCAAACCGATATCGACGAAGTGATTATCGGCCACACCAACGAACCAGAGTATCGCCGCCTGCAGAACAACGAATTCATGGAGGCCTTGCGCGATCGTACGATCAAGATCGACATTCCTTATGTCACAACCCTGGAACACGAAATCTGCATTTACGAAAAGGATTACAACAAAGAAACCGTCCAGGGCAAGCATATCGCCCCCCATACGATCGAAATGGCCGCGATGTGGGCTCTGCTAACGCGCCTCGAAGAACCCAAACACGCGGGTCTCACTCGACTGCAAAAGCTGAAGCTGTACAACGGCAAGAGCTTGCCTGGCTTCACCGAAGAGAACATCGCCGAGCTGCGCGACCAGGCCGTTAACGAAGGGCTCGTCGGCATCTCGCCCCGCTACGTTCAAGACAAGATTTCTAACGCCCTGGTAGCTCACCCCGACGCGAGCTCGATCAATCCGTTCATGGTGCTCAACGAACTCGAGTCGGGGCTCAAACACCATAGCCTCATCAACAAGGAAGATCTCAAGCAAGAGTACCGCAATCTGCTCAGCGTCGTCAAAGAAGAGTATGAGAACATCGTCAAGCTCGAAGTCCAGCGCGCCATCGCCGCCGACGAAGACGCCCTGGCCCGTCTATGCGGCAACTACATCGACAACGTCAAGGCCTACACCCAAAAAGAAAAAGTCAAGAACCCCTTCACCGGCCAGTACGAAGAGCCCGACGAACGGCTCATGCGGTCGATCGAAGACAAAATTGATATCCCCGACAGCCGCAAAGACGATTTCCGGCGCGAAATCATGAACTACATCGGCGCGCTGTCGATCGACGGTAAAAAGTTTGATTACAAAACCAACGAACGCCTCAATAAGGCCCTCGAACTCAAACTGTTCGAAGACCAGAAAGATTCCATCAAGCTCACCAGTTTGGTGTCGAATGTCATCGACGAGGACACTCAGAAAAAGATCGACGTCGTCAAAGGCCGCCTGATCCGCGACTATGGCTATGACGACGAGAGTGCAACTGACGTTTTGAACTATGTCGCCAGCATCTTCGCTCGCGGCGATGCCAAATCGAATAGTTGATGCAAGGGACACAACTCACAGTACATCTCGTATGAGGCGATCTGCGCGGTCTCGCTTCAAGACCTCGCCTGTGCCACTTCGGCTCTCGCCGAGAGACCAATCATCTGAGGGTCACCCATGGTCTTGGATATCGAACGCGACCAACGACGTTTCAAGCAGATCGTACGCGGTCGTATTCGCGAAAATCTGCGCAAGTACATAACCCACGGCGAAATGATCGGTCGGCGAGGCAAAGACGCTGTCAGTATTCCGTTGCCCCAGCTCGATATCCCGCGCTTTCGATTCGGAAAAAACGGTTCTGGCGGAGTTGGCCAGGGAGATGGCGAGGTGGGAGATCCTGTAGGAAAGCCAGGCGACGATCCTGCAGGTTCCGGCGGCGCGGGCAGCGAGCCAGGATCGGGCCATCTGATCGAGGTTGAAGTCAATCTCGACGAGCTAGCCGAGATGCTCGGCGACGAACTCGAATTGCCGCATGTCGAACCCAAAGGAACGGCCAGCATCTCTGCAGAAAAAGCCAAGTACAACAGTGTGAGGCAAACCGGCCCCGAGTCGCTCCGACATTTCAAACGCACCTATCTCAATGCCCTGCGAAGACAGATTTCGACCGGCAACTATCTGCCCGACGATCCGCGCGTCGTTCCCATCAAGAGTGACAAGCAATACCGTTCGTGGAACGATGTGCCGCGCCCCGAGGTCAATGCAGTCGTGATATATCTGATGGACGTCTCGGGTTCGATGACCGACGATCAAAAGCAAATCGTCCGCACCGAGGCTTTTTGGATCGACGCGTGGCTAGGCAAGCAGTACAAGGGCATTGAAAAACGTTATATCATCCACGACGCCGTGGCCAAGGAAGTTGACGAACACACGTTCTATCACACACGCGAAAGCGGCGGCACCCGCATCAGTTCCGCTTACAAAGTTTGCGCTCAGCTTATCGATAGCACGTTTCCTGTATCCGACTGGAACATCTACTGCTTTCAGTTTTCCGATGGTGATAACTGGGGCGACGACAACCGTCAGGCCTTCGAACTTCTCAATGAGAAACTCCTACCCGCCGCAAATCTGTTTTGTTATGGGCAAGTTGAAAGCCCCTACGGCAGCGGCGACTTCATCGAAGCCCTGCGAAAGCAATTTGGCGAAAACGACAAGCTGGCCTTGTCGGAAATTGCAGACAAGGAAGGCATTTACGACTCGATCAAATTATTCTTGGGAAAAGGCAAGTGACCGCTTCATCTTTTCAATTACCCGATTTTCTTCCAGGACTTTGAAACACCGAGGAATAGACTACGCTCGCAGATGCTGATGCACGGCAATCTCAGCTGCTTGCTCTGCGTCCCCTGCAAATACGCGATTTGAGAGAACAACGGGAACAATCATGGCTGCTGTGGAACCAGGAAAACTCACACCCGAATTAGCTGCCATCCAAGTGGAAATCGAAGGATATGCACGAGGCTACGGGCTCGACTTCTTTCCCACGATCTTCGAATTGATCGACGCCGACCAGCTCAACGAAATCGCTGCTCGGGGCGGCTTTCCTACGCGATACCCCCACTGGCGGTTCGGTATGGAGTATGAACAGCTCAGCAAAGGCTATCACTACGGATTGCAAAAAATCTATGAAATGGTCATCAACAACAATCCCTGCTACGCCTATTTGATGCGTTCCAACGGATTGATCGATCAAAAAATGGTGATGGCCCACGTTTACGGCCATTGCGACTTCTTCAAAAACAACCAATGGTTTGCCCACACCAACCGCAAGATGATGGATGACGTCGCAAACCACGGTACGCGAATTCGGCGAATCATGGACGTCGTCGGCGTAGAGGACGTCGAAAACTACATCGACGCATGTCTCAGCCTCGAAGACTTGATCGACGTTCACTCCCCCTTCATCAAACGCCGCAAAGTTGCCGACCGGTTTGATTTCTCTGCCGAAAGGCAGCCGCCTGGCTCCAGATCGCAACGATTCGACGCCAAAAGCTACATGCAGCCGTTTATCAATCCTGTAGACAAGCTGCGGGCACAACAAGACCGGCTTAAAGAAGAAGACGAATCGCGGCCCTTTCCCGAGAATCCTGAACGCGACGTCCTGTTGTTCCTCTTGGAACATGCTCCTTTGAAAACGTGGCAAGCCGATATCCTGGCGATCATTCGCGACGAAGCGTATTACTTCGCTCCCCAGGCACAAACCAAAATCATGAATGAAGGCTGGGCCAGCTACTGGCATTCGACCATCATGATCAACCAGGGGCTCACCGCCGCCGATGTTGTCAACTACTGCGACCATCACAGCGGCACCATGGCCAGTGCCCCTACGCAACTCAATCCCTACAAAGTAGGCATCGAGCTGTTCCGAAATATTGAGGACCGTTGGAACCGCGGGGCCTTTGGACGCGAATACGATGACTGCGACGATCACGACCGACGCAAAAACTGGAACACTCACGCCGGACTAGGACGAGAAAAAATCTTCGAAGTCCGACGCATCCACAATGATCTCACTTTCATCGACGAGTTCTTGACCCTCGACTTTGTTCGCGAACACAAACTGTTTCGCTTTGGCTACAACCCTACTAGCGAAGCCTACGAAATCGAAAGCCGTGAATTCCCCCGAGTAAAACAACAACTGCTCGAAAGCCTAACCAACCGCGGACGGCCCATCATTGCCGTCGTCGATGGCAACTACAAAAACCGCGGCGAGCTCTTCTTGCAACATCAGTACTCTGGCGTCGAGCTCCAACTCGAACAGGCCCGCGACACTCTCGAAAACTTGCACCGACTGTGGAACCGGCCCGTCCATATCGCCACCGTCCTGGAGGACGAAGAGGCCGTCATCTCTTTCGACGGTTCGGAGCACCAGCTCCAATCTGCCGATCCGGCCGACGACTCGGAGGACGCGGCATGAAACTGCGCGACGAGTTTCTTCGCGAGCTGCAAGCGATTGTCGGTCAGACCAATCGCCGAGTCACCGTCGCCGATGGCCCTCGAATCCTCCGCTGCGAAGTCGATCAAGGCACCGCGCTGGCTGCCGCCGTCTACGAGTTTATTCTCGAAAGTAAAGAACTGGCTCAGGTCGACACGGCCATCTTGCAGCAGTCCAGCCAGTCTCTTTGCAACCGAGTGAATTACCTGCTCGAACCTATTTCTCCCATTGAAACCGACATCGACGGCTGCGTGGTCCAAATGCGCAGCAATCCACCCCAACAGAATGAGTCGGGCAAGTATTATTACGAACTGTTCCTGCGCCGCGGCGGCTCCATCGCTCTTTATCGGTACGAAAAGCAACCAGGCGCCATCCGCTCCCGGGTACCCGTCACTCTCACCCACGAGGTCCTGGGCCGGCTGTGTGAAGATTTCAATGCAACCATCGAGGAAATCCTGGCCAGTTAGAGGCCCTGCCCTTTTTATAGCCCCTTCCGATCATTACCGGAGATTTGCTAACATGCCAACAGGTTTTTCCCAGCTACTCAACCTGATTGAATTGTTACGCGCCTCTTATGAATCGTCCCCCACACACGGGTCAGCCCGTCGAGGTTTCCCTCAGCCCTGCCGAGGGAGGCTGGCATTGCAGCCATCTCTACTACTCCTGGAATCGCGACGTGCTCGCCTCGCTGCCGGCCGAGCAAATCGCCACTGGCCGGGCCGACGTGATCGAGGCACTCAGCCCTGATGCCGCCGACGCCCCATTGCGAGTGCAAACCTCTATCGTCAGCGGGCACAAAGCCGACTTCGGGCTGATGCTCATGGACCCCGATCCCCTGAAGGTCGATCGGATCCACCAACGCTTGATGGCGGGCAAGCTCGGCAGGGCGATTGTCCCGGGCTACTCGTTCGTCTCGATGACCGAAATCAGCGAGTACGTACCCACGGTCGAGCAGTTTGGGCAAAAGCTCCTTGAAGAAGGAGAAACCGAAGATAGCCCCACTTTCGCGACCAAGGTCAAAGGCTATGCCGATCGCCTCGTCATGATGAACCGCCAGCGGCTCACCCCCGATCTGCCCGAGTGGCCTAGCACTTGCTTCTATCCCATGAACAAGAAACGCAAGGTCGGCGAAAACTGGTTCCTGCTTTCCAAAGAAGAACGAAACGCACTCATGAGCGAACACGCTCGTAGCGGCATGGCGTTCGCCGGCAAGGTGAGCCAATTAATTAGCGTCGGCCTCGGACTTGACGACTGGGAATGGGGCGTCACCCTCTGGGCCGCCAACCCCGAATTCCTCAAAGATATCGTCTACCGCATGCGATTCGATGAAGCCAGCGCCCGCTACGCAGAATTTGGTCCATTCCTGGTCAGCTACATCTGCACTGCGGAAGCAATGCTCGATCATTGTGCGATCAAGGCATAGCTCGATGATCCATGCGGCCGAACCGTTCGGCCACTGTGCTGCGTGGCAGTACGGCTAACATCATAAGTCAGCTTTAGCCATGCTGCCCCGCAGCACAAGGCCCACTCATGGAACGCCTGATCAGTTCACTAGGGCTCGTTGCTTTCATCGCCCTGGCCTGGCTCATGAGTTCCCACAAACAGAAGTTTCCTCTGCGGATTGTGCTAGGAAGCCTTGCGCTCCAATTCGCCGTGGCTTTGCTTATCCTCAAGACCTCGCTTGGCCAACAACTCTTTGCCGGTCTGGGTGCATTTTTCCAGGCTATCATCAATTGCACCGATGCCGGCACCGCTTTCCTCTTCGATCTCTATCCCCAGCCTGGCGACCTCCCCCTGCCCCCCCAATACACCCTGTGGCGCTGTTTCGCCTTCGGCGTCCTGCCAACAATCATTCTCTTTTCTTCTTTGATGGGCATTCTCTACCACTGGGGCATCATGCAGCGGATCGTTGGTTTCTGTGCCCTCGTCATGCAAAAAACCCTGGGAACCTCGGGCGCCGAAACCCTTTCCGCGGCAGCCAATATCTTCGTCGGTCAGACCGAAGCGCCACTCGTCGTGCGACCCTACGTCTGCAAGATGACTCTCTCGGAACTCAACGTCGTCATGGTCGGCGGTTTCGCCACTATCGCTGGCGGCGTCTTGGCCATCTTCATTCGCATCGGCATCGATGCCGGCCACTTAATCACCGCTTCGGTCATCTCTGCCCCCGCCGCCCTGCTGATCGCCAAGGTGATGCAGCCAGAAACTGAACACTCGCAAACTGCAGGACACGTCGAGATCGAAGTCCAGTCTAAATGCGTCAACGTGATCGAGGCCGCGGCCGAAGGCGCCTCCACCGGCATGCAACTGGCGATCAATGTTGCCGCCATGTTGCTCGCCTTTGTTGCCCTGGTGGCGATGATCGATCTCGGGATCGGCTGGCTCGGGTCCCAATTTGGCTACGAAGCCGAAACCGCCTGGACTCTGAGCAAACTATTCGGCCTGTTTTTCGCACCCTTTGCCTGGCTCATGGGCATCCCCTGGCACGAATGCCAGACCGCGGGAAGCCTCCTGGGTACAAAAATGGTGGTCAACGAAGTGCTCGCCTACTACCAGCTCGTCGAAGCCGCCGATCAAAACGCCCTCGCGCCACGGACGGTCACTATCCTCACGTACGCTCTTTGCGGCTTCGCCAATTTCGGCTCGATCGGCATCCAGCTGGGCGGCATCGGCGGTATCGCACCCGAACGTCGCGCCGACCTCGCGAAACTCGGGCTCCGTGCAATGTTCGGCGGCGCTCTCGCTGCATTTATGACCGCCTGCGTCGCAGCTATCTTATTGTAGTTTGAGGCCGCAAGCCGTAGGCTGGAGACTGGAGGGCCTTCCATCGACGCACTTTTCGTGCATCTTTGTGGCCATCGAATGAATCTCGGCTAAGTAGCCTGGCGACCGCATATCCCAGTATCGCAATTCCTATGAAAACTCTACTCGACAAAGATGCTCTCCATAGCGGCGTCGCGAGCATGGCCCAACAAATCGAGTCGGCCTACAAAGGGCAACAACTAACAATCGTCGGCGTACTGACCGGCAGCGTCGTGCTGATGGCCGACCTTATCCGATTGATCCAACTTCCGATGCGCGTCGGGGTCATTCAAGCTAGCAGCTACCGCGGCGCCACAACCGAGCGCGGCGATCTCGTCATCAACTCCGAACTGATGATCGACATCTCTGCCCGCGATGTCCTCTTGGTCGACGACATCTTCGACACTGGCCACACGCTCACCCGCGTCATCGAAAAGATGCAAGAGTTCGGCCCCAGCTCCATCCGCTCGGCCGTACTGCTGCAAAAGCAAGGCCGCGTCGAAGTCGACTACTCTCCCGACTTCACCGCCTTCAACATCCCCGACGAATTTGTCGTCGGCTACGGCCTCGACTACGAAGACATGTACCGCAACCTGCCATTCCTGGCAGCCCTCGAACAAGCCGACATCGAACGCCATGCGGCCATGCCGACCAATCACGAATAGCTTTTCCCAGGAGTCCGATCTTCCTTCGCTGCCGGCTACTCTCCCGACAGCCTGAATGGCTCGGGGAACAGCTGGTCGAGGCTTGTTTCAGACACGGTTTGTGGATCGTCGGCATCGACCATCAGCACCAGCATCTCCGGCCCAAACTCAGCCAAAAACTGCCGACAAGCGCCGCAAGGCGAAACACCGCCGCGGGCAGCCACTGCCAGGGCAACCAACTCTCGCTGCCCTGCTGCCACCGCCGCCGCTACCGCCACCCGCTCGGCACAAAGCGTCAGACCGTACGAAGCATTCTCCACGTTGGCGCCGTCAGTGATCGTGCCATCCTCGGCTAGCACTGCCGCCCCCACCAGAAACTCCGAATACGGCGCATACGCCCTACTGCGGGCCAACAAGGCAGCTTCGATCAATTCTCGCTTAGCTTGATTATCCATGTCGAGTGATCACTTTTTATCTAACTCGATTCATTGATAGCTGTACTTGGTTTCGGCGCCGTCATGGCTACAATACACCACAAGAGACAGATGCCGGAGAAAACGATCAATCGATCAGCCAGCTGCTTATCAAGGCGCTGCCCCCGTTCCGCTGTGGCTCAGTGCCGAAAGCGGGATTACTTGTCGGTCGATTCCCGGTCCTTCATATAGCACAGAAAGCGTTGCCGTTCCTCCCTCTTGAAAATAGCTCACACGAATCGGGTGCAGACCGGCTTTGAGCGCAATGAAACCGCCCCGAGTCTCCGCTGCATGTAGCCCTCCATTGTCGGCAACCAGTTCGTCTCCGATAAAAAGCTGGCTCCCGTCGTTCGAGTTCGTGCAGAACGTGTAAAGCCCATCTCGCGGAACCTTGACGTAGCCCGTGAACTCGAGCGCGAAATTGCTCTCCCGTTCACTCGGCTTCAGGTCGACCGAGTCGACGATTTCTGTTTTCGCCGGCGCCAGCACACTAAAATTGGGAAGCGATTCCCATTGTCCTTCGTAGTACTTGCAGATGAGTCCCGGCTTGACATCCACATCAGCAACGGCTGCAACCGGCATGAATGTCAGATTCTTCCCTGCAAGGGTCGCCGCAAAGCCGGCCTCGTACTGATCGAGCGACATCCTTCCTTCATTCATGCGAGTGACGCCCGCACGTCGGGCCGTCTCGAAAAAACGCTTGACTTGCTGCACATACTCCGGACGCGACTTTGCCATAAACGCTTTATGGTCGACAACAAACTCGCCCAGCCCGCCCGCCCCGCGCTGCTTTTCCAGCACAGCATAGTCGTACGACAACCGCGCAATCCGAACACGCTCGAGCGTCTCGGGAGAATCGCTCACGGCAGCCTCGGCTTCGTCCCAGAGTCGGCCAGCCTCGGCCATCACGTCGTCGGTCAGGTACTCCACAGTTCGCGGCCCTACCCAGATCCTCGCATGAATATTCTCTTTCTCAACCTTGTCGTGAAGCAGGTCGAGGTAGCGGCGAATCGGCCTGGCGGCCGCTCCATAAACCCCTTCCAAAAACTCGTTGATCGCGGTGTCTTCGTCATAGTCCGGATCCCAAAGCAGTTTGGCGTTCAGATAACCGCTCAACGGCGACAGTTCACCATTTACCGTGTTGTAGACGTCCTGCTCGAAAATGCCCGTCACGTGGTTCGCCACCAGCAGGCGGATATTGTCGTCTCGTACTCGCAAGTTGGGAAACGGTGAGAGATAGTGGCCGAAGCTAGTCACGTAATCCCACACCCACAGCCGGTCGGCTACTTTGCTCCATCCGTTCAGATCTCGCACAAACTGGCGATTCGTTTCTGCGCTGCAGGTCGCCAGCGGATGCATAAAGCAACACTCGATACTGCAGAGTCGAATAATGACGTTCTTTCGCGGTCGCATCGTTCTCGGCGGGGTCCGCGACCACTGATACGCCAGCGTCTCGATCGCCTTGCCCGGGAACTCTCGCTCCAGGGCCTCGGCTGCCGTGTTGACCAAATGAAGCAACGGCCCCATTTGCGATCCTTCCCGCTCGGCCAGCGCACTGCAATTCGCACATTCGCAATAGTTGGCCCAATCGTTCTGCGACAGCGAATATACGAACGCCTCGGGATCTTGCCGCATCCGATTTGCCAACTCTTCGGTACAGATTCTGATCACGTCCGGGTTAGTACAACACAATTGCGAACGGTCTTTCACTCGCTTGCCGTTCACTTCCGAGTAATACTCGGGATGTGCATCGAAGTATTTCTCTGGCGGCATGAGCACATTAAAACTGTGCACAAACAGCCCTGTGCCAAAACGCACCTTGCCCCCGTGCCGCGCTTCGAGCCGACCTGCACTGCTATTCATCCGGTTCCGTGCGCACCAATCACCATCGTAACAGTCCATCACGAAGGGCTCGCGATACTCGAGTGCCGGCACTGTCGTTTCATCGATATCAGCCAGCACCAGCAGATCGTGCTTGGGAATCCGGCTCACGGTCGGGGTAAACCACCGGCATCCCAAATGATCTTCCAGCAAGCCGTAAACGCCGTACAGCGTGCCTCGCAAGTCGCTGCCCGCGATGACCAGGCGATTGCCTGTTGTCGCGATTCGATAACCTTCGGCGCCGAGTGCGTCGAAATCGATGTCTACGCCAATCTCTTTCAGATGCGCGTTGCGTCCCAGCACAATCTCATGCGCGCCGACAGGGCTCCGGTCCGACTCGATCGGCAACTCCGCACCGGTCATCTGGCGCAAAAAAAGCTGCAATTCCTCGGCGCCATAGCGCGTCGACGGCGACGCTTGCTCAGGCACTACGATCACAAACGACGACTGCCCTCCTTCGGCGAGCGTAAGCTCCGCCGCCGCACGATCGCAGCAAGCCATTCCCACTACCACGACCAGGACAAACGTCAGCCAAAACCGCATCTTTCGCCTGCTGTTCACGTCACCCTCCAAGCTATTCACCCCCAAAACCTCGCAGCGCCACCAACGCTAGTCGCCACGATTCCCCATCACAAGTTCATCATACCGCCCCTCCAGGATGCCGCAACGTGTCGCAAACCTTGCCAGGTTGGAAGTAGCCACAACGATCGTAGCCCCGCTATCGCTGCACGCACACTACTCGGACTCTGCAAATCCTCTCCGCGATTTCTGTGGTTCAATCCTAACCAGCGCGCGACCAAAAAAGAAGGTAGCCCCGCCCCTCCACAATTGCGATAATCACCCCAGCACTCTGTTGTACCCGTTCTTTGGTAACTCGACTTTTTCACACCGATTGCAGCTGCTGCAGTTTTGTCCCGCTCTCGCCGCGCGCAGCGACCTAAACTTACCACCTTTTGTCCCAGGCGATTCGCAGAAACCTAGAGCTATACAAAGTTGGGACCCCGGCACTTTGGTCAAAACCCCAGCAGAGGGGGCTTACGCAAAGCCGAAAGCCGCGGGACGTGAGGTAGCATTCTTCGCCGTCACCTCTGCCTGTCCTATTCGCTCGGCATTCCCTCGAACCGTTTTGCTGCACGTACCAGGCCCCAGGCTAAAACAACTACCAGCAGCGCAATCACGCCAATCAATAGAGGCCGGTTGTTCAGCAGGCCAGTCCAGCGGAAGGCGGCTGCCCCTCCGCGGGAGGTCTGAGCCCCGAGTTCCGCTGGCGTGGGGCGAAATCCTTCGCCGAGTACCTGGCGAATCGCTGCCGTGTCGTATTGCGGCGCCTCGGCTTCCGGCAAGCCGTATACCAACTGGTAGCTTGTCGACGGGGCAGCGAGGAAGACGATTTCGTACTCGTTCCCACGGGCCGCAACTCCCGATACCTCTAGCGGCGGGCTGTCGCGATTGTCGATCACCAGGCGGTAAGTCTCTTGCCGCGATTCGGCAAACTCGACCTCCAATTCCTCTTGCTTAAGCCCGCGAAAGTCGATCCGCGACAATGTATGCTCGCCGATCGCCGACCAGGTGCTCTGCACTCCCCGCTTCTGTTCGACCTCGACCACGGCCCGACGACTGAAGTTTTTGGCCGTCGTTTGCAGTTTCAAAGAGGTAAGCGGCACGCGCCCGGGTTCGATCACCACGAGCGTCTGCTGTTCATCGGGCTCTTGTACGACGCGAATCTCGCCGACCGGGTACTCAATTTTCTTGTCGCCGGCCGACCGCTCTCGCTCGGCTTCGCGCCAGAAATCGATGCGTTCGATCCGAAAAGGTCGGCGGTCGATCGTGACTCGCTCCTCTCGCTCGGCTTCTTCAGCTCCCGTGAGTCGGCGCGTGAGCACGAGCAGCTCCGACTCCTGCTCGGCAGTGACGTCGTCGATCACGATTCGGAAACGGCGATCTGCAGTTTCCGGAAAGCGAACAGAATCGCGACGCACGTCCATGAACCGCGAGTAGTCGAAGATCAACGCTTCCTCGCCCAAGGGGCTCCATTGCTCGCCTGCAGGAGATGAAAACACCCGCACTCGCTGCTCGAAATCCTTAAGTCGTGAAACAAGGGTGAGGCCGTTTGGCTGGGGATCTTCCTCTTGAAGTACAACGACGATCTCCAGCCCGCCGTCTTCCAGGGGCCGAGCCGCCGGCTGCTGCGATGGCCAGGTACTTCGTACGGTAGCTTCACGGGTCGTTTGTACCTTACGCAACAAATAAGGAACCGCATCTCCTCGCCCGTCCAGCAGCCGAAGATCAGACAAACTGGTTTCCGACGCCGCATACACATCGGCATCGATCGCAACTGCCAGCAGTTCTTCCTCGGCCAGCGCAGGCGTCGTGATGCTGCGTGAGAATCGATACGACGGCTCGTTCGCCCCAGCCGTAGTCGCCCAGCAAGCCAGGACGATAAACAATGCGCATCCTTTACTGTTCACGGCACTTCCTCCTCTTTCGACTGCGATTTGACGGCAAACGAGTCCTGGTATTTCAGATAGACGAACGATCCACACAGCAACAGAATCCCTAGCAGAACGAAGGCCACGATCCGATAGAACTGGTCCAGACGCGACAAGTCGACAAAGAAGACTTTCCAGGCCACGATCGCAAACAACGCCAACCCCAAATAGCGCAGCACTCGCAGATTCTTACCGATTCCGCGCAAGATGAGCGCCAACGCAAAGAGCGACCAAAGAATAGAAATACCACCGGGGCGCAGGCCCTCGACGTACGTATGCAGCAACGAATTCAGCTCCAGCGTGAGATAGATAAACAGCATGCTCAAACTCGCGAACCCTAGTACCGCTCCGGCGGATTTGGCATGTGCCCGATTCGTTAGCAAGGCATAGCCGCCGGCAAGGAATCCGACCACCGCTCCGAAGTCGATAAGCCGCAGGCTCGCATCGCGAAACGAATACTCGCCGCCGTACAGCATCGCTCCACTCACGCGCCACGAGGGCAGATCGAAGAAGAACACCTTCAGCAACACCCCTCCCACAAATACCAGCAACAGCGCAGCGAGCACTCGGCTCTCGCGCTGCAGCACTTCGTACAAAACGAGTCCGCAAAGCACGAGCCAGAGCAATGTCAACAGCGGCAGCTTCACCGGAGAGTACAAATAGCCAAACGTCCTTTCGAACTCCAGATGCAGATAGACGAACAACATGCCGAGCGCTATTCCCACAGCCAAGCGCATGGCCCAGGCACTTTGAATCCAGCCGTCGACGTCGTTGGCGGGGTCGACGATCCCGGCGGCACGCTTCTGTCGTTGCAGCAGCCAATAGGCGCCGCCAAGCGAACTGATCGGCACGCCAAACATCACGATGCGTTCGACTAGTTGCCGCAGGTAGTCTCCCAACGGCACATCGGCCGCCGAGGGGCCGCGAAGAAACTGGCCCCGTAAATCCACCGCACAGAATCGGAACAGCACAATCGCGTACAGCAAATATGCAACCTGCCGCAAAAACTCGCTCTCGATCTTGCCGGCAATCCACAGCAGGACAAATGCTTGGATTGCCCAACTGACGGTCACCCATTGGCTCGAAAGGACCAACGGCATCGTGACCGCCAGGAAGAACGCCGCCAGGCCAATGAACACCACTAGCAATTCACGGTCGATCAATTTCCTTCGCAAGAAGTAGAACACATGGCCAGTATAAAACGCGGCCAAAGGCAACGTTACAGCCGCTACCCACTCGCGACCATGAGCTTCTTCTACCAGGCGATACGCGACCACATAGAACACACCAGCGTTTACCAGCAGCGCCACAATGTCGAGCAGGTTCGATTTCGAAGCGTTAACGATCTTGTAAAGAAAAGTCATTGTCGAAAACAGCACGAAGAAACACGCCAGAAAAGGCATGACCTCCCAAAAGTGGTCAACTTCGTAAGTTCGCATCGAAGCGAAGAACAGCAGATAGGTCGCAGCAAAACTCAGGTAATTCACCAACGGCCAATGCTTCCAGTAACAGACCCCCAACACACCAATGCCCAGCACAAGCATGTAGCCGTACAACCCAGGAAAGTTCACCACGCCCGTCGAGAGCATCACGGGGGTGCCATAGCCGCCGATGATTCCCAAGACGATTACCAAGATGGAATTGAATCGCACCGCAACGGCGCCAGCCAGGACCGTGATCAGGCTCATCAGCACGAACGCCGGCGTTTGTTCGAGCAGATGGTAGAAGTTCGCAGCTGCAAAAACGGCAAAGTACAAGGTAGCCAGTCCGCCACCCAGCAACCCTTGCCCGATCAGATGGTATTTACGCCCCAGAAGCCGGGTCCCGACAATCATCATGCCTAGCCCGGCAACTGTCGAAAGTGCCACGCGGCCTACTTCGTTGATGAGACCATGCTCTACAGAGTACTTCAGAAAGAATCCCACGCCGACAATCAATATCAGAATGCCGATCCGCAGCAGCCATTGACTCGCTACGGCATACTCCATAGACACGCCGGTCGGCACATGCTCTTCGCCGACAATGATCCAGTTCCAGATGCGCTTGAGCGTCTCTTTGGCGGCCGTTTCAAACGCCGAGGGTTCGCGCGGAGCGGCAGCCACTGGCTTTGGCTCGGGTTCCGGGTGCGGCTGGAAGCTTGTCGCTGCCAACTGGGGCGGCTGCGCCACAACTGGCGGTGGGAGTTCGGCAGGGGCCCCGTAGACTGCCTCTTCGACAGGTTCTACAGGCTCTGGTTGCTTCTCCCGCTCAGGTTCTCCAGTTGCGGTCGATTCGGCAGGTTCTCCCGTGCGCTGGATCTCTTTGCGAATCGCCACCAGCGCCCGCCGCAACTCGTCGAGCTGTAATTGCTGGTCGCGTCGCAGTCGGACCAGAATGGTGAGAATGGCTAAGGGTAGAAACAGGACCAAAGCGGCGATGAAAATGACCACCAACAATTCGTCCATCGCTGCAACTCCGCTTAAGAGGCGGCGGCAACAGGGGCCGTTCCGGAAGTCGGGAGAATTTCCCCGTGGTCGACCAACATAGATTCATCCTAGCACGCCCTGCAAAGCGTTTGAACGGTAGAAAACAGCGGTTTCCAAATGATTTATGCAAGGGTTTCAAGTGCTGTGCGTTCCCGCCCGTTCTGCAGTCGGCCTGCAAGCGAACCTCATCATTGGTATTGATAGCCAATGTGGCACGGGGATTGCACAAATAACTACCCAGTACGCAGAGGGCTCCTTTCATGGGTAAAAGCAGGTCAACAGGTGGCAGCGACGGGTTGGAAGTGGACAACCGTCTCGTTGCCCGCCTACTGGAAGAAATTGCCCAATTGTTGGCCGACCAAGGGGCAAACCAGTTTCGCGTTGGCGCCTATCGCAAAGCAGCGCAAACGCTTCGCGAACTGCGACAACCGGTAGCTGAAATCCTCGAGGAAGAGGGCCCTTCCGGACTCGTGAGATTACCTGGCATCGGGCGTTCGATCGCCAGCGCAATCGCTCAGCTTGGCAAAACGGGTAAAATCCCGCTGTTACAAAGACTGCGCGGCGAACATGCTCCGGAGCGAGTTTTTACTTCCGTGGCGGAGATCGGCCCTAAGCTTGCTGCACGAATCCACGAAGAGTTGGGAATCGACAGTCTGAGCGAGTTGCAAACGGCAGCGTGGGATGGACGCCTTGCTGGCCTGGAGGGCATGGGACCCAAACGCGTTCAAGCGGTTCGCGAGGCGCTGGCCGGGCGTTTTGAACAGGCCGACAGGCATTCGAGGCTCGATGCGCTCTCATCGCTAGAGAATGAACCGCCCATTGCCGAGCTACTCGAGATCGACCGCACCTATCTTCATCAGGTTGCACAAGACCGTCTGCCACAAATCGCTCCCCGCCGGTTCAACCCCGAGGGCTCAGCCTGGTTGCCCATCATGCACACCCAGCGGGGTGAGCGGCACTACACGGCCATGTTCTCGAATACGGCCCGAGCGCATGAGTTCGGCAAGACCCGCGATTGGGTCGTCATTTACCGCGACGACGCAACCGATCATGGTCAGTGGACCGTCATCACCGCCTCATTCGGCAAGCTTCAAGGCAAGCGCATCGTCCGTGGTCGCGAGGCGGAGTGTGCTGAGCACTACCGGACGCTCGGCGAGGTCCCCTAGCGCTTTAATCGCGCATCCTCGAAATGACGCTTGACGCCGTCGAGTCGATTCCCTTGAGCGCCGAAGCCAGTGCCTCTCGGCTTGGAGCATAGTCCATGGCGGTAGCGCGGAGTATCTTGTCTTCTTCGACCAACTCGCAGAGCGAGTGCATGTATTCGCGCATGCCTTCCTCGCGGCATTGATGCAGAATCGCCGGCAAGTCTTCATCTTCTTCGTGGATGATCTTGTCCTTGACAATTGAATTGGCCAGCAACACTTCGGTGGCGGGATAACGTTTTCCTTCTTCAATTGCCGGCACGAGACGCTGACACATGATCGCTCGTAGGCTACTGGCCAGCGAAGAGCGAATGAAGCTGTGTTCTTCGCGCTCGAAGAATTCCAAGATCCGAGCGAAACTGAGCTGGGCGTCGGCGCAGTGCAACGACCCCATCACCAAGTGCCCCGTTTCGGCTGCTTGGATTGCCGCCATCATCGTCTCGCGGTCGCGCATTTCGCCGATGAGAATGCAGTCGGGGTCCTGACGAACTACGACTCGTAACGCTTTGGGAAAGTCTTCAACATCCAACCCCACTTCCCGCTGTGAAATGATGCTTTTCTTGCCGTGGAAGGCGAACTCGATCGGATCCTCGATAGTGATGATGTGCATGCTGCGGTGCTGGTTGATGTACTCAAGCATGGCAGCCAGGGTGGAACTTTTGCCGCAACCAGTAACTCCGCAAACCAGGATCAATCCTTCGCGTGTTTCGCTGATGACTTTGCGGTAAATCTCGGGAAGGTTGAGTTGGTTGAAGTCCAGAATCTTTGCTTGGACCCGTCGGACCGCCACGTGCATTTCTCCTTTCGAGCGAAAGAGATTGATGCGGTAGCGATCTCCAGATTCACCGGCGGCAGAGAAATCGAGCGTTCCATTCTTTTCGAAGTCGGACCAGCGGTTTGTGGGAACCAATGGCAGGAGCATGCCATGCACAAAAGCCGTATCGGGGATCGGCGGCAACTGAAGCTTTCGCAGATGCCCGCCCACGCGGATGTACGGTTCGTAACCGACTTTGATGTGCAAGTCGGAGGCCTCGTGTTCACTGAGAAAAGCCAGCAGCTTTCTCATTTCTTCGTCAGGTGGGAGTTGAGCGCCCGGCATTAGAGACCTCGTCTACGATGCAAGTTGGAATTGCCGACCGTTGTTGTACGGACTTGCAAATGCCCTGGGAATAGGAAACTGTGGGACCTGTCGATCGCATAACGCGCCCCAACCGCACACCTGGTAACGATTCCGCACATGCCAGCCAAATCGGGCTACTATGGAGGTGGTTTGAGAGCACTTCGCCTCTTGCGCACGCAAAACCCGTGCCTACAGTCCCATTCTAACCTCCTTTGCAAGTCCCGGGAGCCTTTTTGAACATTTAAGGCCTGGTGAGGATAAGATGTCGGCAGGCACCGCGGAAGCCGTTGGGCCTGCAAGAAGATTCGAGAGCGGGCTAGATTGGCCTGCTAAGCTGCGATCTACAAGCTCACTACTAACGGCCCTGCGTTTGGCTGCTCGTCGCAATACGAAAAAGCTGCCGCTACCCGCCGAGTTGCCTCTTCTCTACTGGTAATCGGGGCAAAAATCCTTGCCAGTGGTTGGCCGACGTCCACCTTTTCTCCAAGCTGAACTAGCATCTCAATCCCAGTCGAGTAATCGAGGGCGTCGCCCAGTTGCTGCCGGCCTCCACGCAAAGCGATAACCGCTTGGCCAAGTTGCTCAGCGTCGACGGAAGCAACATAGCCTCTCTGGGTTGCGAGTATTTCAGTGCCTGGCGCTACTGCGCGAGGGGCGGCGAGATCGCCTCCTTGGGCGGCGACCATTTCGGCGAGTTTTTCATAGGCCGCTCCGGTATCAACAGTTTTTTGTAGCTGGATACGACCACTTTCTCGGGTCTTGGCGTAGCCGGTGGAGACCAACAGTTCGACTCCTAACGCCAGAGTCACTTCCATGAGATCGGGAGGACCACTTCCCTGCAAAGTGGCGACCGACTCATTCACTTCCACAGCGTTGCCCACCATGCGGCCCAACGGCTGATTCATGTCGGTTAGTAGCGCAGTGGTCTCTACCCCCATTTGTGTACCCGTATGAACCAACGACTGTGCCAACGCACAGGCATCCTCGGTCGACTTCATGAACGCGCCGCTGCCAAACTTTACATCGAGCACCAACGCGTCGAGCCCTTCGGCCAACTTCTTGCTCAAAATGCTGGCGGTGATCAGCGGGATCGAAGGGACTGTGGCCGTGACGTCGCGCAAGGCATAGAGCTTGCGGTCGGCGGGCACGATGTCAGCCGTTGCCCCGCTAATAGCACAGCCCACCGCTTCGACCACCTCACGCATCTCTGCCAACGACAAATCGGTACGATAACCAGGAATCGATTCCAGCTTATCGAGCGTACCGCCCGTAGCGCCCAACCCGCGGCCAGAGATCATGGGCACCCGCAAACCGCAGCAGGCCAGCATGGGCGCAAGGAGAATCGAAACCTTATCGCCGATGCCTCCGGTCGAGTGCTTGTCGACTTTTGGCGGTCCACCGCGAGGCCATTGGAAGGTTGCCCCCGAGGCCAGCATGTGCTGGGTCAGCGAAGCCGTCTCGGCGACGCTCATCCCTTGCAGGTAGATGGCCATCGCCAGCGCCGACATCTGGTAGTCGGGGATGCTCCCAGCAACATAGCCGCTGATGAAGGCGCCGATTTCGGCGTCAGCCAGTACCTCGCCGTCGCGTTTCTTTGCAATGAGCCATACAGGGTTCATTTGACCAGCCCTGCTACTACGCCATGGACGATCTTGGCGAGCCGCACGGTTGCGGCACCTGCCGCTTCAAGTACTGCGTGGCCCGTGGTCTCACTGAGGGCGTCTGGCAAACCCGCGTTGGTGATCGTCGAGACACCGAGCACTCGCATCCCCGCATGACGAGCAACGAGCACCTCGGGTACGGTTGACATGCCGACCGCATCGCCCCCCAGACGGCGCAGCATACGATATTCCGCGCGCGTTTCATACGTAGGCCCCAGCATCGACATGTAGACGCCGCGATGGAGCACAAATCCCTCCCTGCGAGCCACCGCAGTTGCGATGGCACTGAGTTGAGGATCGAACGGCCGCGACATATCGGGAAACCTGGGACCTAGCCGTTCGTAGTTGATGCCAACCAGCGGATTGGCAAACATGAAATTGGTATGATCTTCGATCAGCATCAAGTCGCCTACCGCGTAGTTTGGGTTCAATCCCCCGGCGGCATTGAAGACCAGCAGTATCTCGGCGCCAAGCGCCTGGACTAGCCGCACAGGAATGGCCACCTGCTGCGGAGTATGTCCTTCATACAGGTGAAACCTTCCCTGGAAGGCTACGACCGGCGTCTCGGCAATCTGACCGCAGACGAGTCGGCCGCGATGCCCCTCAGCCGACACGCTCGGCATATGGGGAATAGCGGAGTACTCGATCAATTGCTCCGAAGCTATTATCCGAGCCAGCCTGCCAAGCCCTGAACCGAGGATAATCGCCACTCGCGGAGCGGCGGCCCAACGTTGCCTAACGGCTGCTGCCGACGATTCGATTTGCTGGGCGATCTGGTGCATGCACAGGACTGTAAGTTTGGGACCAAAGGCGTAAGGCAACCGAGTTCAGCATCGACTTGCCTCGTAAGCCAGAACTCCCAGGACAAGCGCCCGCAGTTTAGGTTCAGCAGAGTTGGCCACCGCAATGATCTCTTCGACGTTGGCCGGACGCAGGGCATCGGGCAGACACATGTCCGAGATCACAGATATGCCAAATACTCGCAAGCCACTGTGAACCGCGACAATTACTTCAGGCACCGTCGACATACCAACTACGTCGGCCCCGATCAGTCGCAAGAAGCGATACTCGGCCCGCGTTTCCAAGTTGGGGCCTGTGACGGCGACCATAACGCCTCGGTGCGCGACAAAGTTCTCCTTGCGAGCCACTTCCAGGCCGACGTCAATTAACTGGGGAGTGTAGGGAGCACACATATCAGGGAACCGCACGCCAAGGCGATCGTCGTTGATTCCTACCAACGGATTGGCGCCCATCAGGTTGATGTGGTCGTCAATGATCATCACATCACCTGCACAGTAGAGGGGGTTCATCCCGCCAACCGCCTGGGTAACGATCATGAGTTCGGCCCCCAAGGCTTTCATAACCCGAACGGGAAGGGTGATCTCTTGCAGCGAATAACCTTCGTACTGGTGAAAGCGCCCCTCCATCGCCACGATCGGGAGTCCCTTCAAAAACCCGCAAACAAGACGACCACGATGGCTCGTCGCGGTGGAACGCGGAAAGTGGGGGATCTTTTCATAATCGATCGCAACAGGCGACTCGATCTGTTCGGCCAGGCTTCCAAGTCCGGTGCCGAGAATGATACCTGCTCGGGGCGTCTCGCCCCATTGCTGGCTTATAGCGCCAGTTGCGGCTTCGATTTTGTCGTAGAGTTCTAACATTTCAGTGGGCTGAAAGATTGCCTTAGTCGAGTGTGTTGTTTGAAGATAAACAAATTGGCCAGAGGCCAACAGCTATGTTAGCCGATTGGCGTTGGGTTGGCGGCTGCCTCGCCAGCGGCGATGGCTTCCGTGCTGCTGGTTCCAAAACGCGTGACGCCGAGGGCTGCGAAACGGAGAGCATCGGCATAAGTGCGAATCCCGCCTGCCGCCTTGACCTGGACGCGGTCGCTAGTGTGCTCGCGCATCAGCCGGACGTCGTATTCGGTGGCCCCTGTGACTTGGAGAGCCCCTGAGGCGTCTTTGACGTATCCATGTCCAGTCGAAGTCTTCACAAAAGCAGCACCCGCTGCTTCACTCAACTCGCACAGCCTGATCTTCAACGAATCGTCTGGCAGTAGGCCGTTCTCAAAAATCACTTTCGTAATCGCCCCTCCCGAACTCGCCGCCTCGACGACCTGTCGAATCTCCTCGCCCACGTAAACCCAGTCTTCGGCCAAGACATGGCCCAGACTGACCACCATGTCAACCTCGCGAGCGCCATGCTCGCAAGCGAGTTCTGTTTCGAAAACCTTGCACTTAGTTGTCGTGCCGCCGTGCGGAAATCCGATCACGGTACTCGGGGCAACTTGCGAACCTTGCAGCAATTCAGCCGCAAGCAGGAGCATCGCAGGCTTGACACAGATGCTCGCGACTCCGAGTTCCCGGCACATGCTACAGGCCGCGTGCAGATCTTCCTCGGTCTGAGTAGGAAGCAACAACGAATGGTCGATCATCGAAACGACGGACATGGATAGCACCTTACGCGTTGAATCAATACTTTGTTGGCGATTTGCTGCGTGTATGTCTACCTGGAAGGCAGATCGATGTCGAGTACCACGGGCCGATGATCGGAGGTCTCCAGCGCAATGCTATGAAACACAAAGACTCGAGTCACATGTGGCATCAGTTCTTTGGGCAATAAGATGTGATCGATCATAGTTAGCACATCGTACGGATCGCGAACTCCATTCTCATTGCGATCCCACACCGATGTGTAGCGATCGGCCTGACGAGGCATCAACCCGGCAACGTTTACCAGTTCCGAGCCTTCCTTGTTGGAATCGAATTCCTTAAGCGTCCTCAAGACTTCTGTCATAGTATCACGGGTGTCGTCCCGATCGGGAACGTCAGGATCGTAATCGTTGATATCGCCCAAGATGATTGGCAAGTACCCTCGGCCGACGATCTCCTGGTGTACGATGCGCTGCGCGATTTCGGCCTGGGCGGTTCGACGCGCGTTGGAGTCTTCGCTGCTAGGATTCGACTTCAGATGAAGACCGAGAAATCCTAGTCGATGCCCGGCGAACGTCACCAGGTAGATCGCGTTACGGTCAATTCCTGTGCTGAGTTTGCGTACTTTGCCATCGTAGCCCTTCGATTGGTAAAACTGTCGCCAGGTGGGATCGTCAGCTGGGGAATAAAAGGTTCGAATCGACTGGCCTTCGACCGCATCGGGCTCGATCTTGCTGATCAGGGCTACATCCATACTCGTGTAATTGTCGTGGCTGTCGACGTGGTAGCCGCGATAGCTGGTCAGACCTTTTTCGTGCAAGATACTAACCAGATAGTCCACGCCTTCCCTGGAGGTGACTTCCACAAGATTCAAGATGTCAGGATTCAGAGCCTCGATTACGGCGGCAACGCGCTCGAATTGGTCATGTCGAGCCACATCCCAGCGAAACTTCTGCAACTCGCCTTCTCGGACCCCCGGCGCAGTAAGTATCTCCGCATTGAACGTCACGATCCGCAACGGGGCAGCGAATACCACTGGGGCTGCAAGGAAGAGTACAGTCGTCACCGTGGTCGCAATGATGGCTAGGCAGAGGCTCTTCACCTGGACGTTCGACCTTTTGACAAAATGAGACCGTGGAAGTGCAAACGCATATTCGGGGCAGCAAGAACGCACCTGAAAACTCCGACCATCTTACACGAAGCTCACTAATGGCACCATCAGGGCGCAAGCTCGCCGCCGGCCATGGTAACGTGAGCGACAAACACGTTCGGGTCCATCGCTTCGGAGTAGAACTCGACCCGGCCATCGGCGGAAGAGATGATGATCCCCTCGGGATGAAAACCGTAAGGCTTGTTGACGTTGTTGCAATTGATGATCTGTGAACTGCCGCAGTAGTCGTTGATCGTCATCCAGGTGCTGGGACTCGCCCAGCGAAATCGACTGTTTTTCTGCCTGTCTTCTTCGCCGTTGTAAAAGAACTCTTCGGAGTTGGCAGAACGATATCGACCGAACATGAAGGGCTTGCCTGCCGCTTCGTAATACATCCAGGTATTGGAAAGGCCGTCGAGCACATGTCCCGCCCTGACTTGCCTGCGGCTCGTTTCCTCGGGCTTGCTCATGTGCAGAAAATCTTCCTGCAACATTCCTTGCCAGATACTATCGTTTTCGTCATTGCTGCCATGGTTAAAAAGTACTCCGTTGTTGATCAGCTCTTCGAGACCGGTATTCCCGATGTCGACCCGAATCGCGGCAATATAGTCAGTCGCATGCCGATCACTCTGGACGATGGGCGAGGAAGGACAAGTAAGAATGCCACCGATGTCTTGCTTGCAGTAACGTTCGTTCTCTGTGACTGCTGCGTCGTTCCAATCGAAATCAAGATCGATTGCCTGAAACCGACTGGCCTGCTCGAAGTGCGGCAACAAGAGCGTAATGCCATTGTGTCTTGCCAAAGGCGGTTTCTGGCTTGCATCGCCAGGACTGCCGCTGCGCGACTGAGCAGCCGGCGCGAAAAAACCATTCGCCGATTCATAGTTTAAAGCCGCAAGCGTGAGATTCTTGACGTTGTCGAGGCACTGCATGCGCCGGGCTGATTCGCGAGCAGCTTGAACGGCGGGAAGCAACAAGCTAATAAGCACCCCAATGATGGCGATTACGACCAATAATTCGACCAGCGTAAAGGCGCTTGCAGTCAACTTGAAATGCCGCCTGGTCACGACCGTTGGCCCCACTGCGAATCGAGGAAGGAAACCTACCCAATTACTCTATCCCGGTGATGATACCCCTCTCTCGAATTGAACGCTAGAATCCAACTGCAATGAATCCAGAGAAAAGACGCAGCGTCTCGCTCGTCGGCCGCGTTTGGAACTGTCTTCCCAGGCAAAGCCGATGAAGCAATGGATTCGAATTAATACTGGAAGTGTTTTATCGTTTCGCCCTTTTCGCCGATTTCTGTGAGCGATTCGATCCCGATGTCTAAATGCACTTCCGACCAGCGACGGCTGACTTCGGCGTCGCTCTCCTGAGTTTTTACCCCTTCGGGTGTCATGGGCAAGTCGGAGACAAGCAGCAGCGCGCCTCGTACAATTTGATTCTTATGGCCGACAACGAAAACAGTAGCCGACTCCATGTCGATAGCGATTGGCGTATACGCTCGTAGGTTATCTTTGAAGTGTTGATCATGCTCCCAAACCCGGCGGTTGGTTGTGTAGACAACCCCGGTTCGGTAATCGAGATTTCGCTGCACGAGTTTTTCTGACACGAATTTGTGCAACTTAAAGGATGGCAATGCCGGCACCATGTGGGGCAGGTAGTCGTCTGAAGTGCCTTCGCCACGAATTGCTGCGATTGGCAAGATGAAATTGCCGATTACTGACGAACGCTTGAGCCCGCCGCACTTACCGAGAAATAGTACCGCCTGCGGTTGACACGCGGTCAGCAGGTCCATGATCGTTGCCGCATTGGGCGAACCGATGCCAAAGTTGATAATAGTCAGGCCATCAGCGTTGGTTGCCGCCTGCATAGGCCGATCTTCGCCATAAACCTTGCAGTCAAATTTTTCGGCAAATCGACGAACATAAGTATGGAAATTCGTGAGCAGGACGTAAGCACCGAATCTGTCTAGCGGCATTCCTGTGTAGCGGGGCAACCAATCTTGTGCTAAATCGAGTTTTGTAACCATGAGTCTGTCTTTGACGTGAATTGTTTGATCGCTGATCTCAGAACTTGAGCAGGCATACTTAGTAGGTCTGCCTGCTTGGATTGGAGTTCCAGCGGACGAAAAGCTCGCGGCAGGGCTCAGAGAGGACGTTTCCGACCAACTTCACGGTACTCCCCCCGAGACGTAGCAATTCGGCCGCCGGCAATTGTAGCTCGTTGAAGCCCGCCTCAGCGGCGTCGGCGATGGACGATCCATAGTAAACCGTTTCGACACGTGCCCAGTGCAAAGCGGCCATGCACATCGGACAAGGCTCGCAGGTTGTAGCCACCATCGCTCCAGTCAAGAAGATATCGTCGGCCTCCTGACAGGCCGCGCGGATTGCATTGACTTCGGCATGGGCGGTGATGTCTGTTGCCAGAACCACCGTGTTGTGCGTTCTGGCCAAGATCTGGTCGCCCATGGCAATGGCACAGCCAAATGGGCTTTGGCCGAGGGCCAAGCCCTCGTGGCATGCTTCGATCGCCATCTGCATCAATTCCTCGGGCTGGATCATGGCGATAAGTTAGCAGAACCAGGGGATTTGGGGCTATGGCGAAACGAATGCCTAAATTGCGGGCGTTCTGTTCGCTCATCTGGCAATTCGAACTGTATAGCAAGGCTGGATTTGCAGCCGCCCCCTATTCCACTCATAATGTAGGAAGCGGCCCTGGAGCTTGTTTGGGGCTGATATTGCCTGGGCTTGGGCGACTGCTGCCTTACCCAGGACCTGCCTTCCCTCCTACCTCTCCTTGCCGGCCAACCTATGGATTCGGGACAGATTCTGCTGAAGCATGGTCTGCTAAACGAAACAGACCTGGCGCGTGCCGAAGAAGCGATCACCAATGGCCAGCGCGTCGACCAGGCTGCGATAGCGTTGGGGATCGTAAGCGAAGCCGATGTGCTGCAAGCATGGGGTGAAGAAGTCGGCATGCGGCTGGTGGATCTTGAAAAGACGGAAGTTGATACTTCCCTGCTGAGCGGGTTTCCCGCCAAGTTGATCCATCGCCATGGGTTGTTTCCGATCTCACGTCACAACGGCGCTATTGTCATCGCCACGTCCGATCCATTGGACTTATATTCTTTGGATGAGGCAGGGGCTGCCCTGGGAGTGGCTGTCGAACCGGTATTGGCAACCAGAGCATCGATCGCCAATCGAGTCACAACCTACCTGGGAGTCGGCAGCGAAACCATCGAAGGACTGCTCGCCCAGCGACAGGAAGAAGAAGATATCGAGTTGCTCGGCGATATCAACGACGAAGATGGCGAGATCGACGAGGAAGCACAAGAAGCCTCGGTCGTGACGCTCGTCAATCAGATTCTTATTGAAGCGATCGACTCGCGTACCAGTGACGTTCATATCGAATCGCAACCCTCGGGCATCAAGATCCGCTATCGGATCGATGGCATACTGCACGCCCAACCTGTCCCTCAAGAAATCAACCAGTTTCAAGCAGCGATTATTAGTCGTCTGAAAATCATGTCTCGACTGAACATCGCCGAAAAGCGGTTGCCACAGGATGGACGGATCAAGCTGAAAGTGCATGGCCGAGAAGTTGACGTGCGCGTTTCGGTAATCCCGATGTTGCACGGCGAGAGCATTGTCATGCGATTGCTCGACAAAGGGAGCATGAATTTTTCGCTGGAAAAACTGGGGATGGAACTTCATATCAAGAAGCAATTCGACGAATTGATCCGTTTGCCGCACGGCATTGTGCTGGTGACGGGCCCGACAG
>JAGQOW010000467.1 GCA_020427155.1 Planctomycetales bacterium | reverse complement strand
ATTGAGCGGCCGATGGCCGACATCATCTCAGGAAACATCGAAGCACGTCCCATCGGTCCGCTCTAATGCGTAGTTAGGCCGCAACTACTCACGAGCAGTAGCGGTTCGCTATGGCCTCGTCGATGACCTTCTCTGGATCAGCGCCGAGCTCCACAAGTTTCTGTCGGAACACCTGAATGTGCCACCAGGGACAGGTTGGGTCTGCGCATGGCGTGTCGGGGTCTGCGTTGTGCTCGAACTCCAGATGGAAGCAAAGCCAATGCATCCCTTCGAAGAGTTCGTACGAAGCCGCGTTCTTCTCTACAGGCAGGTTACAGCGGACACAGTTGCGTGGACTCATTGCCAGGGAACTCGCTTGCGGCCTAACGCCGCATTGAGCGGCCGATGGCCGACATCATCCCAGGAAACACCGAATCACGTCCCATCGGTCCGCTCTAATGCGTAGTTAGGTTTGCCCGGCCGCAATGGCCTTTAGCATGATGTCAGGCTGCTGCAACGCCCACCAACCGTAAATGAACAGCAGCCCAGATACCGCGATGCTCCAAGCGAGGACGCGGTTGGCAGCACTTCGCGGAGAGGGTGACATGAGCCACCAATATGCGACAGGGAGCAATGCAACAGGCCACCAACGGTATGTAGCGAACAGCAAGACAGTTTGAAGCTCTAACTCAGACTCCCACGGCTGATAGATGAGCTCAAACGGGGGCACGATTGAGTACGCGGCCACGAACACGGCTCCGAGGAATATGAGCCCCAGAAACAACCACGCCAAATCTCGCACGGTCGCTTTCATGCCAAACCTAACGCCGCATTGAGCGGCCGATGGCCGACATCATCTCAGGAAACACCAAAGCACGTCCCATCGGTCCGCTCTAATGC
>JAGQOW010000466.1 GCA_020427155.1 Planctomycetales bacterium | reverse complement strand
CCGATCGATTTGTTCGAGTCTCTGTTATCCGTATTTGGCGAAAGCCCAGCGCTATACCTGACTGTGGCTCTTCTGGTGCTTGCGAGCGCTTTTTTCTATTACGTAGCCTGGCTTATCATCAAGCCGAAGAGGGCGAATTAGCTACGGGCATTCCGCTTTCGTTGAGGTTGTCGGGAGTTGTTGCGGAATAGCGGCAAATCGGAGGCTCCTGTGGTGCGTCGGCCTGCGGTGTCCAAGGGAAATGGTGCGCAGAAAATGCCTAACAATACGGTCAAGCCGCTCGCCTGCGGCTCACTCGGACGCTCAGCACTCCGCGCCTGCTCGGGCATGGCTTTGCCATTGTTGCCCGAACAAGCGCTCCATGCTGAGCGCCGCTTACCTGGGCGTTAGGCTCAACAAGGATCACAGCAATGAGCGACCAGATCATTTTTTACGAGGCCAAACTTCGATACGAAATCGATTCGTGGGATCTGTTCGTTGCATTGAAGAACGGGGAGAAATTGATGGTAATTGATGCCCGTTCTCCTGAAGCATACAACCGAGAGCATATTCCGCATGCGGTGAATATCCCGCACCGTGTCATGAATGAGCAAAGTGTGTCTCACTTGGATCGTTCTGTGATGTACGTAACCTACTGCGATGGAATTGGTTGCAATGCGTCAACCAAGGGCGCGCTCAATATGGCGAGGCTTGGATTCACGGTTAAGGAGCTTATGGGTGGCATCGAGTGGTGGAAGCGCGATGGTTATGCCACAGAGGGTGCTGAGGGCAAGGAAGGGCAGGTTGTGTCATGTGGTTGCTAGCGCCTAACAAGGCGGTCAAGGCGCTCGCTATGCTCGCTCGGACGCTCAGCACTCCGC
>JAGQOW010000465.1 GCA_020427155.1 Planctomycetales bacterium | reverse complement strand
CTGAGCGCGCAAGCACATGTAGCTCAGCAGGTTGGTGGCATCGCTGCCGTCCGTTTTTTGACCCCCAACCACCAGATTGAAACCGATCGGAAAGCCGGCAAAGTAGCGGGCGCTGCTACTGCTGCGGAGCAGCACGATCTCGTTGAATTTGAGCCACAGATATTCGAGCAGTTCTTGGGCTTGCTCCAGAGTTAATTGACCGGACTCCAAGTCGCGCTCCAGATACGGCAGCATGTACTGATCGAAGCGGCCGGGCGAGAAGCTACTAGCGTTCGACTCGATTTGGAGCAGGACAAACAGGAACCAGATCCCTTGCAGCGCCTCGCGGAAGTCACGGGCCGGATGTTCGGCCAACCAATCGCATACAGCGGCAATCTCTTGTAGCTCGTGCTGTCTGGCCGAATCGCTGCTTTCTGCGGCCAGTTGATCGGCTAGCCGGGCGTAACGCTGCATTAATTCGGCCGCCGCCTGGAGAGCGATCAAAGCCGCTTCATAGAACTGCTGCTTCGCCTGGCTTTGCGCCTCAGGCTGTTGCCGAGCCGCCAGAACTTTGTCTCGCAGACCGCCGACACCTAGCCGCAGCCAGTTCTCAACACTGGGCAGGATATGTCCTTGGGCATGGTCGGTCTGATTGAGGGAAAAAGCCTTGCCCCGTACCGCTATCCTGACATCGTCCGGCACCCGAGTGGCGACGATGTCTTCCAGCGTCCGGCCGCGCCAGTAGGGGAAGATATCTTCACGCAGCTCGCGGATTTGTTCGGCCGAGATGTTGAAACGATCTTGAGGGCGGGTCGGCAGGATCTCCAACTCCTTATCGACCCAATCGACCGCGCCTTCCGGGGCGATCACGCCCATGCGGGGCAGCAGCGAGCGGTTGCCCACGATCAACTCGTCGTCGTCGATGGCGATAGACTGGGACTGGGCCAGATGCAGCAACATCGT
>JAGQOW010000464.1 GCA_020427155.1 Planctomycetales bacterium | reverse complement strand
GAACACTTTTCTGAGCAACCAATTGAGCACTAGCTTCCGATGCCAGCCACAACCCTTCGATCCAATCAGCTCCGGTTGGTCCTGTAGCCTGGCCAGAAAGCAAGAGATGCCCGCCCGTCGATGCACCTACGGCTGCGATTGAGTGCCAAGTATATTGGGGAATCGCGTTGCCGTTTGCGTCCGGAACAGGTTGCCTTATACCAATTAGTTGTTGCAGACCATTGGAAGTCGTCCCATAAACTGCCTGCCAAGCAAGAGATTCTGAGAGATATCCCCTAAAGACTATTTCACTTCCTTGAGCCCATAGTGGACCATCCATGCCCCAGAATCTCAGCCTTGTATTTGGAGGTGGCGCAACGTCGTACTCTCGAGTCGCCAATGTCAAAGAACCCGATCGTTCGTACCAAATTCCCTCATCGTTAAACGTGGAGAATCCCGGTGGGACCGGCTCGATGCCCGGTCCCTCGAGTATCCCATTAAACGCTACCTGCCCGGCGTCATTGATTACAGCCGCGTTGAGTGACCGGAATCGAATCTCGTTGTCAGTGCCAGGTGCGAGATCGCCGGATAGCGCTAACGTTCGAGTGCGCCCCAGCACGTTTGCCCGACTAGAATGAATTCCCACCGAAAGGGTCGCACCAAGTATGGCAAGCGTTACCCCCAGGCCACCCCATGCTGAAAAGAAATAGTTTTTCAAGAAGCACCTTGGCTGGGAATTAAAGTCTAGTGATAGGCGAACTCCCTACAGCCCAGTGTAACCGTCTTTTCGCCATTTGCAATGCAACTCTTTGTCAGATCAAGTGCTGATCGATCCTCTGAGTACTATACAGAGGCTATCCAACTGCAATCCATCCTATCCCCTAACTGCGTAATTGGGGTGACCGAAATCGCGTTCGAGGCGTGGGCAGGTGGGGATCATCAAGCGGTGGGCATCAACGCCAAACTTC
>JAGQOW010000463.1 GCA_020427155.1 Planctomycetales bacterium | reverse complement strand
GAGGCATCAGTGATTTTCGATGTCCAATTCCTCAATAAGGCCACTCAGCGAGTACTCAACAAAATCGCTTGCCTCGCCTTCGTCAAGCATCTTGCGAAGGGTGGAGAGCTTGGTTTCTTCCTCTTCGAGCAAACGCAGTCCCGCACGCACAACTTCGCTGGTCGAGGCATAGCGGCCGCTTTCCAGTTGCGCAGTAATGAAGGAGTCGAAGTGCTCGCCAAGGGTAATGCTCGTATTCTTGCTCATGGGGTAAGCCCTCAAGAAGTACCAATAATTGGTACTATAGGCGGGCATAACAAGGCGGTCAAGCCGTTCGCCTGCGGCTCACTCGGACGTTCAGCACTCCGCGCCTGCTCGCGCATGCCTTCGGCATTGTTGCGCGACCAGTCGCTCCGAGCTGAGCGCCGCTTACCTGGGCGTTGGGCAGGGAAAGTCTAGACCCTGCAGCTATTGAAAAGGATGTGCCTCTAATTCAATGGAAGGAACGTTAATCATGCCGAAGAATAAGCCACGGAACATGGGTGAGTTTCTTGCAACGCATTCTGCTGCCATTAAGCAGGTTTGGTTACTGAAGCGTCTGCATACATGGTTAGTAAGCGCATGTTGGTTGCTCTTGGCCGTGGCGATCTATTTCAAACTTTCTGGCACATACGGTTTTCTTGTTGTGCCAATCAGCCTGTCCGGTTCAGTTTGCGGGGGCATCGCGTGGTGGCTCAGCAAAAAGCAGAGTACGGTTGTTGCAGAAATCAAAGAAATGAATCGTTCGATGCGAAATCTTATGGCTACGATCGATGAAATCAAGAGCCAAAAGTGAATGTGTCAGCGTGTGATCGGGAAGCAAAGTGCTTTAAGGCTCAATGGTCGTTCGGGTTGGTTTCCGAAGCATGCTGCAGCATTTTGATTTCGGCATATGCCCAACAAGGTGGTCAAGCCGTTCGCCTGCGGCTCACTCGGAC
>JAGQOW010000462.1 GCA_020427155.1 Planctomycetales bacterium | reverse complement strand
TACGCGCCTTTCCCCGCCGGCTTCCTCCGCTACTCGGCGCTCCCACGGGAACCTCTGAAGCCAAAGCAGGTCTCGTCGTCAGCGACGACGCCATGATCATTGGTTTGATTGATCAGACCAACAGACATTCTGCCACCAGTAGAGCATGCGACCATTCCCGAGCAAACCATGGCGACAATCATCCTTTCTCGAACGATACCTGCCCTATTTCTAGCAACTGCGCTGTTGTCTACCGTCAGTGAACGTACTCATGCCAGCACAGCACAAAGCTGCAAAAGCATTGAGCTGGTCGTTGATCCCCTGCTGAAGGTTCCTGACGATGTCATGACCGCAGTTTGCAGCTACTACACCGCAGAAAACGCCTCGGATTGGCGTTCAACTTACGAGATGAGGCCAAAGGCATTCCGCCAACTGGTTCCATCTGATTTCTACGCCAAATCCATGACGAAAGAGAAAATGGGGCATGGTGTTTTTCGCCTGATCGTCACACGATTTGCGCCGGAGTCAGAAGGTGGGATTGAAGTCGGATTCGACTTCCTGGAAAGGCGCAGTAACGACCGAGCGGGCTACTTGAAGACAACCGATGAAACCACTATCTGGCGCAAAGAGGATGATGCCTGGCGCTGCGTAGCTTGCGGCCAGCGTGGGCGATTCATCTCCAATCACCAGATAACCTACCCATAGTTTTGGCGCCAGGCAGGTATTGTCCGCTCGGCGAAATACTTGGACGGCTATGTCCAGCATGATTTTTCGAACAACAAACAGGGCGATATTCTTTTTGCCACCCAAATTAGCCGAGACCAGCTCCTGCGTGACTTGATGCACCTAAACCGCAGTGAAGTGGCGACGGATCGCCAGAGCCCGTCAACAAGCGAGCGACATGGCGCTCACTGGCCCGCTCTTGATTTCAGTCCCGTGGCAGCGCCGAGTAGCGCAGGAAGTCGGCGGGAAAAGGCGCGCC
>JAGQOW010000461.1 GCA_020427155.1 Planctomycetales bacterium | reverse complement strand
GTTGCAGAGTATGCAGAACCACACCGGATACTGCAAGTAGCAGCCCACTCAGGAATCGGTATAATCGAGCCGTGCCAAGATCTTCGGCCCCCTTCCTGAGAGATCGATTTCCATGCCCAAAAACGTATTAGGCACCGACTTACAACCATGCAGTATGTCGCCCCTGACCGGCTTCTATCGCGATGGGTGTTGTCGCACAGGCCGCGACGATCTGGGACTCCACACAGTTTGTATTCAGGCAACGGCCGATTTTTTAGAATTTTCGCAATTGGTGGGCAACGATCTCAGCACGCCCATCCCGATGTACGATTTTCCCGGTATCCAGCCCGGCGATCGTTGGTGCTTGTGCGCGGCCCGCTGGAAAGAAGCCCTCGAGGCAGGCGTCGCGCCGCCGGTCGTGCTCGCAGCTACGCACATGACCACGCTGGAGTTTGTTGACCTGGAAGACCTCAAAGCTCATGCAGTTGAGGCCTCAATATAGATTCGCGTGTAGCACCTAGGGAAAACAACCCAGGCTTTTTCTCATTTCTCACCTTTGGATTCTTGACATGGCCGAAACTGCTCTCACCAGCCTCTGGCTTCCGATCCTGCTTTCCTCGGTGGCACTGTTCTTTCTCAGCTTCCTGGCCTGGATGGTGTTGCCGCATCACAAGGCCGACTGGCGCGGTCTGCCAGACGAGCGAGCCTTCGGCGACGCTCTCGCCGGCTTGAACTTGCCGCCAGGCAATTACGCGTTTCCACATTTCAAGACCAGCGAAGAAATGAAAAGCCGGGAGTTCCAAGAACGGCAGCAACGCGGTCCCAACGGTACGTTGCAACTCTGGAACGGACCTTGCAACATGGGAAAGAACCTCGCCTGCCAGTTTCTGTTCTTCCTGGCAACCAGTTTTTGCTTGGCTTATTTGGCGACACTCGGCGTACCTGCCGGTGCAGAGTTTATGCCGGTATTTCGTTTTGTCGGCACTGCGGGAATCTTG
>JAGQOW010000460.1 GCA_020427155.1 Planctomycetales bacterium | reverse complement strand
GCAGGGCGATTGCCATCACGCCGGTTGCTGGTTCCGGGACGACATTTGCCAGGGCGGGCGCTGGGCCGTCATTGAAGTCGCCAGGGGTCAAGGCGTACGGTCCCCCGATGGGAAAGTTGGGAGTTTGGCTTGCTGCGCTTTCGGAGTATTGCAAGTCGAGCGAAGAGCTTTGGCGTCCTTCTCCGCCGAACCAGGCATCGGCGTCGCTGTCGTTCTCATTTCCTACGAGCCTGGTGAGCGCGTCGGGGGTGCTTTGGCTAGGTTCCTGTGGCGCGACGCCAAAGTAGTTGTAGTCGTCGACATCCAAATCGCCGGGATACTCTTCGATATTGGCCAGCGTAATTACGTCGAGCAAAGCACTCCAGGGCAACGAAGCGTTGAGCACGCCGTCGTTGTCTAAGTCGACGTCGTCGGCCACGACTCCGGAGAATCCCTGCACCAGTACAAGGGCAACAGAGTTTTGAATGTCGATATTGTCCAAGCCATTGTTCGGAAACCCAAAAGGATTGGCTTCTTGACCATAGGAACGCTGCCAGCCCAAGAAATCGAAGCCGTCGACATCGCCGTCGTCGTCGTAATTGCCATGCCGTTTAACAGCAGTCGGTGACAAGCCAAGATTGGATTCCCATACCGACAAGTCCCCCCCTTCGACCGTTCCGCTACGATCAAAATCTGCAGCGGGGACGTCAAACGAAGTACGGCCCAAGCTCAGAAGTGCGGCATCAGTTGTAGTGATGCCCCAAGGATTGGAAGTGGAGTATTCTTCGCCCAGAACGATCAAGCCGCGTGTTGTGTAGCCCGTCATACTGGCCGCTGGTGAAAGATGGACGGCGTTGACGATCGTCCCCGGCGAGATGTCGTCGTCGTTGATTTCGTTGGCGATTTCGAGCAACCAGACATCTGCCAGCGAATCCGAGGTAGTTGTCGAGAGTATTTCGACAAACTCTCGCGGGTTGTCAGGCGAGCCGCCGGGATTGACGAATGCTT
>JAGQOW010000459.1 GCA_020427155.1 Planctomycetales bacterium | reverse complement strand
AGAGCGGACCGATGGGACGTGCTTCGATGTTTCCTGAGATGATATCGGCCATCGGCCGCTCAATGCGGCGTTAGATTTGCCTATGAAGGATTTCGCTCGAGTCTTGGCGGTGTGTGTTGCGGCCCTATCCTGCCCGGTCCACGCTGGGGAGACGACCTGCAATCCGGACAGCTCCAAGAGCTCGGAGTTTCTTCCTTGCGCTGCGCTGGAGTTCGAGCGCGCGCAAGCCGCGCTGGTAGCGGAGCTAGGCAGACTCAATGATCTTCTATCGCCGAGACAGCTTGAGGAACTGAGCTCCGATCAGGTGAAATGGATCGAAGAGCGAGACTTACGCTGCAAGACTCAAGCTGATGAAGGGCTCGCCGATGGGTCTGAGGCATATTGGGGTTGGGTGTACGACCATTGCAGGGCCGAGTCTACGTGGCTGCGTGTGGATACGTTGCGAGAATGGAAGTAGGCAGGGCAAATCTAACTACGCATTAGAGCGGACCGATGGGACAGGCTTCGATGTTTTCTGAGACGATATCGGTCATCGGCCGCTCAATGCGGCGTTAGGCACAGATGACTAGCTAATCGGAGCCATGAGCAATGAAAACGCTCAAGACAGTTGTCCTTGCGGTTCTGGCTGTACTTCTCACTGCCGCCAACTTCATGTTTGACCTGGCGGGTAGTTCGCGCGAGACAGCACCATCAGTAGCATTCTCGGCGTCACTTGGCTTCGCTCTTGGTCCGGCAATTATCGGTGTCATCGCGATGATCTGGAAAGAGCACAGAAACCCATTGAGCTTTCTCAAGATCGTTTGCGTAATTTCAGGGCTTCTCTTGTTGACATCCTTGGGCAATATCTCCGCACCTCCCAAGCCATAGTGACGAAGGCTCTCTTGCGACGCGTAAGGTTCAACGACCGCTCGCGGCTGTGCCTAACTACGCATTAGAGCGGACCGATGGGACGTGCTTTGGTGTTTCCTGAGATGATGTCGGCCATCGGCCGCTCAA
>JAGQOW010000458.1 GCA_020427155.1 Planctomycetales bacterium | reverse complement strand
AAGGTGTTCTTGCGGATCTTGCGGACTTCTGAAACATCGATTACAGCAAGCCAATCCAGGTTGACAGGCCAGCCACCGTCTGCGTTTTGATACTTCAATAGGTTTTCGGCAATTTGGACTACCTGGTTGGAATCGAGCCGCAGATCGTTCCGCCCTCTGCCTTCTTTCATTTGCCAGTGGTGAATACTGTCGCGGAACAGGGACAGATCGAGCGGCTCATACGAGCGCTGCATCGCCTGGGCCACCTGCTCACTCTCTTCAATAGCAAAGCAACTTTGTTCCAGCAGTACTTCAACAGCAGTGACTGCGGTGGCAAGCACTACGATCCAAGTGAGGTTAGCAACGCATCGGAGCATTTCGCTCTCCAGTGAATGAGGTGGGGCAAGCTCTCGAAAGTTCTGATATTGAATGCGTATTTCTTCCGCAGGAGGCTGTATATCAAATTGTAAAGCAGCAATAATTGTCACGACGCTACGTGTCCAGGAAGAAGAGGAAAGGTTACCATGAGGCAACGTCGATTGCTGCATCATTGGGCTACTTTGTGAGGAATTGACTGTGACATACCACCAATGCATCGCTGCATCTTGGCTAGGAATGGCCGTCAGTATGCTGTTCTCCCATGCCGATACGACTTGGGCTGAGACAAAAGCAGAACTCACTCTCGAAAGCCCCCGCCGGGCATTCTATCGAGGTGAAGTCGTTTTGATAGTGGTGAAGGTCGCCAACATCGGCGAGAGTTCACTTGCCGATTCTGTGCTGAACCTCAAGTTGGCCGAATGTGTCGAGCGAACTTCGGCGACGTTTCAACTTGCCAGAGGGGAAGAGCGTCGACTCTCGTTCCGTCTACCAACTGCGGCGATAAGATCGGGGGTCTACAAACTGAATTGCACGCTCATGAGCAAGAACCTCGCAGCTGCCGCCGAATTGACCGAGCCAATTATCATTGGCTCCCAACCTAAACCAGACCAAATGTTGATTTGGCTGTGGGGTGGGTCGGGCAACCAGTGGTA